>NZ_CP022957.1:2575625-2900000 GCF_002269385.1 Maribacter cobaltidurans
TCAATACATCAACTTCCTTCCTATTCACCAAATTATAAATTTGCTGTTGGTTAGGGGATATGCTTTTTAATATGCTAATTAAACCGTAATCTTCAATTTTAGCTAAGCCAAGCGATTCGTCTCCATTTAATAATTGAAAATGCATTCGTGTCATTATTTCGACGTCATTTACAATTTCAGGAGTTATTTTGGAATTCAGGTTTAAGCTGTCTGAAATTCTTTGATTCAAGGCACTTTGAATAGCAATTAATCTAACCCTTTCAGTGTCTTTACTCTTTTTGTCAATCAAAAATTCAAGATAACCTGTGAACGTAATTGCAATCAAGGAGAAAAATAAGAGACTTACAAAAACTACCTTTTTAATATTTTTAAAGGTAGGATCCAAGACTAACAATTTTCTTTTGTTCATGAACTATTATCTGTTAGATATGTAATTAATATTTTAGAACCGGGTTTAACCATCCCAAATCCATGTTAAGGAAGGGAATTAGAAAAATTAAGAATCCGTAAATTTTTATACTTCAGTGAGGTTTTTCTTCAAAATGGAGATATCGGCCATTCTAAGTGGTTTGGAAATACATCCTAGTGCCAAGGGGTGGTTCATCGCCCTTTTTAAATCTGAGCTGTCGATAGATGATGTAACCATCATGGTTTCCACCGTTTCTGTTCCTCGAAAATGATTTAATCGGTCTAAAAATTCAAAACCATCTAACTCTGGCATATTAATATCCAATAATATTAAAATATTAGGTTTCCCTTTTAAAAGTGTTTCTCTCAAATCATTTAGTGCTTCAATGGGATTCGTAAAGCACCTAATATCATCTGTCAAAAAAGACTTTTTTATAAGGGATTTATGAATGAAATTTACGGTCAGATCATCGTCAACTACGAAAACAATATCATAAGGGGGATTACAATCTTGCATATTTAGAAATTATTAAAGTTATATTAATTTAGAATTTTCATTTAGCTCAAGTAACGTCTTAAGTTGATTGGACTCTAATGGCTTGTTCAAAAAATGTCGTACATACTCCGGATATTCAAGCGCAAGCCGTTTATCCTTTTCAGAGATGGAAGAAGATACTATAATTACGTCTAAAGATTGTGTAATACCTTCTTTTAAGAGACAATCCAGAAATTCGAATCCGTTCATCTCAGGCATATTGATATCCAATAGAATCAAGGAGGATTTAAGGCTATTTCGGTTTTCCAACAAAACTTTAAGGCCTTCTTCGGGATTTGTAAATGAAAAAACGCTTTGAAAACCTAATCTTTTCAAAAGCATTGTATGTAAGAAGTTTACCGTTTCAAAATCATCAATTAAGTAAATATTATTGTAGCTCTTCATTGGAACGGTAGTACTTTTAAACCATTGCTAAGTCCAATCACAAATAATACTTTTTAAGCAATTGAAAATAAATTCTTACAAAAATAACGGTAAAAGACTATTTATATTGTAATTATTTTTGATCTCCTCAATCTCAGCTTAAAGCCGAACTGTTTGAAAATACAAGAACAAGAACCTCAAATCTTACGCCTAACTTTTGTGCATGGATGCTATCGGGTTTTTGTAGCGTTCCGGCAGATACGCGTAAAGCAAAAAACCGAAAGGGCGCAACCTACTTTTTGGATTTCAGTATCCCATGTCCTCTCCCGTTCCCCTTGGCCTTATCGATGCACTTCCAAGGGATTTGATGATCTTGGCCGCCACCTGTAATTTATTGGTCGGTATACTTGGAGCTTTGACTCCCATGGTCTTAAGAAGCTTGAAGGCCATGTCCTTTTCTTTGGTGGACAGTCCTCACCTTGGAAAAGAACTTCCCAGGTTCCTTATCATCGTCCTTTCCATGTTCTTGATAATAGCGATGATCCTATCGATTTTCTTCATCATCTTCGTTTCCAACTTTTTGATATTGTCAAGTACGACCTTTAGTCCTCCTCCAAAGGGGTCCAGGTTGTTTTCCCGGAAGTAGGTGACCATCCCGTCCAATACGTCGCTATGGGACTTGTTGAACCTTTTGGAATAGGTTCGAAAGCGTGTGGCCGTCTCTTTCTTTAGGGTTATATTGGAATACCCACCTGTTCCTTTCTTCGTTCCGTTGTTTGTTGATTGCTTTTCCATGGTCCAATTTTGTTTTTCCGCTAAAAATTCCCAGTGTTTACAGGGCTTCCCAAAGGGTTCACTGTAGATTTTGGAAAAGTCTACTGTAACCCCTGTTTTTACACGGTATTCCAAAATTCATTCAATTAACTGGTTTTCAACGTTTTGAATACCCGAAAACAACCGTGATGGCGCAATCTGCGCATCACCCTCTTGCTATTTCTTCGTCCCGCAAGCGGGACCGAATAAATACATGCTGATTTGGAAATCAGCTACCACTGTAATTTTGTGTTCGTTGTACGGACTTTAGGAAAGTCAAATCAATTATTTGTTTGCCGCACAAATTATGCTTGAAAGCATATTATAAATATACCTATTTTATCATTAGCAAAATAAATTGTGAATGGATGAATGGTATTAAGAAATGATTTTGGCAATTAATTTTCTTAAGATATAACAATCACCTATTCATAAATCCATACAAAACAAAAGGCAAGATAATTGAGCCAAATATAAGTGCCATTGAATATATGAAATCAGTTATTCCTCCGCCTCTATCAGTCTTTGGTTCTTTCTTAAATAATCCTTTGTATATTCTTCTGAGAGGCCATTGCAACATTAAAAAAGCTAATGGCATTAAAGTAAATGGCCCTAATTTTTCAGTTATTATTATTGGAAAATTATTTACAAAATTCCCACCATAAACCATCAGTATAATTGCTATTGCAAAACAACCTAAATACAGAATATCCTTTTTAAGTATTTCACCATCAATATAAAACCAAATAGAAACTCCGGCATATAAAAACCAAGTTACTCTTTCTTTTTCCATCATATCGCTATTTCCATTGATATACAGAAAATGAAATACTAAAAATATCAAGAGTGCCAAAGATATTATGGCAAACCTTCCTTCAATGGTTTTAAAGAATTGCTTCTTATCTGGATAGACGCTCATTTTTGTATAAACTGTAATAGTATTTATTGATGATGTGCTTACCGGTGTTAATTTGAAAAATTCTGGAATTCTAGAATTGACTTTTTTTATTCCACCACCAAAGTCAATCTTGAAATGATTATTATTTTCCGTTACCACATAAACGTTATCATATTCAGTATCATCAGAAGGAATATAAATCAATATGTCCTGGCCTTTAAAATCACTAGTCTCATCACCTCCTGTATATCCCAATATTTCAATTGGTCCCTTTATATCTTCAGGGTACTTTAAATAGTTAATCAAGAAAAAGAACAATTGGTTAGAAATGTTATCGATTCTTATTTGGATTGAGTCTTCAAGTTGGAACAAATTAAAGGTCCTTTCGTTATATAAACTTTCCAAATACAAATCAATCCATTGTCTGATAGCCAACTTTAGATACTTCTCGGAATAACCTTTTACATTAATCAATCCTTGCATTATTCTAGTAGTTATGCTGTATTTCTCGGATTAGACTATGATAGGCTTCAGAAAAACAACGAATCTCCTTTTCTTCGTGATACCTTGTATATAATTCCAAAAAAAGTCTCAAAACAAAGTATAAGATAACAAGTGTCCAGTTGGAAATAATAAACGCCAAAATCAAAGAAGTCAAAATACCCAAAACATTTATGGTCTTGACCAAAATTTTCAAGGGTTTGATAAAATCTGTTTGAACAACGAATTCATTCTTTCCGTTCAATTTTCCCTTAACTCTGTAAAACTTATAAGATTTTTGCCGTACCAATTCGAATTCCCGCATTTTGACAAAGCCATTATATTCATCTAAAGATATAAGCTTATGTAGAGTCGAAATAGTATAATCTGTTTTGGTAAGTGTAATATTCAAAATTTTATTTTAAGTCTTTGACCAACCTAAAAAATGTCATAAAACGAAGTTTGACAATTTCTATTATAAAGAAATAGAACTAACAATTAAAACAAGTGAAATTATTATAAATCGATTTGAAATTTAACAAATAGGTCGTTATTATGTTAAATCTTGTTAAAAAATGTGGTGTTTGCAAATTGTTTGCAAAAAATAGGCCCCAGAAAGAGAAACTCTCGGAGGCCCAATGAATCCAAGTGATCGCGAAAGGATTCGAACCTTTGACCGTCTGCTTAGAAGGCAGATGCTCTATCCAGCTGAGCTACGCGACCCAATACATTTAAAAGGATGGTTTTTTAAATGTGGCTGCAAATTTAGTAAAAAATACATATTGGTAAAACCAAATCGTGCTAAAAGATACCCTATTATAAAAAGTAACTAAGAGCTTGTAGTTTTATAGCCCTCGTAGTGGTCAAAATTGTCATAGAGTTGGTCCAATACCTGGTAGAAAATATCAAACTCTTTTTCGGTAATATTAATGGTACTTACCTTCCTTAGGTCTTTGATTATGGGCAGTACACGTTCCATAAGTTTTTGGCCCTCGTCCGTCATGACCAATTTATAACGTTTTTGGTCGTCCCTGAACCGCTGTTTTTTTAGTAAACCTTTTTTGCAAAGCCCACTGATAACACGGGAAGTGGTGGCCCTATTTCTAAAGTTGGATTTGGCGATGTCCGCCTGGGATGCATTCTTGCCTTCCAGATGTACTCGTTGTAGTAGGACCCATTGCTCAATGGTCAAATCGATATCATTGTCCAAAAAGGCCTGTAAAAAGGTGCTTTGTACCTTTTTTAAGGTGCGGTCAATATATACGCCAAATCCTTCGGTCCTGTCCATATGCGGTAGCTTACGGACAAAAATACATAGAAAATCGTTAAAATTGTTGTTAATGCAACAAAATGAAATATTTTTTGTAATTTTAAACCTTCCAAGGATAATGGATGAACAGGCATGCCGATACAGTTTAAAACATACATTTTAGAAGATAGCACTTATAAGGGCGGAAGCAAGAAAATTGTTATGCCAGAGGGTGTGGAAGTGCATAAGTTATCTTCCAATGAAAACCCTTTAGGGTATTCCCCTAAGGTTAAAAAGGCGCTAATGGATTCACTCGAGGAGCTGAGTCTGTATCCGGATAATACCGATATCCGACTAAGACAGGCCTTGGTCAGGGATTTTAAACAAGAACTTAACCAGGACCATTTTATTACCTCCAATAGTGGCTCGGAAATCATTGATATGATTTCAAAGGCTTTTCTTAACGAGGGCGATGAAGTGATTGTAAGTCAGCCTTGTTTTTTGCCCTATACCGCATTCACGCGTTGGATGGGGGCTACCGCCATCAACGTTCCCATGACGGAAAACTTTGATTATAATCTGGAGGGGATTTTAAATGCGGTGAACGAACGAACGAAGTTGATATTTTTGGCCTCACCGAATAATCCATCCGGGAATTATATTCCCAAAGAAGATTTGACTGCCTTTTTAAATAAAGTTCCATCCCACGTCATTGTGGTTTTGGATGAGGTGTACCGTCATTTTGCAGAAGCTGCGGACTATACATCGGCATTACCTTTTGTGAAAAATGATCAGAACATCATTGCCATTAACAGTTTTTCCAAAACCTATGGATTGGCTGGGCTCCGGGTAGGGTATTGTTATGCCCCTTTGCATATCAGCAATTACATTAGAAAAATTTGTAAACCCTTTCTATTGTCCACCATGGCCTTGGAAGGGGCCATTGCAGCTTTGGAGGATACGGAATTTGTGGAAAAGACCGTAGCCCTAATACGTCAGGAACGTGAGTTTGTGCTTAGGGGATTAAGTGCATTACAAATCAAGTTTTGGCCTAGCCAGGGAAATTTTGTAATGATTCAACCTACTATTCCTGATACAGAACTGGTCGCCTTATTGGAGCAAAAGGGGATTATGGTTAGACCTGTGGGCAATTTTGGTGCCCCTGGAAAAGTTCGGATTTCCTTTGGTACCAGGGCTTCCAACGAAGTACTACTGAATGCCTTGGAATCCATTGTAAAAATGAAAACAGTAATGTCATAAATTTTTTAGCAACTATGTTGCATTAACAACAATATAAAGTAAGTCAATATGTCAACAACAATAGCATCAGAAAAAAAACAGGAAAAAGCAACAGACTTCATGCCGATCAACGGCACCGATTATCTGGAGCTTTATGTAAGCAATTCCAAACAAGCAGCGCACTTCTACAAAACTGCATTTGGTTTTAAATCCTTGGCATACAAAGGTCTGGAAACTGGAAGTAGGGAACTTGAATCCTATGTGGTACAACAGGACAAAATACGATTGGTCCTAACTTCTCCCTTAAAAAGTGGAACCGATTTAGGTAGGCACATAGATAAGCATGGTGACGGTGTTAAGGTAACGGCACTTTGGGTCGAGGATGCTACCTATGCGTATGAGGAAGCGATGAAACGCGGTGCCAAAAGTTATATGAAACCTCAGGTGGAAGAGGACGACCACGGAAAAGTGGTTCGATCCGGTATTCACACCTACGGAGAAGTGGTCCATATTTTTGTGGAACGCAAGGAATATAATGGGGTGTTTCTACCCGGTTTCAGAAAATGGGAATCGGACTATCAACCGGAACCAGTAGGGCTTAAATATGTGGACCACATGGTAGGGAACGTGGAAGAGGGGAAAATGAACTATTGGGTAAACTTCTATGAAGAGGTTATGGGCTTTACCCAAATTCTTTCCTTTGATGACAAGGATATCTCTACAGAATATACCGCTTTGATGAGCAAAGTGATGAGCAATGGCAATGGGCGAATCAAATTTCCTATCAATGAACCTGCTCCGGGCAAGAAGAAATCCCAGGTGGATGAATATCTAGAATTTTATGAAGGCGAAGGCGTGCAGCACATTGCGGTTGCTACCGATGATATCGTAAAAACGGTATCCGACCTAAAAAGTAGGGGAGTGGAGTTTTTAACCGTTCCTACCACCTATTATGATGTGCTTACAGAACGTGTCGGTAAAATTGACGAGGATATAGACTCATTAAGTAAGTTGGGGATTTTAGTTGATCGTGATGATGAGGGATACTTGTTGCAGATATTTACCAAGACCGTTCAAGCAAGACCTACCATGTTCTTTGAAATCATCCAAAGAAAGGGTGCAACATCCTTTGGAAAAGGTAATTTTAAGGCATTGTTTGAAGCCATAGAACGTGAGCAGGAACTCAGAGGTACTTTATAAGGACCTAAATGAGTAATTTTAAAAGAAGTTCACAAACCAAAAAAGTCAATTTATGCCCATATATCACAAACAAGGTACTATTCCCCCAAAACGCCACACGCAATTCCGTAGGCCGGACGGTGAACTCTATTCTGAGCAGTTGTTCGGTACTATAGGGTTCGATGGGATGTCCTCTTTGCTTTATCACCATAACCGACCTACCATGGTGAAGGAGATTGTAAAGAGTACCGATGTTTCCCCCAAAATAGGCCTAGAAAAACATATTCGTTCGCTAAAATTGGTGAGTTTTAACGTTAAACCCAAGGATGATTTTTTGGAGGCGAGGGAGCCCCTCTTGGTGAACAATGATGTGCATATAGGGGTGGCGGCACCAAAGCAATCTATGACCGATTACTTTTATAAGAATGCGGATGCTGATGAAATGTTGTTTATCCACAAAGGTTCTGGGACGCTCCGGACTATTTTTGGGAATATTCCTTTTGAGTACGGGGATTATCTTATCATTCCACGTGGTGTCATCTATCAAATCGATTTTGATACCGAGGAGAACCGTATTTTTTATGCGGAATCCTTCACTCCTATTTACACTCCGAAAAGATATCGAAATTGGTTCGGGCAATTGTTGGAGCATTCGCCGTATTGTGAGAGGGATTACAAACTCCCAGAGAATCTGGAGACGCATACCGATTTGAACGAGCACCTTATGAAAGTGAAAAAACAAGGAGTGCTGCATGAAATGGTTTATGAAGGACATCCGTTCGATGTTGTAGGTTGGGACGGATACAACTATCCCTACGGATTTTCAATCCATAATTTTGAGCCCATTACGGGAAGAATTCATCAGCCGCCGCCGGTACATCAAACCTTTGAGACCTCGGCCTTTGTGATTTGTTCCTTTGTGCCCAGATTGTACGATTATCATCCTAAATCCATTCCTGCGCCCTACAATCATTCCAATATCGATTCCGATGAGGTATTGTACTACGTGGATGGGGATTTTATGAGCAGGAACGGTGTTGAACCAGGCAATATTTCATTGCATCCGGCCGGAATTCCGCATGGTCCGCATCCAGGTGCCGTAGAGCGAAGTATCGGTCAAAAAGGCTCCGAAGAATTGGCGGTAATGATCGATACGTTTAGGCCGTTGATGGTGACGGAAAACGCCATGAAATTGGACGATGGTAACTACTATCAATCTTGGTTGAATTCATAAAATAAAATCAAGTATGAAACCAATGTCTACTTGGGTTGATGTGCCAAACGATTCTGATTTTACAATTTACAATTTACCCTTTGGAATTTTCTCCGTGGATGGAAATGAACCTAGGGCCGGTATCGCTATTGGTGCCCAAATCGTTGATTTGGCTGTTTTGGCAAAAGCCGATTTGTTGGATGTTGAGGAACACTATTTTTTGAAACCTTTTCTGAACGATTTCATTGGATTGGGTAAGGAAATAACCCGAAAGGTTCGTTTGGATGTGCAACGACTATTATCGGATGAAAATTCGGAACTGAAAAATTTATCGGGTGCCCTTGTTGGTCAAAATGAAGCTACAATGCATCTTCCTGTCAATATTGGGGATTATACGGATTTCTATAGCAGCTTGGAACATGCCACCAATGTAGGTAAAATGTTCCGTGATCCGGAGAATGCCCTCCTTCCCAATTGGAAACACCTTCCCGTAGGATATCACGGAAGGGCCTCGTCCATAGTGGTCAGCGGTACACCCGTTCATAGGCCTAAAGGTCAGGTGTTGCCCAAAGGTGAAAAAACACCAATTTTTAAACCCTCTGGGCGGTTGGATTTTGAGCTGGAAATGGCATTCATTATCGGAAAAGAAACAGAGTTGGGTGAATCCATTTCTGTTGAAAAAGCACACGAACACATTTTTGGTATGGTCCTGTTCAATGATTGGTCCGCCCGAGATATCCAAAAATGGGAATATGTGCCTTTAGGCCCCTTTCTAGGTAAGAGTTTTGCCTCGTCCATTTCACCCTGGATCGTAACCCTAGAGGCTTTGGAACCGTTCAAGGTTGAAGGTCCGGGACAAGACCCTGAAGTACTACCTTACCTAAAATCCACTGGGCCGCTGAATTATGATATAAATCTAGAGGTTTCCTTAGCTCCTGAAAATTCGGATACCCAAACAATTTGTCGCTCCAATTTTAAATACATGTACTGGAACATGGCCCAACAATTGGCACATCATACCGTAAATGGTTGTAATGTAAAGGTGGGGGACATGATGGCTTCGGGTACCATTTCGGGAAAGGATGAAACTGCCTATGGCTCCCTACTGGAACTATCCTGGGGCGGTAAGAAATCGATTAAATTGCAACAGGGTGAGACCCGTACTTTTATTGAGGATAATGATACCATAAGCATGAAAGGGTACGCCATTAAAAATGATATTCGGGTAGGATTTGGGGAAGTGTCGGGGAAAATCTTGCCTGCAAAAATTAATATATGATAAAAACTATTGATCCAAATAACATTCCACAGCAAGAATTGCACGCCTATCTTTTATCGGCAGTAGCTCCAAGACCCATTTGTTTTGCCAGTACCATTGATTCCGAAGGAAATGTAAACCTTAGCCCCTATAGCTATTTCAATATTTTCAGTATCAATCCGCCAATCATGATATTTTCTCCCAATAGGAGCGGGCGCGATGGTTCTATGAAGCATTCCCATCAGAATGTTTTGGAAGTACCCGAAGTGGTCATCAATATTGTCAACTATCCTATGGTGGAACAAATGTCTTTGGCCAGTACTTCCTATGAGAAAGGCGTGAACGAATTTGTAAAGGCTGGCTTTACCCAAGTTCCCAGTGAAAAGGTAAAACCTCCCAGGGTAGGGGAGGCTCCGGTAGCCATTGAATGTTCAGTGACCGAAGTGATAGAATTGGCCGACACCCCAGGTGCCGGTAACCTGATTCTGGCCAAAGTGGAACTGGTTCACATCAATGAGGACTATCTGGATTCCGAGAATAAACTGGATACCACAAAATTGGATTTGGTAGGTCGTATGGGCGGAAACTGGTACACACGTTCTAGTGGTGATTCCCTATTTGAAATTCCTAAACCGATTCGCAACAAGGGCATAGGGGTAGATCAATTACCCGATGCCGTTAGAAACAGCACCGTACTTACGGGGAATAATTTAGGACGCCTGGGAAATATGGAAACTTTGCCTTCCCAAGAAGATATTGATAGAGTAGCGGAGTTACCGAAGGTCAAGGAAATATTGGAAAGTACGGTTAATGAGGTTAGTATCCACAAACTGGCCAAAAAATGGCTGGAAGATGGGAGAATGGAAGAAGCTTTGGCCTTGTTGTATTTGTAACCCAAATAGTCATTCTGCAGCTATCAAACCAATCTTTTCGGAGTGTTCAATGGCTTCCGTACTTGAAGTAAAATAGCAAGTGGCAATATCCCGGTTTTGTATTTTTTTTATTTTGTCGACAACCAAAGGTTTTGGCTTTCTTGAAACCTGGCGTATATAAACGGCCTTAATATGGTATGGATATTCGGTACATATCCGCTCATAAATGTCGGCATCCTTTTGGGAATCGTCCCCCAACAAAACGTATTGAGTATGAGGATAAAATGAAATAATTTTCTTGATTTTATGATATTTATGATCATGGTCGCCACCTCCCGTTTTCAAAAAATCCAACAAGCCCGTTTTTAAATTTTTTAGTCGAAGAACTGCTTTGGGCAAGTGCTGTAATTTGGCAAATTCAAGGATAAAATAGTATAAGTTCCACTCGCTACTGGAAACAAAGAAAAAAGAGTTGGGATCATTTTTATTCAAATCGTTTTTTTCCAAGGCCACGTAGTGATCTACCACGTTTTCAAAGCTTTTTCGTTGGGTGACATTTTGCGTAAGCAATACGTACAGTTTTTTCCAGATATTTCCACTATGTGAAATCAAAAAAGTATCGTCTATATCAGAAATAATATTCATCCCTTTGCTAAAGGGCTTACGAAGTTCTGAACGCTCCAAAATACCAAACCCCTTGTTTCCATGAATACAGGAAACCTCATAGGGATGCCATCCGGGCTCCAAGTCAAAATGATAGGGCAGGGTGTACTCAAAAAACCCGTTAGAATCGGTTGTTGTGGTTGCCTTTAATCCTTTGAATGTTATTTGGACCTTCATTCCTTCCAACGGGCGAATGGTAAACATTTTCCATAGGCTTTTGATATGATAGAAGTTCTTTCTATCGACCCTGTAGTTGCTAGGTCCCCAAGATTCAAAGACATGACCAAAGACAACGATTTCTTTATCGTTGGCATATCCCCTATATAATTGTAAATCTAATTTCATTCGGTCAACCTTAACATCTGGCCCTCGGGAAAATACTTAATTTTGGAGAAAAGTATTTGTCCGTATGAAAAAGAATGTATTGTTGGTCATAAATCCAATAGCCGGTGGAACGGATAAAAAGGAAATTATAGCAGCGGTAAGGAAAAAGGCGGATGGATTGAACATAGCGTTAGAGATTTATAAAACCACTGGAGAACAGGATGGAAAAAGTATTCTAAAAAAATTAGAAAAGACCCATTTCTCAAGAGTACTCATTGCAGGTGGCGATGGTACCGTAAGGGAAGTGGTGGATGCTATAAAGGATAGGGATATCCTGGTTGGGATACTCCCTAGTGGTTCGGCAAATGGTCTTGCCCTTAATTTGAATATCCCAGATAATTTGGAAGAGCAATTAAAAATTGCCTTTGGAAATGCGTTTATAGTGATGGATATTCTTGAAGTAAACGGTAGCACATGTCTACATATCGCCGATATGGGGGTGAATGCCGCGCTCATCGAAAATTATGAGGAATCTGAAATACGGGGTAAATTGGGATATTTATTGCAGGCCATTCCCACATTGACCAAAAGTAAGTTTCCTTTTTTTGTAACCATTGAGGCCAATGGCAAAAAACACAGGGAGGAGGTGATTTTGGTGGCCATAGCCAATGCCCGAAAATTTGGTACGGGCGCCAATATAAACCCAACGGGCCAAATGGATGACAATGAATTTGAGATATTGCTCTTCAAAAATTTTGACATTGTTGAAATTATCAAAACCTTTTATGGTGATGTATCCAAAAACTCGGAATTTGTAACGACCATTAAAACCAAGGATGCAGATATTAGGTGTGAGGAGCCCATTCCATTCCAGGTGGATGGGGAATTCATGGGCTACAAAAAAGAAATAAACGCGAGGCTCAGACCTGAAAAACTGAAGATATTGTACGGAAGATAAACCTCTCCATTAGTATAACTTCGGCTTCACTCCTTTTTAAAAATTGACAGGATTTTCAACCTACTGTAATACAGATTATGTAATAACCTGTGATTTGTTTTCAAAGCAGTTAAACATAAGTCTTTTTGAGGAAGGTACATAGGGTGATAATGGTAACTTTACCTATAACCAAAACTCATAAAAATGCCAATCATTGGAAGTGTTATTAAAGGTATCATCGATGTTACCGATGTCCTATCTGGGGAAGAGAATCCCATTGAGGAACAACAAGAGGTTCTAAAGGAGCTATTGGAGAAGGCCGCCGAAACACAATTTGGAAAGGCGTACGGTTTCAGGGAAATCCTAAAGTCTGATGAAGTCCCAAAGGAATTTTCTAAAAAAGTGCCTTATTTTGACTATAACGGTATCAGCGACCAGTGGTGGTACAAACTACACGAGGGAGAAGAAAATGTTACCTGGCCGGGCAACCCAGACTATTTTGCATTGAGTTCCGGAACGACCGGTAAAACGAGCAAAAGAATACCGGTGACAGAGGTCATGATCAAGGCCATTCGTTGGGCAGGAATAAAACAGGTTTTGGCACTTAGTAATTTTGAGTTTCCGTCGGATTTCTTTGAAAAGGGAATTTTGATGTTGGGTAGTTCCACAGATTTAATTGAAAAGGACGATCATTTAGAAGGAGAAATAAGTGGGATAAGCGCAAGCAATATCCCCTCTTGGTTCCGTGGGTATTATAAGCCCGGGGAAGAAATTGCAGAAATAGATGATTGGGACGAACGTGTGGAAAAAATTGTAGAGAAAGCCCCTGATTGGGATATTGGAGGATTAAGCGGAATACCTTCTTGGATAGAATTGATGTTGAAGGAAGTTATAAAGGCCCACGGTTTAAAAAACATCCATGAAATTTGGCCCAATTTGGAAGTGTATACTTCTGGAGGAGTAGCTTTTGGACCTTACGAAAAGAGTTTTAATGCCCTAATGGGAAGGCCCATTACAGTAATCGACACCTATCTGGCTTCAGAGGGATTTATTGCTTTTCAGAGTAGGCCTGAAACGGATGCCATGAAGTTGGTGACCAATAATGGAATCTATTTTGAGTTTGTTCCCTTTGATCCGGATTATATTTTGGAAGATGGCTCGTTGGATCAAAATGCTCCGTCCTTGACACTAAGCGAGGTGCAAGAAGGTCAAGATTATGTATTGATCATTAGCACTGTAAGCGGAACGTGGCGTTATCTTATTGGGGATACCATAGAATTTACGGATGTGGCACGTGCCGAGATAAAGATTACCGGGCGCACCAAGTTTTTTTTGAATACCGTAGGATCACAGTTGTCCGTAAATAAACTGGATGATGCGCTTAAGGAATTGGAACATGCTTTGGACATAGAAGTACCGGAATATACCCTTTGCGCCAAGAAGTACAAAGATGGTTTTTATCATTCATGGTATTTAGGGACCAATGCCGATATTGACCCCAAAAAAGCCGCAAAAGTGTTGGACAACTCTTTAAAGGAGGCCAACAAAAATTATAAGGTGGCACGCTCAAAGGCTTTAGAGGGCGTTAAGGTGTTTGTTGTAAAGCCCGATGTGTTCTACGAGTGGAACGACCAAAATAAAAAGAAGGGCGGCCAAGTAAAAATGGAACGCGTAATGGGCGAGGAAAAATTTAGCGAATGGGAAGATTTTGTGGACAAGCAAAGCTAGATTCAAAGGCATTAATGGAGGGCCGCATCGCGTTCTTCTACCATGGACATGATTTCTTCGGGACTCACGTACAACCTTTTTATTCTATTGATATATTTCTCCGGAAGTCCAGCTTTTTCAAGAATAAATGACTTCGTCTCCAGAATATATTTTTCCATACCGTGGCTTACCGCGTAGAAGTCGGCACGCCGCTCGGCTTTTTTAAGGTACTTTTTTGATGTTAAGTATTTAATTCCAAAACCGATTAGATTAAGTCCGCTCCTATCTTTAAAATCCATGATATGACCTAATTCATGGCCCAACCAGCCTATCATAATTTCAGAAGGCATATCCGTTGTACTGTATAGTGTATCCGCTATTTTGATTTTTTCACTGATAAGGATTTTATAATTACGTTTCCCTTTTTTCTTAAAAACACTCCAAAAAGCGGGCTGTGCCTGCATCGTGGATTTTTTTATATGCGCCTTGAATTTGAATTCGATAGGTGTATCTGCAAGTTCGGGGTAATGCGATAGGGCCACCAGGGCTTCTTTTCTAATTTCATCGGGTATAATATGAGGTTCCGTATTGGGCATAAAAAAAGTAAATATTACAAGTATAAATGAGGGCAAAATATCAATATTTTATAGTAAAGGGCTAAAGAATTTGGCAAGGCCTTCCATAAACTTAAAGTAAATGGAACGTTTTTTAAAGGACTCCTTTTTTAGGAGAATTTCCTTTTTACAGTGGCCGAAAAAAAACTTTTCAATTTTTTGGGCAATCTCCTTATCGTAGACAAGGACGTTGGTTTCAAAGTTATGTTCAAAACTTCGGTAATCAAAATTTCCAGAACCGACCGATGCAATTTCACCATCGATGATGATGACCTTACTGTGCGAAAAATCGGGTCTTAGGTAGATGTTGGCCCCAACGTCGAGCAAAGCCTCGAATCCGGAAAACATACTGTATTTGGCCAGTAGGGAGTCCGATACTTTTGGGGTCAACAGATTCACTTCAATACCACTCAAGGCGGCTATCTGTAGAGCTTCGCGTACGGGCATCCCGGGTATAAAATAAGGGTTTGCAATGCATATACTTTTTTTGGCCGAATTGATCATCGCCAAATATTGTTGCATGATGGCCGGATACTTGGAATCCGGGCCACTGGAAACTACCTGTGCTATGCTGGTACCTTGGGCCTCGATTTTAGGAAAATAGGTGTCCTTTAGGAGTAAATCTTCATCACCTGCAAAGTGATAATCCTTAATAAATACACGTTGTAAACTGTTTACGACCGGACCTTCCAACCTAAGGTGAAGATCTTGCCACAGACCAAGATCGGAGATAGGATTAATATACTTGTCAGATACATTAAATCCGCCTGTAAAACCTATTTTACCGTCAATGACCACAATTTTTCTGTGATTGCGATAATTGAGGGTAAACAATAGATTACCGAATCGAATGGGCATTGAGGAGAATGCTTTTACACCAATATCCTTAAAGCGTTTTACCACCTTTCCGCGCAGGGAATGACTGCCTAGGGAATCATAGAGCATTCTGATCTCGACCCCTTCTTTTACTTTCTTTGAAAACAGGTCATAGAATCTATCCAATAAATCACCCTCTTCTAAAATATAATATTGTACATGAATGAATTTTTCAGCTTTTTCAATGGCCTTAAAGATGGCTCCAAAAGCTTCTTCCCCATCATTTAGCAATTCGATCTTGTTTCCTTCATAGGGAGCAAAGTAGCTGTTTTTTCGTATTAAGGAAGCAATCTTATCGTGTTTGTAATTATCAAAGTCATGTACACTTTTCTCACCCCCCTTGAGTTCCTTGTAGGTTTCTGAGTAGAGTTTTCTTTTTTCGGTCTGTTTTAATTTAAAAAGCTTGAATTTTCTACGGTTGATACCAAAAAGATAGTATAGAATAGGCCCTAAAAAGGGTAGTATGATTACGGTTAGGGACCAACTGATCATTTTGGTGGATCGCATTCCATAAAAGATAATATTGACAATGCTCCAAATGGTAACGAGTAAATAGGCTATCCAAAGTATGGTGTTCATTTAGTATCTTTAAAGTAATCAACAAGATAGTGCATTTTAAGGTTGTTAATGGGCTAGCATAGCGTTTCGAACACTTTTAATGGGATATGAGTTAAGTTTTGGTGAGGCTAGATATTAATTTTAAAAACAAATCATATGGGAGTTATCGCAATGGACAAAAAACAGATTACTTTATATTACAGTTCGGAGAATTCTATCGGTAAACAAATTAATGCCTATATCCAATCTTCCAAGAAGAAAAATTTAGCTGTCGATGTTTCCAAAACCAATGTAACCGGAACCCAGTGGGCAGAATTGGCAGATGGACTTAATAAAGAAATTAGGGATTTAGTTGCACAAGATCACCCGGATTTTTTAGAAACCTACGGGGAAAACCAACAGGAGTTGGATGAGAATGATTGGCTTAAAATTTTGGAAAAAGAACCCCATCTCTTAAAAAACCCCATTGCCATTGACGGCGAAAACTATATTGAGCTTGAAAGTGCAGCTAGTTTTAAAAAATTTATGGAACCCGATAGTGCCGGTTTGGAGAAATCCTAAGCACACCTATGGTGTAAGGGGTAGGATTTATTGAAACTATTAAATGCTTGGTAGCTTATGAATTTTAAACGTATTATTACATGGGCACTGGGTGTTACAATTTTCTCCTTAGGACTATACTTTTTGGCCCAATGGCAAATGAAAAAGGCCGTAGTCGAGTTTTTGGAGCGCAAGGTTCCTAATCATATTCAATATTCCTTTGATCAAATAGATATTAACCTTGTCAATGGTGATCTTAAGTTTGGAAATACTAATGTCAATAGTACCGGACGCCAAACCTCTTCCTGTGAAATAATAATTCAAACCGATGAAATCCTTGTAAAAGGATTTAGTTATTGGCGATTCTTTTCAAAGAACCAAATCCATGCCCGTAAAATTGAATTGGTTAGACCCTCATTAAACTTCAAGACCTGCCCGAAGGACACCACCAATATTTCTCAAGCAAACAAACCCATTAATCTTTTAAAACCGATTTCCGTAGACAAAATTGTGTTTAGGAAGGGTAAAGTGGAGATAGCCGATTCCTCAGGGGATGAGAATCTATTAAAAGTGGAGACCATTGACTTCTCCATGAAAGATGTAAGTACGGATGCTACTCAAATAAAGGAATATATACCTTTTAAATTTGAGGATTACGATTTGAGTTTTTCCAATGTGAGTGGTCCTTCGGGTGAATATGAAGAATTTTTTATTGGAAACTATAGTATGGATAGCACTTCCATTGAAATTTTGGACTTTAAGTTCAACACAAAATATTCAAAACAGGAGTTGAGTGAAAAAATAAGGTATGAGAGAGATCATTTGGATTTAAAAATACCATCCATCCGAATAAATAGGCATAATCTAGATGTGGTCGATGAGACCCTTTTTTTAAATTTTGATACGATAGACGTACAAGAGCCCAAATTTGATGTTTACCGGGATAAAGAGTTATTGGAAAACCAAACAAGACGTCCATTATATGCAGAGTTAATTAGAAGGTTACCAGTAAAACTACGGATTGCGAAGGTAGCCATACATGAAGGGTATTTAGCTTACGAAGAAAACGCTCCAAATAATGCCAGACCTGGGATTCTAACTTTTGAAGATTTAGGGGTAACCGTAACCAACTTCTCCAATATGCAGGAAAATACGGATATGGTAAACATTAAAATTAATTCGGCATTCATGGGGAGCGGCATGTTTACCTTGGATTGGAAGTTTAATGTTTTTGATCAAAAAGATGAATTTATAGTTTCTGGGGGACTTAGTAATTTGGAAACATCCAACTTAAATGATTTTTTGATTCCCAACGCTAGGTTAAGAGCGGAAGGGACCATAGACCAAATGTATTTTACCATTAGTGGAGGGGAATATACTGCGCAAGGAGATATCAAAATGAATTATGAGGACTTTAAACTACAATTATTGGACAAGGAGCGTGATCACGTTAAAAAAATAATTTCCTTTCTTGGTAATTTGTTCATCAATGATGGTTCCAGGGCAGATGAGGATGGCTACAGGTATGGGACCATAGAAGTCGAAAGAAACCGTAATAAATCTTTTTTTAACTATTTATGGATTGGTCTAGAAGATGGACTCATTGATGTCATTACGGGTAGTGGCAAAAAGAAATAAAAAAGAGGGCAAAAAGCCCTCTTCAAATAGTGTTCAATGTTTATCGTTAATGATCATCGGCAACGTCTTCTACAGCGTCCTCAACTTCTTCGGCACCGTCTTCGATACCATCACCAACATCTTCCACGCCTTCTTCAATTTTTTCACCTGTAGATTTTTCTTCCCTACAGCTCAGCGCAATTCCTACTGTCATTAGACAAAAAAGGAACATAAATAATGACTTTCTCATGATTTTTGTTTTAAAATTATTAATTGGGTAAAGGTTGTTATGTAGTATCTATACTACTTTTTTTCCTCTAATAAGGGATATAATGAAAAGAACTATAAATATAAAAAATAGCACTTTTGCTATACCTGCGGCTCCCGCAGCTATTCCTCCAAATCCAAGAATTCCGGCAATAATTGCCAATATTATAAAAGTTATCGTCCAGCGTAACATATTGTGTTTTTTAAAATTAATATACTAAAGGGTCTATCCCCCTTTCTACATTTCAAAGATCACATTAATGTCTGGATGCTGTTTGTTGTAAAAGAGTAATGATTGACTCATTCAATGGGTTTGCCAATATCCCTAATGGATTGATTTAATTGCACTTATAACAAATGGGATTTTCTTTAACACTAT
The DNA here is from genome assembly GCF_002269385.1 of Maribacter cobaltidurans. NCBI lineage: Bacteria > Pseudomonadati > Bacteroidota > Flavobacteriia > Flavobacteriales > Flavobacteriaceae > Maribacter > Maribacter cobaltidurans. Next base: position 2,594,636 of record NZ_CP022957.1, read on the forward strand.
TGGGCCGTAATTTTAAACTTGACTGTATTTTGTTATATCTTGTGGGTTATTGCAACAATATATGGGCGAGAAAAAGGAACTTAAAGAACTCAACGTAGTTGACGTTGTAAAGGATATTGCAAATCGTTTACGTGTAGACTATGAAACTGAAAACAATGAGATCTGTATTGATATTCCAGAAGATGCCGGTACTGGTACCATAAAGGCCATGTCCTTTTCCCATGGGGTAGGTCTAATGGATTTGAACGTTCGGCTTAAAAATGAAATACATTTTGAGCTTAATCAATCCCTGGTCCAACCTTTGGAACTCATTTATAATAGGGAATCCCAATTTAGACATAGATTTAATGGCAAGGAAGATGCCCATGATATAAATCATTTGGAAAGCGCTATGTTGTCCAGTAATGGAAAATATTCCAATATGGTGGTGTTACCGGCCAAGGACCCCATATGCTTTTTTATAATAGAAATAAACCGTAAACGTTTTGAGGAAAAGATCGGTGATTTTCTACCGGATATGAATTCTGACCTTGAGGCCTTGTTTCGGGATGTCAATGGTGTAAATCTTTTTTTCTACAAGAGCAATTACAGCTTGAATATTGCCCGGTGTATCGAGGAAATAATGGAATGCGAACACACAGGTTTTCCAAAAAGTGTTTTTATAGAGGGAAAGTGTTATGAAATTCTGGCTCATCATTTAAGACAATATATCGATGATTCCGCAGATCCGGATAATAGAAAAATTTTAAGGCAGGCCACCGTTAAGAAGTTGGAGGAGGCCACCGACATAATTTCTGCCGAACTTGAACAAGTGGATAATATCATTGCATTGGCCAAAAGGGTAGGGCTGAACCAGAATACCCTTCAGAATGGATTTCAACATCTATATGGAATGTCCGTCAATCAATACATTAGAAACGAGCGAATGGAAATGGCCAAGAACCTTATGGAGAAAACCGATTTGAATATTACCGAGATTACCTATAAAATCGGAATAAATTCGAGAAGTTACTTTTCCAAGCTGTTCAAGGAGAGGTATGCCATGACCCCTACCCAATATTTAAAAAAATTGAATCCAAAAAAGGCAAGAACTAAATCGGCTTGATGGCCTGGTCCCTCACCATATAAATAATCTTTTTTAAGTCTTTTAACATTTTTTTTAACCCTTTAGCATCGCAATTGTGTTAATGAACGTTTCATAATTGTTAATGCATGCCACTAAATTCCAATTTCTTTGTATTAGTTGTTTTTTGTTTTAAATAACTATGAAAGAGATTGTTATAAATAGTGTAAGGGATGAGGATTTGCTCATGGGCTTTAAAGAGTGCCTAAACGGTACCCTGGAAGACCAATGGGGAGAGAAGGTCGTTAGGTTTAATAATGATTTAGCTAAAGGATTTATTAGAAACATAGGATTTGATTGGGGCATATCCTTATTGGATTGTCATATCACCTTTTTTGATGATGTAAAGTTGACCGTAAAATCCAAGGGTATTGCCCCACTGGAGTTCATTTTCATTTCTAAAGGAGGTTTCACCTATAAGGAAGGCCATTTAGGGGAAAAATTGGAGTTGGAACAATTTCAAAATATTATTTTGTCAGCGGAAAGGTTTCAGGAAAAAAACTTCGTTTTTCCGGCAAATAAGGAACTAAAGGTGAATTTTATAAGAATCTTCAAAAAGGAATACCTAAAGAAGAAAAACAACAATGTAACCTACCTAAACCAGCTATTGTTCTCTGTGTTCAACGATGATAAAAATACTTTGCCCTATTCTCATGGTGGTAGCTATAGCCTTAAGATTGCAGACGAGGTAAAGGAATTGGGGAATGTTTACGAGAGTGGTATCATGCGAACCTTGTCCATTGAAGGTAGGATATACCTTATTCTTTCCTTGCAATTATTGGAACACCATAATTTTGAAACCAAGGAATCAGTTAAGGAATCGCTATCCAAAGAGGACATAAAAAAAATACATGTGCTCACGGAATATATTATAGATAATATTTCCGGTTCCATTTCAATTAAAGTACTTAGCAGAAAATCTGGGTTGAGTCCCAAAAAATTGCAGTTAGGTTTTAAAGTCCTTTATTCCAAAACGGTTAACGAATATGTAAGGCAGCTAAAACTGGAAGTGTCCCGGGATTACTTGAAGAATTCTGACTTGACCATATCCGAAATAGTTTATCTCGTCGGTATAAAGAGTAGAAGTTATTTCTCTAAAATTTTTCATGAGGCCTATGGTGTCCTTCCCACGGATTATCGAAAACATTTAAAAGCAGGAAAAACCAGTTGATTCAATCCGCTAGATGCTAACCTAAAGACATATTTGGGCTTTTGTCCAAATTTTTTTGATTGTAATATGCATCTGAAATTGAGGTGGCACTAAAATCCTGCTTAGGAATTTTCTTTAAAAATTGCCTGGTTCTCATAGGGGTTGTATTGAAATCAAGCCATTCGTCCTTCTTATCCACAGGTATGGTCACCGGCATTGAATCTACGGTGTTTTGCACTTGTTTTATAAAATCGTCCGATTTTCCGGTTAAAATGGAACACGTTAGAAAACCATCTTCCAAAATCGTGTAGATGCCGGCCAAATAGAAGGGACTTCCGTTCTTTAGGGCTATTTTAAAGTTGTATGCCTCACCGTTTTCTATAAGAGTAGTAAAAAAACCTGTTACGGGAATAAGACACCTTCTGCTTATTAAAGCTTCTGAGTACCAAAGCCCGGAATCCATGGAGTCTTCTTGAAAATTTAAGGTATTGAAGTTGTTTTGAAAATCACTCCAGTCCGCAGTATAGTTGTCCGGTAAGAGTCCCCAAATGGACAAAGAGAGTTCATCTGGTTTATCCATAGTAATGATTGGAATGGATACTTCTGTCAATCCGTGGATAATACTTTGGGGTTTGTAGAGGTTTGGATATTTAAAAGAAGCTTTTGTCATTCTTTCCAAAATTTCCTTCTCCGCCGTATTTGATAATTTAAAATACATAAACCTCTTCATTTTACACATGCAAGTAAACCATTTTCAGGTACTGGTATTGATTTAAATGGCAAAAAACGTAATCCATTAGAAATAAGTTGTTTAATTCTCCTAAGGATTGGCCGTATTTACTGTATTTCGTTAAATATTTATGCTATTTCGGCAATGGCCGGCATAAAAACGGATTATCTTTATTATAGGGTAAAATCCTACAGAAAAAGAAATAAATACCAATATGAAAACACGTAGAAAAAATGCTTTGCATGAGCTAAATCTCTTAAGTAAGAGGTTTAAGGGTGAGGTTACAAATGACAATGGGGTTCCCATGTTGGTTGTAGATTCATCAATTGGCTCAGGTCAAATCAATATAGTAAATTTAGAAAAAGGCCTTATGGCCATGGAATTCGATTTATCCCTAAAACAGGATTTTGAACTCCTTTTGGATCAAACGAATGACGAATCCGTATACTTATTTTACTGCCTTAAAGGAAATTGCTTTCATAAATTCAGTGGTAATGATATTGTTACCAAATTGGAAGAATTACAAACGGCGGTTGTTTTTGATGATGATTCACATACCACCAAGCTAATTTTTAAGAGGGACGAACATGTCATTTTCAATTGCCTTAGGGTAAATATACAGGAGAACCAAAAAGGCGCGGAAGAATCCGAAAGGGAAACTTTGGTTTCTTTATTGAATTCTTATGATAAAGAAGTTATGGGCCATTTGCATGTAGGTAAATTCAATTTGGAGATTGGGGAACTGATCAAAAAGTTGGAGGATGCCAAATTTGCAAATTCACTTTCTTCCCTAAGCTACTTTAACGGGGTATGCCATATGATATTGGCAAAACAGATAGAACAGTTCCAGAAAGACTTGGAAAAAGGCCTCAAACCGGCTACTACGCTTCTTAAAAAGGAATTAGAGATGATCAGTGAGCTTACGGATTATATAAACAACTATCCAGAGGTGGAACATAGTATTAATAGTATCTCTGAAAAATCCGGACTATCCCCATCAAAATTACAGCTTGGGTTCAAATTTATGCACGATGCCACTCTGGGCGAATACATAAGGCTTGTGAGGCTTGAAAAAGCTGAGGAGTTGATTAGGACAACCGATCTTAATATCTCCCAAGTAGTTTATTCCATTGGGTTTACAAGCAGAAGTTATTTCTGTAAAATTTTCAAAAAGAAATACAACTGTAGTCCCAAGACCTATAAAAAGAATGCGAACAAAGTCGTGTTAAAAAAAGAAAAGAAGGCTGCTTAGCCTTCTTTTTTTCCATTTCCTAGCCTGTTTTTATGCGAGGTCTTCCAAGGTTTTTATATTGGATAGACCTTTTTCTATAGCATTTTTTTGACTTTTTAAAACTGCGGATGTGCTACTTGGCAGGGAGGTTTCCGTAAGTACATCTTCATATTCATCAAGAGTAGCCTTTTCTCCTCTAATGGCTTCTTCAAGCATAGCTTCGGCATCATCCGAAGAAAACATTGCCTTTATGTCCATCCAAGTTCTGTGGGCCTTACTGGTAAGACTGTCCCCTTTGTCCACGTCTTGGCCAAAACTGGCAATTTCATTCTTCAATTCGTGACCAAAATCGTAACGCTGCTTGGCTTTATTTTCAAAATACGTCTTTAAGGCGACGTTGTCCGTATTGTTTGCAGCCTTTTTAAAACCTTTTTCCGCATCATAGGTTTTTTCCAAGATGTCATTTAATTTATTTCCTACTTTTTCTGTGTACGTGCTCATTTTTATTCTCGTTTAAGTGATAGGCCTTTTTTGGGATGTGGGCCATTTAACATGTTCATCCTTACTTCATGTGATAGAACTTGTTCCTAAGCTTAAAGGACTCTAAATGTCGTTTCTTCTCATTCATGCGTTCTGGATTATTTTTATTGGTTCCATCGTAGTCGAGGGAATCCATATCTATATCAATGAAGGATTCACTGGTGTTGGGGTTTTGGAACTTCAGCTCGGATTTTGTGGTTTTATCGAAAGCATTTTCCTTTAAAAAAATCAATAGGAAGCCCATCGCCGTAAAGATAGAAATTGCCCCTAATAGTTCTGCAACGGATATCATATCTGGGTTTTTTACAAAGCTAATGACGCCCTGTATGTTCTATTGTCTTAATAAATCCGTGTTTTTGCTCAAACAAATACAGCAAATTTTTGTAGGTATTGGGTTAAAATTTAGAAGGTCGTAAATGGTTTGTGAATCTATTTTTTCGGAATTTCACAGTAATAGTTAATATTCCAAATTGTTTAGAATTTGTGGGCTCACTCAAGAGCCTCCTCCCCATTGTCCCGTTCTCCAACATTTTAGGGGCACTGGGGGGCACAAGTTCAAGAAATGTCTTGGCTCATGATTAGAGAAGGTACGGTTGTAAAATGGAAATGGGGTTCTGGATATGCCAAAGGCAAAGTCATGGAATCCTTTGACCATAAAATCACCAAGGAAATAAAGGGGGCAAAAGTAATCAGAAACGGAACAACAGATGATAAACACTCTTTATTGAACAAAACGATGGTGACCACGTTCTAAAAAGTGAGAGCGAGGTTGGGAGGGTTGAATAAGAACCCTTTTAATGGATTTACTCCTCATCTTTCTCATTTTTCCCTGAAGCGATTTTTAGCTTTTGCGGAAAATCCAATGTCCTAATGGGGAATGGGATGTTGATATCGTTTTGGTCAAACGCTTTTTTAACTGCAATCATAGCATCCGTTTTTGCCCTGGCTACCTCAAGGGCAGAAGTTGATTTGATCCAAAATCTGGTCTCAAAATTTATGGAACTGTCACCAAATTCCTCATATAGAAAAATGATGTCTTCTTTTTGTTCTATAGATTCAAAGTTTTCCAAAATGGTTTTCTTTACCAAATTCCTAACAAATTCCAGGTCAGATTCATAACCCACACCACATTCCAGAATTACCCTGGACTGCGCCGTTGTGGAATAGTTTTTAATGGGGTTTTCAACTACCAACTTATTGGGCAGAAAGACTAGATTGTTATCCGGTTGCTTAAGGGTTACGGAACGGAGATCCAAATCAATCACTTCACCTTCAAACCCGTTGCTCTCTATCCAATCACCAAATTTTATATGTTTAATATAAGAAAGGACAATTCCAGAATAGGTATTGGCCAGTGCTCCTTGAAGTGCCAGACCCACGGCTAGACCTACAACTCCGGCACCGGCAAGAACTGTATTGAGGGCTTTACTAAGATTAAGGATTCCCAGAACCAGGAACAGCCCCATAAGCACAATAACTATAGAGGCAATTTTGGACAAAAGACTTTTCATGGATGCCTGTAACTTGGTCTTCTCCAAAAGTTTTGCCACGCCCTTACTTATATATCTGGAAATAAATAGGGATACGGAAAAAACGATTACAGCTATAATAATGTTGGGCAAATTAAGGATGAGGGCATCAAACCAATCGTTCAATTTCTCCATCATTTTAGACCATGCCTCTGAGAATTTTTTGTCCATGTTTCTAGTTTAAAGATTATTTAAGGGTTTGTACTCCCTAATTAGTTTTAGAATTTCTTGTTCTGTTTTAGTTAGGCCGGGTTAATTTTTCCAATGTATATCTTCGTCAATACTCAATTCGCCCATTTCATATTTTTTTGCAACCAAGGGATGCACATAATACTTTCTACAGACATTCCTGGTATTTCCAAGTTGTTTTGCTGTTTCATCGAACGCCTTTAAAATATTCTTCTTCGTTTGAGAATCGGACGAAGGTCGTGGTAAATCCTTCAGGGTTTCATAGAAAACAACGGTGCCTGCCCACGTTCTAAAATCCTTGGCCGTGAATAAATGACCACTTATTTCATGTATGTAATCGTTGACCATGCCACTATCTACCGAAGTTTTAATACCCTCCTTGTCAAAAAATTGAAAAAGTTCCCAACCTGGAATTTCCTCACATTTACTTACCAATTTTACCAGTTTCTTGTTTTTAAGGGTTATGCTGTGCTTTTTGCCTTTTTTCCCGTGAACTCAAACTTCACATTGTCCTTAAATAGCGTTACGTGTTTTGATCTAAGCGTAGAAAGTCCATAGGTGTTATTCCTTTTTGCATATTGTTGGTTTCCTATTCTGATATGGGTTTCTTCCATTAGACTTAAAATCAAGGCCAATACCTTGTTCTTTTGCCCTCCCTCCAATCTTAAATCCTTTTCAATTCGATCTCTAATAATTGGAAGGGATTCCCCAAAATGGAGCATCTTATAGAACTTGGCCCTATTTCTTACAATAAGCCAAGTGGGATGATATCTATATTGGGTCCTTTTTTTTACATCATAACCAATTGCCTGTAAATGCGCATTTGATTGGGTGGCAATCCTAACATCCTTCCAAGCAGGGGGGATGACCAACTTCTTGATTCTTTCCAAATCACCTTTCTTTCTTAATGGCTTCTCATGCAGCTGGTATACAAATTCCTCTCCTTTTCTTAATCTTAAAATGGACAAGGTGTCCCGGTTGACATAAGTTAAGTCCATGTGGGATGCCGCCTGACTAGGTTGACTCATTAATTTATCAATGAAGTCTATATCATATGTAATGGTCGATTCCATTAAAATTGGGGGAATGTTTTATTATTTGAGTTGTGGGGTATAAAAAAATGACTCAAGTATGTTTTACCACACGAGAATCATTTTTCAACCAATCAACCAAAATTCTATTTCTCGTATATCACTTTAGAATCTTTCATATCCTTATCTATTTCGGACATATTAGCGACATACTCGTATTTACTGTTGAACATGCTATCCGGTCTTTCACCAACAATAATATACTTTACGTCCATTTCTGGAGCCTTTAGTACAACTTGATCGGAAACCCTCATGGTTTTGTCACCAATCGAAGTATCTGTACTGGTCAATTCTGAGACTACATAAAGTTTATTGCCGGAAGCGAATATTTTTCTAATATCAATGTTATGTTCGGTATCAGTAACTTCTGCTTCCACCATAATGGTTCTTTCTTCAATTTGAGTACTGTCACCTTCGGGCATGTCCACATCTATATATGGAACTTCTACCTCTTCTTCCTCCATGACCACTACTACCTTGGGTACGGATACTGTTTTGGTGGTGGTTCCCACATCGATATCGGCCCAGTTTACATCATATTCCGGTAGTTCTCCTGCGTCTGCCATAACATCTACATCTAGTTCTGGCATTTCTCCTTTTTCTTCTTTTTTTACATTACAGCTAACAATAAGTGCCCCTATTCCTGCTATCATCAATAATTTCTTCATTATATCTTTTTTAAATGTTCCTAATTCGTTTCATTACAAAACTAAGGGAGAAGCCCGGTCTCTTTTTGCTGTATCCCTAGGAATCTTAACGGTAACAGAATCTGTATGTTATGCTATATTTATAGCGGGTTTACGAAGTAATTATTTTAGTTATTGAGTTACCTAAATAGAAACAATTCCTTTAAGTTGGTACTTGCTTTGAAACGCTATGGCAAGAAAGATTTAACATATAATATAATCCCGAATTTGATGAATTCCATGAAGACAACTCCAACCTTATTGTGTATACCCGATATAAGCGGTTTTACCGAATTTATGAGCGAAACGGATTTTGACCTTAGTTCCAAGGTAATTCCTACCCTTTTGAACAAAATAATATACTCCAATAAGATAGGCCTCAAGGTTTCAGAAATTGAAGGGGATGCTGTCCTCTTTTTTAGAACGGGTAAGATGCCCCCTTTGAAGAAGCTGATTGAACAATGTGAGAATTTTTATATTGAGTTTTATAAGCAACTTGATGAGTTAAGGGACCAATATAAAGACTCCAAGGACGCCCCAATAATTCCAGAGGTACTTGGCCTTAAAATTATTCTTCATTATGGAGAGGAAGTGGCCTCTACCAAGGTGGGAAATAGAATAAAATTATTTGGTGAGGACCTAATCGTTGCCCATAGGCTTTTGAAGAATAAAATTAGGATGGATGAATATATTCTCTTGAGCGATGGTATCAGCAATTATTATAAGGAACACGACCTTGATGATAGTTTTGATTGGGGCCAGTTAAAAAAGAACTTTACTGAATATGACCACGTGGGTAAGGTCTATTACCATTATATCAATTTAAAGCCGCTTATAAGCAAATAAGTTCTTTTTAGTTATAAAATCAAAGTCAGTTTTGATTGGAGTCAAGGCTTGTTTCTATTGAGCCAACTCTCCATGTTCCTTCTACGTAACTTTGAAGGTAAAAGGAATTATTAATCAAAAAATACTAATATGAGCTATTTGGATATTGAAACTTCAAAGGTGGAACCAGTTGTTAAAGAGTTAAACACCTTGCTGGCCGATTATAATATCTACTACCAAAACCTACGAGGATTTCATTGGAACGTATTGGGCAAAAATTTCTTTGATCTTCACGTAAAATTTGAAGAGCTATATACCGATGCAAGAATAAAAATTGATGAAATCGCAGAAAGAATATTGACTCTTAGGCATCATCCGGAAAGTAGGTTCACGGAGTACATAAAACTTTCGAAAGTGGAGGAAACCTCTTCTTTGATCAGTGATAAAAAAATGGTAGAACGTATATTAACAGATCATGAAATTATTCTTAGGCAAATGAGCAAGGTAGTTAAGAAAGCCGAGGACGCCGGGGATGAAGGAACCATTGATATGTTGGGAGGCTATATTGCAAGTTTGGAAAAGGTGAGCTGGATGTTGGACGCCTGGACCAAGGATACCCGGGATCAGTTATAAGAATAGGATTCATTTAGAAACTATATACAAAAGCTCCCAAGGAGAGCTTTTTTTATTGAAGGATAGGTCAATTTGGTTTTTATCATAGGTCTTTAAAGGATCAAACTCCATAAATGTCATACCTTATCCCTAATTTTGGGCAATCTTGGGTTATACTACCCGGGTTTACAAATGGGGAATATGATGACAATTACAATAACGGGTATTTCAACAAGTGATAACGTACACCAATTACAGCAACAGATTGGTGGTAATCTAACGGAAAGATGGGGGGAGTTTACGTTGTCTGTCAACAATGCCAAAGCAACGGGTTCCATTCGATATATTCCATTTGATTGGGGAGTTACCTTGTTGGAATATGATATTGTTTTTCATGAGGATGTGGTTATGGTACATGATTCCCCACAATTCAATCCCATACGTTTTTATTATTGTTTAGAGGGTTACTGTGAAAATCGTTTTGCAAACCAACCTGAGAGTGAGCGAAAGACCTTGGAGCAATTTCAATCTGTAATTATCGCCAATACAGATGATTCTGCCAGTTTTGGATATTTCTCAAAAGATGTAAAACTGGCCATTAACGTGGTGCAGATTACGAGAAAAAAATTCCTCAAGAAGCGTTTGAACGGCGTTGAGCAGCTCAATAAGAAACTCTATACCATTTTTATGGATGCCGATCATGAAAATCGATTTTCCTATTTTGGATCATACAATTTAAAGTTGGCCAATAAAATAGCCGCATTAAGAAAGGTGAAACATAAAAATGGCATGATAAGAATCATGCAAATTGAAGGTTTGGTCTATGAAATTTTGGCCATGCATATAGGTCAGCATGAACGGGAAAGTAAAAATTCCCTTCCAGAAACTTCGTTGTTGCGGAGAGAATTGAAAATTATTAGGGATTTGGCGAATAAGATTGCGAAAAATGTATCCAAGGATTATACTTTGGAACAACTATCAAGGGATTCCGGATTATCTCAAGCAAAGTTGCAAGAGGGTTTTAAGTTGTTGTATACTAGAACGGTAACGGAATATATTAGACATGTTCGTCTTGAAGCTGCTAGGGATTATTTAAGCAAATCCGACATGAATGTTTCCCAAGTGGTCTATTCTATTGGTTTTAGTAGTAGAAGTTATTTTTCCAAAATTTTTAAAAATAAATACGGAATTAGTCCAAGTGAGTTTAATAATAAAGTAAAAAGACCAATGAACGTGGAGGTCGTTTAAGAGCTTCCGTTTTATTTTAGTATTTTCTTAATTAAATAGAGCATCCCATATTTCTTAACAATGGAGATTGAAGTGGCAAGCCAATTGTAAGGGCTTAAATCTTCTTTAACTTCCTGTTTAAGGCCTTTAAGCTCTTCCAATGCAATTTTTCGCTCAAGGTCCAATCTCTGCAAATCATATTCTATCTCATCAAAGTTCTTATACATTTTTAATTGAAGAATTTACGGGATAATTTCCTTACGATCAAATTGTCAATTCTATTTCGAAATGTAAAAAGAACCATGACTATGACAAAGAAAAATAATCCCATTATTAAGCAAGAATAAATCATGCTGCCTAGGACCTCACCTAGATAAATTGTAGCGCCTACCGTTAAAAACAATATTCCTAAAAAAGCCAAACTACCGAGTATGGCCATTTTACAGAACATTCCGGTAGTTGATGCTAATTGGTGAAAGACTTTAAGTTTGTAGTACTCCTGCGTCTTCCTATAAAACTGCTCACTTATGTCCACAGCCTTGTTAGAAGTATCGTTGAGTGATTCAAAAACCCCCATTTACGAAGTCTTTTGGAGTTTCTTGTTTTTGGCTTTCAGCTCGGACAACTTCTTTTCCAGGGTGGTAATAACATCCTCTGTCTTATAACTCACATCAGATACCAAGGATTCTACCCTGTGGTCTAAGGATTGTTTCTCTGAGGCAATACTACTTGCCACCCTATCTTTTAGGGTGATAGCATTCTCAGTTAAATGATCTTTTGTTTCGTTGGCCTTGTCGGCAATTCTTTTTCTAGTAATCTCTCCTTTATCGGGAGCATAAAGAATTCCTAGTGCTGCACCTATGGCGGATCCTGCGATAATGGCCAAAAGTGTATTTCCAGTATTATTACTCATAATGATTGATTTTAAATTACTTCATGATGTCTTTCATCATTTACATGAACAAAGGTGCACTTAAAATAGAACTTGGCTTAGCTCAAATACATTAAATATTGACGGCAATGCCTAAAGTGCAAAAGGGTTAACAAAATAAGGAAAAGAACTAAGACGAAACGCATTTCAAACTTAATTTTGAAAGTTATACAAGCAAACAAAAGAATATGTCTAACATTTGGTCAAAAAACCCGTACACGGGAGAAAGCATAAAAGAATACTATAAAGATACATCAGCTTCCATTGAAGAAAAATTAAAGATGGCCCAGTCGGTCCAAAAGGAATGGTCGGATAAAACGATCGAGGAGCGTTGTGAATTGTTGCAAAACGTATCCGAGCTACTTCTGGATAGAAAGGAAGAATACGCAAAGCTGATAAGCATGGAAATGGGAAAACCAATTTCCCAAAGTATTGCTGAAATAGAGAAATGTGCATGGGCGTGCGACTTTTATGCCTTTAATGTCGAAGACCTTCTGGCCGATGAAATTATTGAAACCGATGCCAAGGAAAGTTTTATTAGCTACGACCCATTAGGATGTATTTTGGCCGTCATGCCCTGGAATTATCCCTTTTGGCAGGTTATGCGCTTTGCAGCGCCAACATTGACCGCTGGAAACACGGGTATATTAAAACATGCCAAAAATGTTCCCGGGTGTTCCAAGGCCTTGGAGCAGTTGTTTTTGGATGTAGGTTATCCTAAAGGTTGTTTTCAGGCCATTCTCGCTGGTCATGAGGAAATTGAGGAATTAATCAGGAATGATGGTATTAAGGCCGTGACCTTGACTGGAAGCGAAAAAGCGGGAAGGGGAATTGCACAAGCCGCCGGTAAAAACCTGAAGAAATCAGTGTTGGAGTTGGGGGGCAACAATTCCTGTATTGTTTTTGAGGATGCGAACTTGGACAAGTATTTGGATACTATGGTGCAGGCCAGGATGCAGAATACGGGGCAAAGTTGCATTGCGGCGAAACGATTTATTGTGTGTCCTGAAATCTATGATGAATTTCTGGAAAGATTTATAGGGGCGACCAAAAAACTTACCGTAGGAAATCCTATGGATAACGACACTTATATAGGTGTTCTTGCCAGGGCAGATTTGGCGGATACCTTAAAGGAACAAGTGGACAAATCTTTGGAGAAAGGTGCTAAACTGATTGTGGGTAACAAAAAGGACGGAGCATATTTTGAACCCACTATTCTTACCGAAGTAACACCCGGAATGCCGGCATTTGATGAGGAAACCTTTGGACCCGTTGCGGCTATTATCAAAGCGGACAATAGAAGACATGCGATAGAATTGGCAAATATATCTAGCTATGGACTAGGGTCCATGTTGTTTACAGAGGATATTGAACATTCTTTGGAACTCATTCCTGAAATTTCCGACGGTGCCTTTTTTGTCAATGAAATGGTAAAATCAGACCCAAGGTTGCCCTTTGGGGGAACAAAAAATTCAGGGTACGGAAGAGAACTTTCAAGAGAAGGAATTTTAGAGTTTGTGAATAAAAAAACAGTTTACATTAAAAATTAAAAATATGAAGCAAGGAGAAGAAAAAACAGAATTTGTTAAGGAACCGGAAAAAGAAAAACGCGAATTTATATTTCAGAAGGATAAAAAGACAAAAATTGGTACCGCCATTGTGATTGGTTTTTTGATTCTTATGATTTTGGGCGTAGTGTTTAGCGGAATAGCCTTCGATTAGTAACCTAAATTTTTAGTAAGTAATCAAATTGACTTTATGATTAGACCCCCCATTCGTATTAAACACCTTCCTTTTTGGATAAACCAATTTCTTTGTACCCTAATCCTACTATTTTTGGGCTCTTGTGCCAGTTTCAAAGAGCATCAAAATATTCCAGAGGTTTCACCGGGTAATCCACAGAATATCAGCTACACGTTTTATTTGGCAGGTGGATTTGGTAACCCTTCCAAAGCCTCTAACAAAAGACTTTTGGAAAAATTTAGGTCAGAAATCAACACTTCCGATGATAATAGCACGGTCATCTTTACTGGTGACAATATCTCTACGGAAATGGGAGATTGGTCCAAGGATAGTTTGTTGATACGGGAACAGATGGAATTGGTAAGGGATTTTAAGGGCAATACTATTTTTCTTCCAGGGAACAATGAATGGAAAAGTTACGAACTGGATAAAATGGAAAAGGTCGAAGATTATCTCAAGGAAATCGACAAGGAGGGCATTGATGTTTTCCCGGAAAATGGATGTCCTATCGAATACAAGGTCATCAATGATAATCTTGACCTTATCTTACTGGATTCCAAATGGTTCATTGCCAATTGGTCCAGATTGGTGGATATTAACAAAAAGTGCGATAATATAGTGACCAGAAGGCGCTTCATGGAGGAATTGGAGGGCTACATTAATGATGGCCAAGGAAAGAACATTGTTATAGCCATGCATCATCCGGTAATGAGTAATGGCACCTACGCCGGAACGGAATCTTTTAAATCGCACATGACCCCTTTACCGGTTTTGGGAACATTGCGTAACGCGGTAATGGATCTTGGGGCTTTCAATCCAGATCATTTAAATTCAAGAAGGTACAATTATTTAAGAATAGCCGTAAGTGCCTTGGCCCAAGCGAATGACCGTATTACATTGGTTTCAGGCCATGAGGAAAATCTACAGTTATTGTCAGGAGGCGGAATCCATCAAATTATTAGCGGCTCCCTAGGCAGTAAAAGTCCAACAAAGATTGAGAAAAAACACATTACGGCCATTGGGGGCTCCATGGCATATGAAGGCGATTACGCCTATGGGGAACGGGGTTTTGCTAGATTGGACTTTTATAATGATGGAAGCTCCAAAGTAACCTTTTTTTCAGAAGATGATTTGGATGATCTAGAGACGTTTGATGTTCTGGAACCTATGGAAAAGGAAAAGGAGTATAAAAGGTTTGATGAAAGTTTAAGCAAATCGGTTACCACTCCCATTTTGGACAATCCTGAGGACTATGATAAAAGCGGCTTTTACAAGTTCTTGTGGGGGGAGAGGTATCGGTCTTATTTTGGTAAGTCGGTTAATGCTCCGGTAGTGAAGTTAGATACCTTATATGGCGGGCTCTATGTAGTAAAGGAGGGTGGAGGTCATCAATCTTTCTCCTTGCGATTGGCAGATAAGGATGGTAAACAATATGCCATGCGTTCCCTGAGAAAGAGTGCCCTAAAGTTTTTAAAGTTCAAGCTTCCGGGTATATCCTATAATTCCGATGACTATAGGGATACCTGGGCAGAGGAGGTTATATCTGATTTTTTTACGACTGCCCACCCTTATATGCAATTGGTAGTAAACCCACTTGCGAAATCGGTCGGTATCAACCATTCGGATACTGAGTTGTTTTATGTTCCCAGGCAGCCTCAGCTAGAGGAGTACAATGAAAATTTTGGTGATGAACTTTATTTTATACAAAGACGTCCATCCGATGAACAATTAAATTATAAGGGATATAGGAGAACAATTGACAAGGTATCGGGAAAGGTCAAGGATTTTGAGAGTACCACGGATATGCTCGAAAGAATAAAGCGAGACGAATCCTTTGCCATCGACCAGAAAAACTTCATCCGTGCCCGAATTTTTGATATGCTCATTGGCGACTGGGACAGGCATCAAGATCAGTGGCGGTGGATAGAATACGAAACCCCGGATGGTGAAAAGGAATTTATGCCCGTGCCAAGAGACCGCGATAATGTTTTTCCCCGGTTTGACGGAAACGCCATGAAATTGGTAAAACTCTTTGTGCCAACGACTAAAAGATGGCAAACCTTTGACGGCGATATTGACAATGCCAAATGGCAGAATATGGGGGGCAATAGCTTGGATAGGGCCTTGTTAACAAAATATGGCGTAGACACATGGGTGGCGGAAGCTGAGTATATACAAGAGCACATGACATCCCAAGCGATAGAACGGGCCTTTATGAGATTACCTGTTGAGGTTAGGGACAATACAGCTCAATTCCTGGAGCAAAGTTTGAAGGAACGACTCAAAACGTTGCCCGATAAGGCCAGGGAATACGGGGAATACCTAAACAAGGTGGTGGCCGTAACGGGAACAGAAAAAGATGATCTTTTTGAGGTGGAAAAATTGCCTAACGGCGCCTTGTCCGTTACTTTAAGGAGACTCTTGACCGATAGGAAAAACGAAATTTTCTTTCAAAGGATTTTTAAGGAAAGTGAAACCAAGGAAGTTTGGTTGTACGGTCTGGGTGACGATGATATTTTTAGGGTTACAGGAAACGCCGACCCCGGAATAAAAATTAAGATTATAGGAGGATATGGTGAAGATATCTATGAGATAGCTAACAAGAAGCGTATAAAGGTCTACGATTGGGAACATGAAAAAATCCATTTTAAGGACGAGGAGCCCAAGAAGCAGCTTAGTGATATCTATACGACCAATAACTATCATTGGCGGTATTTTAAGCCCAATACGAATGTCATAGTTCCCACAACGGGTTTTAGAACGGATGATGGGGTGTTCTTAGGGGCATCAAATACCTATACCGTCAACGGTTTAAATGGAAACGATTTTAAACAAAAACATACGTTGAGCGCCAAATACTATTTTAATTTCCAAGCAACGGAGGTACAATATTCCGGTGCTTTTGGAAATGTTTTTCCAAAGTGGAATTTTATCATGGATGGTTTTTATACAAGTGATAGGTATGCCAGGAATTATTTTGGTACGGGCAATGATACCTTTAATGACGAGGATAACCTTGGAAGGGATTATTACCGGGCCCGATTGAAACAATTGAACCTAAGCGCGGGAATTTCCTATTATACATTGAAAATAAGGGGGCTTTTTGAATCTTTTAAAGTAAACGAAAACGATCAAAGATTTTTTAACCGAAGCATTTTGAGCCCAGAACTGTTTCAGAATCAGAATTATGCAGGGGCAGAGCTATCCGGTTATTATGATAACGAGGACGCGGATGACTTTCCAACAAAATCGATTTATATCGGTTTGCGAATGGGTTACAAGACCAATTTCAACCTCAAGGACAACAACTTTGCCTACGGGTCCCTTAAGCTTGGTTTTAACCATAAAATTATTTCATCAGGAGCCTTGGTTTTGGGCAGTACCGCAGAGTACAGTACAGTGTCCAAATCCAATGATATCTTCTTTTATCATATCCCTTCCATTGGGGGCAATAACGGACTTAGGGGCTTTAGGGACGAACGTTTTACGGGAAGGTCGTCCTTTTACCATACCTCAGATCTTAAATGGAGGGTCAAACGCTACGTTACTGCCGTTACCCCGGTCACAATTGGCATGTTTGCCGGATTTGATTATGGCAGGGTTTGGAGTTCCAACGAAAGTTCGGATACATGGCATACCTCCCAAGGGGGTGGGTTATGGATTAGTAGTTTAAAAGCATTAACTTTTAACATTGGTTATTTCAATTCTAGGGAAGGGAATATGGTTCAAGTTGGATTTTTGGCACCTTTTTAAAAACTAAAAATTATTTTTTCATATGGATTCTATTGTAGCTAAGGCAGAGGCTTTTATAACCGATAAATTGGGAAGTGAGATTGATGAAAAATATTTATATCATAATCTCAGACATACGCAGCGGGTGGTTAAAAGCGCCAAGGAACTTATGGAAGGGGAAGAAGTGAATACCAATGATTGGAAGAAGCTAATGGTAGCGGCCTGGTTCCACGATGTGGGCTATCTAAAATCCAATGAGGACCATGAAAGCCATAGTTGTCAAATGGCACGGGATTTCCTAAAATCGGAATCCTGTGATGAAGAATTTATCGACGATGTATGCGGACTTATTTTGGCCACAAAAATGAATTACGAACCTAAGAACCACCTAGAGGAAATAATGAGGGATGCCGACTCATCCCACTTCGCCAAGAAAAGTTTTATTCAAACTTCTGAATTACTTCGTGAGGAACTCAGGAATTTGGGCCTTCGGGATTGTACCACGGAAGATTGGCGTGAGGAGAACATTCATCTCTTAAGGGTAAAACATAAGTTCTATACTGATTTTGCAAAGGAAAATTGGCAAAGTGAAAAGGACAAGAATATTAGGCGCCTTGTAAAGGCAAAGAAAAAAGGCAAAAAACTGATTAAAAAAGAAAAGCTTAAGGCCAAGTATAAGGGTCAAATACCGGATAGGGGAGTACAGACTTTATATAGGGTAACATTAAGAAACCACATAAAACTCAGTGATATAGCAGATACCAAGGCAAATATACTTTTATCCGTTAATGCAATTATCATTTCGCTTTCTTTGGCCAATTTAGTTCCCAAACTGGATAATCCATCGAACGACTACCTCATTTATCCAACTTTTATATTCATTTTGTTTAGTATTGTTTCCATGATTATGTCCATTTTGGCAACCAAGCCAAATGTAACGAGTGGTGAGTTTACAGAGGAGGATGTTAAAACCAAAAAAGTGAATTTGTTGTTTTTTGGGAATTTCCATAAAATGAAATTGGAAAAGTACCAATGGGCTATAAAGGAAGTTATTAAGGATCAGGATTATATTTATTCCTCTTTAACCAAAGACTTGTATTACTTGGGTGTTGTTCTTGAAAGAAAGTATAGGTTGCTGAGATGGACCTATACAGTTTTTATGATTGGTATGATTTTGTCAGTTATTGTTTTTGGAGTTGCTTTGAAATTTTATGGTCCGGAACAGGTAATAGATTTACCTGAAATACCTCAAAAATAAAATTAAAGGCAAAAGTACCAGGTTGCTATAATCGCGGAATCATCATGGCTTTTTATTTTCGATGTTACATCCAACCCATGGTGCATTTCTTATAAAGGTATAGCAACTTTTTACTCTCTGAAATTCAAATTTTGCGGAGATAAACAAGATGTAAAATTTTTAAAAGGAAAGAGCAGTAATCTATTGAAGAGTAGTTTACACTAAAACCCGTTATTTGCCAAAAAAATAATGCAGAAAACAATACCAATAGCAGCGACCACAATGGAAAATTTAATCGTTAGCACCAAAGGAGTGTCAGGTCTTCCCTTAGTGGTGATATCCATTTTTGTTGTTTTTTCTTTCTGCATCGCATACCTGTAATGGTGTAAAAGTATCTTGCCCTTGTTAAAAAAATTAACTCTTTTAAGGATTTTTTTTGTTTTAAAATTTTTAAAGTGCTCCTTAACTGATATTTAGGAAAGTAAAACTATCTGGCCGATATTATTAAAATTTAACTTTTTTGGGCTAATCAGCAGAAAGGATGCCATATAACTTTAAGGGAAAATTTTTTCAATGTTTTCACTTATTTATAAATCCATAGCATGCAAGGACCTTGCACATAATGATATTAAGGATGTGATGCAAAAAGCAAGCTTCTTTAATTCCCAAAATGCTATTACAGGATGTTTGGTCTATCATAACCACATTTTTATACATCTATTGGAGGGTGATGAAAAGCCCGTAAGACGACTATTTGGCAAAATTAGTGGAGATGCAAGACATGAGGATATAGTCCTGTTGAATGTGGAGGAGAATACCTTTTCCCTGTTTTCTGACTTTTCAACGGTTTATAATAATTTTGAGGATGCTCAAGATCAAGTTCGGCATAAAAGAATGCTCTTTCATCAAATTTTTCACGGTGCGGATATTGTGAAGTCTCCAGGCGGTTCAAAACTAACTCTTTGGACCCAGGTGAACAACCTCTTAAAAACAAAAAATAAATTGCATTACGGTTAAACTTTTTTTGGTGAGATTTGAAAAATCATTTATAACTTTCAGAAAGGACAAACCATAGTTTTGCCCTTGACAATTGTTTACTTTTAAAATATGAAAAAACTAATTCAAATTATTGGGGCTTGGTACGGGGCCAGGAAAATTGGTGGTGGAAAATGTGGTTGTGTCGGGACTATTTTCGTTTTCCTGATTCTTTACTGGATTTTTGGCTATGTTCTAAACTACTTCTAAGCGTTTGGACCTTATAATTAAAAAATAAAAAAAGCCGGAAATTGTTCCGGCTTTTCTCTTGTAGTAACAATGGATATTTTCTATTTCCTATCCATCTCATCATATTCGAACTTTTGACCACCAATTGAAAGGTCTGCCATTAAACCTTTTTTGGGCTTGGTAAATACCACAACACCATCTTTGTAATTGGCATTGGCTGCAATACCTTTATCCAAGGCTATGGCCGTAGCATTTGCGGATAGTTCATATTTCCCATCCTTAAAATCGTTCAAAGACTCTTCTGTTTCAAAGAAGATGATTTCAGTAAGTGCCTGTCCTCCTGCTTGAAGTCCGACATCTACCTTTTTTAGACTGGCCATACCTTGTGGCATTCCATTTTCGTAAAGTACGCCATTACCGGATGCACCGCCAACAATCAGTCCTCCTTTTCCAACATTTGGAAAAATGACATATCCAGAAGAATTATTAAAAAATCTATCCATACCATCCATTTCCTTCAGTTCCATTTTTGCCTTTTCGGCGTCGGCCATTACTTCCTTGTCTTTGTCATTTTGAGCAAAAACGTTTGCCGATACTACCAATAATATTGTCGCTAATATTGTTTTCATTTTCATATTATGTGTTTTAAAATTAAACTTAACTTTTAAAGTTAGGGACTGCGTTATCAGTGTCCTTAATTCTAACTTCACCCTAAACTTAAAGCGAATTTACTGATGGTCCTGCCGTTATCACTTGGATTCTTGATGCAATAACTAAACCTCTGGAAAATAGAGTTTTATAGTGTTAAAATAGCTTTAAATATTAGTATTTCCTTAGCTTTTATAACAAAAGGATAGTGGTTGGATTTGGATTTTAAGGGGCATGAGATTGTAAGACTAGAATTATTTTTCAATAAAATTAAAATGATTCAGGGAATGAATCAATAAACAAACCATTTACGGCACAAATACTCTATGGTTTAAGGTAACTTGTAATAGTTAAACATATAAAAATCTAAAGTCATGAATAAAGATCAGTTAGAAGGAAAGTGGAAACAAGTGAAAGGTGAGTTCAAACAAAAATACGGGAACGTCACCGATGATGATACTACATATGCAGAAGGTAAATTTGACGAAATGTTAGGTAGACTTCAGGAAAAAACAGGAAAAAAGAAAGAGGATTTAAAACAAGAAATTGAAACTTGGTAAACCATTTCTTAAAAATAAAAAAGCCCTTGGATTCCAATCCAAGGGCTTTTTTATTTTAGGGTTCCCCTAATGTTTCAGATATATGCCTTACTAGCAATTTTGTCTTAAATTAGGTGATTAAAGTCATGTGTCATTAAGGTTTTCTACTTTATATTTCCAGTTAACAGACCTTAAACTTCAAAACTCAATATGCAATGTGGACATCTATCCTACTCGGTATTTATATATTGATAACGTTGTCCATTGTAATTGCTATCCTATTACATGGTGCCAAACCTTCCAAAAGTCTGGCCTGGTTGTTGGCCATTTTTGCTATTCCAGTAGGTGGGATCATACTATATCTTTTACTGGGGAGAAATAGAAGAAAAAATAAACTGGTTCAGTTAAAAAGGAATTTGTTTAAGAGGCTACCCAATCCGGATTATAATCAGGTGAATGCCTTTGACGGGAAATTCCGAAAATTGATGACCTTATTTTATAATAATTCACACTTCCCACCGGTAGGCAATAATTCCTTACAATTATTAAAGGACGGTAAAACCACTTTTGACGCTATTTTTGGTGCCTTGGAACGTGCCAAAAAGGAGATTCACATACAATATTACATCTTTGAGGATGGAGAATTGGCCAATAAATTACAGGAACTGTTTAAACGGAAATTATCAAAAGGTGTTAAAATAAGAATGATTTATGACGGTATTGGCAGTTTTTCTTTGAGCAGGAATTATTTAAAAGGTTTGGAGAACATGGCTGTTGAGGTATATTCGTTTCTTCCTTTCAAGTTCGGACGGTTTTTCTCTTCCTTGAACTACCGGAATCACAGAAAAATCATTGTGGTAGATGGAAAAATAGCTTTTACCGGCGGTATAAATATTTCCGATAAGTATTTGAAAGGGGATCCAGGATTGGGCAAATGGCATGATATGCACATAAAGATAGATGGGCCGGCGGCCTCTCATTTGAATCAAGTTTTTATGATGGATTGGTATTTGGTTTGCCAAGAGTTATTGCAGCCCCTAGAAAATCCAGTATGTGCAACGCAATTTACATCCGATTCATTGGTTCAAATTGTTTCCGGAGGACCTGATGATGATTTTCCGGCTCTGGAACAAACCTATTTTTCAATTATTAATTCGGCCAAGAAATACGTATATATTACCAATCCTTATATCATTCCAAGTCAAGCTCTAATAAAAGCCTTGCAAACCGCTGCCCTGAGTGGGGTGGACGTGCGTCTTTTGGTTTCGGAAAATGCAGATAATCGCTTGGTAAGTTGGTCCGTGCATTCTTATTTTGAGACTTTTTTAAAGTCGGGGATTAAAATTTATCTTTTTCCCGATGGATTCCTACATAGCAAGATTATTGTAAGTGATGATGCCATTTCTTCCATCGGAACGGCAAATTTGGATGATCGCAGTTTTGAACAAAACTATGAGGTAAACGCTATTATCTACGAAAAAGGATTTGCCCAATTGCTGAAGGAAGATTTTTTAAAGGATAGCACTGCCAGTAAAAGGTTATCCTACGAAGTATATATTCAGCGTCCGTGGATTAGAAAATTAAAAGAAGGTTTCGGTAAAATATTCAGTCCCCTTCTATGAAAATTTTGAGTTTTCACAAACGAGCTTAAAAATCTTCAATAAAAATCAAATCCTGTTCTTCAAGTGCGGTCACCACAAGTTTTACATAGTCCTTTATAGCCTTGTTCACATTGCTAGGGTCCATAATCTCTATGATACCCCGCCAAATCATCGCCCTTTCTTTTCCTTCACAAATGCAGTAAAGCGTGGTCTCCGCAAAGTAAACTTTAAAATTTTCATAGTAGGTACTGTCAAAATAAATGCCTTGATGCTCTAGATAGTCATCATTGAACCTTACTTGGCCATCTTCCCAACGAGACATGGATTTTAAAAAGTTTTCCCTGTTTTCGGATCCTGTGATTTTTGTAAATAAGATGGCATCAAAACCTTTGTCCAGTAGGCTTTGCTCGACCATGTCCAACTCCGCCTCACTTTTTTTTGAATCCGTGAAGGAAAGGTCAAATACGTCAACACTTTTCCAAGCTTCAACATCCCTATTGTCAAACTCTTTTTGAAGTTGCTCCTCAAAGGCACTTCGCGCTTCTTCATTCTGGGTCATTCCAACCAACAGAACTTTATTGGCATTAAATAATACCGTATCAGGGTCCTTCCAGTTTTCGATTAAACTGGTAGAAGAACATCCCATGAGTAGAATGGTAATTAGAAATAGAACTTTTTTCATCACTCGTCCGCTTAAGATTAATTCAAAAATATAGGTTGAACCCTGCACTAAATATGACATAAATCATAAAGATAACCCCTTCGATTTTAAACTAGGGAGGTATTCAGGTCACCACACGATTTCTATAGCCTCATATTGCTTGGGAATATGGCAGTTCCAGCCTTTTGCATCCTTAAGTTTTACTCTTAAGGCATCCAATGCGGATGGTTCTCCATGAACTAGAAATACTTTTTCGGGAATGTTCTCTATAGAACTCAACCAATAGAGAAGCTCATTTTGATCTGCATGGGCCGATAGACTTTCCAAAAGACGGACCTTGGCCATTACCGGATAATATTTTCCAAATAGTTTCAATTCATGCGCTCCATCCAAAAGTTGCCTACCGCGGGTGCCTTCTGCCTGGAAGCCCACCAACAAAATTTGGGTGTTCGGTTTTTTGAGCATTTGCTGTAAATAGGTCAATACCCTGCCTCCGGTAACCATTCCACTACCTGCGATTATAATTTTGGGTCTTGGGTCGTCAATGGTTTTCCAAGTGTCCGCATAGGAAGTGATTAGTTCAAAATGGTTTACCATAGCCCTATATTCGGATATGGATAAATTATGCCAAGCGGGAAACCTTTCAAAAACGGAAAGAACGTTATTGCCCATGGGACTATCCACAAAAATGGGAATATTGGGTATTTTGTTTTTCTTAAAAAGTAACCATAAGGTATACATGAGCGTCTGTAGACGTTCTACAGCAAAGGAGGGAATGATCAGGTTCCCTCTTTCCTGTATCGTTTGCTTTATCAGTCCGCTTAAAATCTCTGAAACATCTTCTACAGGATGTAGTTTATTTCCATATGTGCTTTCCAGAAATAAGTAATCTGCCCATTTAGGCCGTTCGGGAGGGGACAAAAGTAAATCGGTCTTTCTTCCTATATCCCCGGAAAAAACAAATAATTTCCCATAGATTTCCAATTCTATAAACGTTGCCCCAATGATATGGCCATTATATCTAAATCTAAAACGAACGTTTTCTGATAAAGAATTCCATTCATCCTTTTCACAAGGGTTGAATAGCGCGACCGTTCTTTCTGCTTCCTGTACCATATAGAAAGGTACTGCCGGATGATGTTTAGTGTATCCTTCCTGGTTGGCGGATTTGGCTTGTTCTTCTTGTATTTTCCCGCTATCCAAGAGAATTATTTCAGTAATTGCCAAGGTTGGGGCAGTAGCCATAATTTCACCCTTAAACCCTTCTTTGAGCAACCTAGGTAAATATCCTGTATGGTCCAGATGTCCATGGGTCAATAATACGAAATCGATTTTTGATGCATCGATGGGCAAAGGTTGCCAATTGATTTCCCTGAGTTCCTTTAGTCCTTGGAACATGCCGCAATCTACCATTATATTTATCTCTGGTGTTTCTAGGTAGAATTTTGAGCCTGTAACCGTACCACTTGCGCCTAAAAATTGAATTTTAATCTTCTTCATGGGTTATAGATTACAGAGTTGACCTACTTCATCCAATATTTTAATTTTTCTGTTTTGAGAGATACCTAAGTGGTCCAGAAAAAATTTATCATGGAGAAGTTGTCTGCATAGGACAACATCCCTGCTTAGCAGGAATTGTTTCTCCCTATTGCTCAAGAGTGAGGATACGGTTATGGGATATAGTCCCAAACGGTCTATGCGGTCCTTTAGTCCTTCGTTCTTTGGATAATCCCAACTCAGGAGGTATAGATTTGCGCATATTCCATATTTAAGGGCGTCTTCAGTAAAGCGGGTATTCGTAACGACCCAACCTATTTCCAATTTTTTATTTTCTTTCTTGGTACCTTCCCAGTGCTCCTTTACATCATTGTACCTAGAATGTATGTAAAGTGGGACTTTTACATTGCATTTGAGACCTTTATCACTGTGGAACTTACATTCAATTATGGTTGTACTATCATTTTTTTCAGCAAGTACGTCGATTTCATGGGTCACACAGAGACCATTCAGGATTACCCCTACCTTAACCTGATAGCCCGAGTATTTGAGAATGGCAGCTACAAATCGCTCAAATGGAAATCCCGTTGGTCCCAACTCATAAATTGCTTTTTTGAGTTTGTACTTAGATGCAAAAACCGATTTTTTTCCTTTTAATAGGGCATAGGCCCGATTATAAATTTCATTGGTGGTGATTCCTGGATAGATTTCGTTCTTGACCTTCGACACAATATTTTCCACTAAGTCATGATCCGCCCCACTACGTTTTAAGGAGTTTCTTAATTTATCCATAGAGAATTGTACTTTTTCTCCGGAGGATTTCAATACCTCTATGGTAGTTTCGCTCATATTCCTTTCTTTAGTTGGACTTCAAGTTCAGGTATTTTTAGTAGTTGCAGGGTTGTGGAGGCCAAAGTCACCTTTCCTTTGGAGGCTTTAATGGTCTTTTCAATATTTGAAAATAACTGGTTTTTGGTATTTCTTCTCAGTTTATAATCTGTTATGTACCTCAGGTTTAGCGAAATCCAATTATCGGTAAGGTTCACGGCAATGGTGGGTTCAATAGTTGCATTCTCTATATAATAGCGCTCTACCATTTCCTGCCATTTGGTTTTGGATTTCTGGAAATAATCGGAAAGTAATTCATTGGCTTCCTTTAAAATTAAATCTCTTGCAAGACTAACATCCGAATCATAAGTAATTAGTATATTCAATTCGTCCCATACAAAAGGAAAATCCATTGAATAATTTTTAATGGGGCCTTTAAAAACAAAAGCGTTACTAATTTTGACTATTCTTCCCGAATAGTTGTCACTGCTAACCCATTCGCCCATTTCCATAAGCGTTGTATAGATGCTGTCAATATCAATGACATCGCCTTTAATATTGTTGATTTCTATCCGATCACCAGGCTTGTAAACCCGTACGAAAAAAATATAAAAGGAGCCTGCAATGCTCAAAATCAACTCCTGCAACGTAAAGGTTATACCAGCGGTAAACAGACCAAGAATAATGGTGTAATCCTTAATGTCATCTAGGGTAATGGCCATAAATATCATTAAAATAATCAGGAAATAGCCAATTATTTCTATCCCTTTCTGGGCCTTGTATCTAATGGAAGTATCTTCGATTCGTTTTTTTAGCAATTTGCGTAGAAACCCTATGATTATTGCAATCAATAAAATCCATAAACCCAATTTCGTGAATTTAAGAACAGCAGGATTTTCAAAAAACTTGAAGAATGATTCCATGTAATTCACCTTATCTATTGTTAAAGAAATCCCGTATTAGTGCCCTTGTTTGATTATCGGTCATGCTATCTGCTTTTTCAACTGCAACTATTTTTCTACCAATCGCTGGATAATTGTTCTCCAATTCCTTTTTTAGTTTTTCATTGATATCAGCAGGTCCAAAAATTGCCAGTGCATCACAGTCAGATATAGCATTTGCCACCTCTTTGAAGTATTTTTTAAATTGTTGTTTTTCCTTTTCCAAATAATTCTGCTCATCGGTTATATCTT
Organism: Maribacter cobaltidurans; assembly: GCF_002269385.1. NCBI lineage: Bacteria > Pseudomonadati > Bacteroidota > Flavobacteriia > Flavobacteriales > Flavobacteriaceae > Maribacter > Maribacter cobaltidurans. The sequence continues at coordinate 2,621,403 of NZ_CP022957.1, forward strand.
GGGTTCCTCCCCATTTAACCCTGGAACCACCTGTGCTGGTTCTATTATAAAAATCAATTTGGGAATCTATTTTGTTCAAAGAGTCTCCGTTTTCATTTATAGTAACTATCAATGCCTTTTTACTGTCTAGCCAGATGCCTATATTTTTCATGTCAAATACATTATAAGTGCTTTTACTTCAATCGAGATAGAAGTGTAGAGCAAGGTTTATGGTTTCCTTTAAGTTAGTCTTAAATATGATTTTTGTCAATCCCTGTTGGGTAGTACAAGAAATGGAATACTAGTGTACATACTTAAATCCTTTATTACCGGTTCGTGCAACATGCGTTCTAAAAAACCTTTTTTAGTATAAACCGTTGAAAAGAGGTGAATTCCCCTGTTTTTTATAAAACTGTCTATTACCTTGGCTTTTGAGCTAAATTCATGAATGGGTTCAAAGTCATGTTCAACTCCTTTTAAAGACATCTCCAATAACTTTCTGTTGGATTCCTGCACGGTATTCAAAAATTCTTCTTCCTTTAAGTGAAAGACCTTCAAATAAGCATTTAATAGCTTTGTTATCGATAACAATGGAGCCAGTGTTTTAAGATTACATCCTTTTTTAAAATCCGTGATAAATGCGATTTCTTTTATTGGTATATATGCTACTTCTTTTGGAATTGCCAAAAGAGGACAATGTCCTAAGGTACTTGCAACTTTAAGGGTATTACTTCCCATAAAGATTTCTTTGGCTCCCGTTTTTCCTTTGTTTCCCATAATAACTAAGCCAATGTCCAGTAAGTCGATTGTTCGTCTAACGACTTGACTTAATTTGCCACGTTTAGACAGTGTTTTAAATTTATGGGGGACGTTTGAAACATCTAAGTTTATCTTATGGTACGTTTTTGTCAGTCCTTCAACAGACTCCTCCTTCAACTTTTCAATTTTTGCCATGTGCTCCATTTCGTACTCCGCTTTATTTTGAATAGGAGTATACCTGTCATAGACATTCAGTATGTAAAATTCACATTCTTGTTTGGCGAATAGTTGGGTAGCATAAAAAAGTGCATTGTAGGCCTCATTGGAAAAATCTGTCGTCACTAAAATTTTATTGATTTGCATAAATCATTTTTCAGGAATTACCAAGAAAGGAACATTGACATGAAAACCTATTTTTTTAATGGTAGGTTCAATGAATAACCGTTCAAAAAACGTATGTTTATTTTGTATCATGGCCAGAAAATTAATTTTTGCCTTCACCTGAAATTTGTTAATTGCAGTTATTATTTCATCACTCTCCACATCATGGAACAATCCATTATTTCCCAGCAGTGTTTCTAAGGATTTTCGATTTTTGGTCTGGGTGGGATTAAGCTTTAACTGAGTGAAAACATGCATCACATTGATTTCGGACCGATGTTCCTTTACTATTTGCAATAAAGTTGCCAGTTTGTCCTTTGTAAAGGATACTTGGTAATCCGTTGGAAACAAAATTACATTCGGTTCCTCATACTCAAAGTCCTGCGGTATTGCCAGAACAGGGACTTTACTATTTTTAAGAACATGCACTGTATTGGTTCCAAATAATATTTCTTGCGCTCCGGTAGCGCCTTTGGTTCCCATAATGACCAAATCTATATTTTCCGCTTCGGTAATTTGACCTACCTCACTGGTAAGCATGTTGAATGCCGAATGTGTAACGAAGGTGTGCAAAGGATTTTTGAATTCATTCTCTAGCTTTGTCTTAAGTTCATTTAGGTTTTTTTTGGATTCTTCTTGTATAATATCCCCCAAACCAATTTGCCCCGGACTTCCTAAAATATATTCCGTATGATACACCGGTGGCATATAGGTGTTTAAAAGATAGAACGTACATTCTACATTTTTATAGAGCGATAATCCATAAGCGATTGCCTTAAATGAGTTATCCGAAAAATCCGTGGGTAAAAGAATACGTGTCATGGCATTTGAATTTAAGTCTTTAAGTTACATTTTCTTTTTCCCAAAAACCATGATATTGATCAGTAAATTGTCGTTTGAAATTTAGTAACTTGTATATTAAAAACGTGAATGAATGAAAAGCTCGTTTAAAAATATAATAGATTCTGAAGTTCCTGTTTTGGTGGATTTTTATGCGGACTGGTGTGGTCCCTGTAAGATGTTGGCCCCAATTCTTAAACAAGTAAAGGAAGATATGGGGGATGGATTGAAAATCGTTAAGATCGATGTGGACAAGAATCAGAGATTAGCCTCAAAATATAATGTTAGGGGTGTACCTACCATGATGTTGTTCAAGGATGGCAAGCAGCTATGGCGACAATCTGGCGTACTGCAGAAGAACGATATTATTGCTGTAGTCAAGCAACATTCCTAAAATCTATTTTGAGAATACTGGTTACTTTTCCGGAAGGAATAGAACAGGAATGGTGGAGTGAAAGGCTATTTTCTTTACTACCGGTTCACCAATGACCTTTTCCCAAAATGTGTGCTGATGCCTTATGATTCCAAGAATATCCGACTTTCTATTGGAAACGTGTTGACCAATAGTGTTGGCCGTACTCGATTTAAAAGGAAGGTCTTGGAAGCTATAATCGAATTCAGAAAATCTATGTTCTAAAATATCCTTTTGGGCTTGCTGCTTTTCATTAAGTTTAAACTCTTCCGACACATGGACAATTTCTATTTTAGAATTCCATAAACGGGCCAGTTCCAACAGAGGCTCAAACTCATATTTATCATAGTTTCTCATAAAATCAGTCGAGAAAATTATGTTCTTCAATTCTTGAAAATTAAAGGAATCCGGCACGGCTAGAATGGGAATGTTTTTTATGCTATTTAATACTTTTACGGTATTACTGCCAAGAAAAACTTGCTTTGCGCCTGTAGCTCCTTGGGTTCCGATGACAATCAAATCTATATCTTCTTCAGTTGATACTTTTTTAATGGCCTCCTCCAATGTGTTTTCCTTGGCAACGGTCTCAAAACTGTGCTTGGGGTTTTTATGGTTTATTTCCAGATATTTTAGAATTTCGGAAAGCTCCTTCTCGGAGTTTTTTGAAAGTGAATCATAAATAACGTCCAACCTTTGATGCCCCTTTGTTCCCAGTGGTTTTAAAACACCAGGTTCATAGGCATTCAAAATATAAAAATGACATGTAGTATTGGCATAAAGCTTTAAAGCCGTAAAGATGGCGTTCCATGCATTTTCTGAAAAATCAGAAGGTAAAATTATTTTTTTCATGGCTCAAATATTAAGGTTAACGAGGTAAGTTCTGTAAAACAAGAAATGGAATCACTGGGTTTAGCGCTATTTGGTCAACAGTAGAACGGTAGAGCAAATCCTCTAAAAAGGAGTGCCGTGAGTTTACCATTACCAACAAATCCATATTATTTTCATTGGCATACTCCATAATGGCAACACCTTTGTTTTTAACTTCCGTTCTATTAAAACTGAGTCTGGCATTTGGCAACGAACCTTTAAGGAATAATTGATTGTCTGTTTGTCTATGGCTTAAATCTTCAAAATCGGAAATATACAGGGAATGAACTTCCGATTTAAACCTATAAGCAATGGTATCCAAAAGTTTTAATTCTCTACGCTTGTAGGGAATCATATAATCAGAAGGGAATAGAATCTTTTTGGGTTGCACAAATTCGTAGTTATTAGGTATGGCCATTACAGGGCATTTTACATATTTAAAAACCTGAACGGTATGACTGCCAAAAGTGATTTTTTTATCGGCTGTCTGTCCTTTAGTTCCCATGATTACCAGATCAATGTCTTTTTTGTTGACAAAATCGTTGACCCCGTCCACCAATGATTCAAAAACCGAGATTTTTTCAAATTGATGTTTAGGATTATGCTTTTCCCGTTGTATCCTAGAAATAAGTTCTGAAAGTTTCTTATTGGACACCTGAATTATTTTTTTCTTTTGTTGTTTAAAATAGTCATCCTCCTTATCGTGGCTTATTTCATAAAGTTCATCGGCATACGCATACATAAAATAAAAGTGGACACGTTCACATTTAAAAAGTTCCAGTGCAAATTCAATCGCATTGACCGCATTGGTGGAGAAATCCGTAGGAATTAGAATATTTTTCATTGCTCTTAGTTTATCTCATCTATCATTAAAGTCTAAATATTCAAAACTATACGGCATATAGTATGGTCCTGAATTCTCTACAAGCTAAGTCATAACTAGTTAAAATTTGATGACATAAGTCATATTTTTTTCTTTAGGTTGAAAGTAAGTTTAGAATAAAGTATTCAATAAAAAACTTAAAACGATGGAAAAAGAAATAAACAAGCAAACCAATCAAGGTACTATTCAATGGGAGGTTAAGGAGACCTATAGCAAATTGGTTGATTTTAGGAAAAAGGATAATAGGCAGTCATTTAACAATGAGTTGTTGCGGTTGATGCCACAAGTAAAAAACTATGTGGCAAAAAGGTTGAGGACGGCAATACTTTCGGGCAAATTAAATAAAGGCATGTTTAGCCCCAATGATTTTACGGATCAATTGTTTATTGAGGTTTATGATAATTGGGATAGTATAAGGAATGAGAGCTACCTTCGCCCATATCTATTCAAAAAGGTAGACGAATTGTTGGATGATAGTCTTACCGAAGAGGAATTTGATCATGTTTTTTTCGAGAATATCGATACCTTTTCCCAACCAGAGTGGGATACTATGGAAGAGGATTTTAGTACAGATGGTGATGGCGATTTGGTCATGTTGGAAGAGCTGGACGATAAATCCCTAATTAAGGATAATTACACTTTAAACCATGTCTTTGTGTCGGATGATGAAAAGGAACTTGCTGAAAAATTGGATAGAAGCCTGGACAAAGAAAGGGTGGAAAGGCATATTCAAATGGTATTGGGCAAAATGTCCTTACCCATGCGTTCTGTATTTCAATTAGCTACGGATCAAGGTTTTACGCTTAATGAAATAGCCAGTATTAAAGATGCTACATTGGATGAGGTTGATGACCTTTTGACCAAGGCCAGAAGGTTATTAAAGGATAGTTTTGTAAAACGGTTTTTAGTAGATAGTAATTAAAATTATCATTTTACCGAAATGGCAAGCCTTTAGGCTACGTTTACCCCAAAAAAGTGTCCTACCAATGCGGTAAGCCCCATGGCTACGGTACCCCAAAAGGTGATACGGGCCACAGCTTTGAAAATACTGGAACCTCCTGTTTTAGCAGCCAGCGCACCTAGTAAGGCTAGGAATAATATGGAGAAGGCATATAAATAATACTCCATTCCTTTCAAGGGTAAAAAGAGTGTAACCAAGAAGGGTAAAACTCCGCCCACGGTGAACGAGGCCCCAGACGCAAAGGCGGCCTGAAGGGGTTTTGCGGCACTAACTTCATTGATGCCCAGTTCATCCCTAACATGAGCTCCCAAAGCATCGTGTTCCGTGAGTTCCTTGGCAACGATGTGTGCCGTCTCTTTTTTTAATCCGCGACTTTCATAGATTTGGGCCAAGCGTTTCAATTCCAATTCCGGCATCTCTGCCAATTCTTCTTTTTCCCTTTCGATATCCGCTTTTTCCACGTCGGTCTGGGAACTTACGGAAACATATTCCCCCGCTGCCATGGATAGGGCCCCTGCAACCAAACCGGCCAGGGCCGCCAATATTATGGGTTCCCTGATTTCGCTGGCGGCGGCAACGCCTATGGCAATACTCCCTGTTGAAAGTATACCATCATTGGCTCCCAAGACTGCGGCTCTTAACCAGTTACTACGGTGTATATAGTGGTTGTCCAGATAGTCGTCTAGTTCGTCGTTCTCGGGCATATATTAGTTTTTTGGAAAATAGGCTTTTTTAATTACCTATTTCTTTTCTAAAAGTATAAAAATTATCGGGTTCTATGGGCAGGACAGCAAAGAGCTATATGTTTTTTCTTCGATTGCTTATACTATATGAAGCATCGGTTATTTTTTTAATCTATATTTTTCCATTCCATCCCCAAGTTTTTAATCGAAAGAGCAATTTCTTGTCGGTTCAACCTTTAATACTTCAATAAATTGGTTAAAAAATAATATCGATACAAAGATGGAATTACACCATTAATAATTTCGGTTAAAGCATTATTTTTCAAATAGTTATATCAAGATTATAATACCTGTGTTAATACTTAAAAAATTGTTAATCATAACTTTTGGTCATCTGTCGATACTTTTTTGGGCGTATATATTGAAAGTAATAGCCTTTTCATGAACTAATATTTCTAGGGCCAAATAACGTTAAAGAAAAATTGTATTTCGTTATTTAGGTTGAGTGAAAGTAAATATTTTAGAGGTTTATCAAATTTGAAGTTGAAAAGTGAAGTTGGAACTAATTTATGATGTTGATAAACTCGTTTTAGAGGTGGTGAAAAGGACCGTTGGTTCATTGGGTTTGGAAGTGGAAAGTATTCAAGAGAATTCAGTTAAACTATCCGATGATACTGAGGATAAAGAGTTACGGGAACTTGCCATGGCTTTGGAACCTTACGGCATTATCATTGAACAAGGAGACGAAACAGATTTATTAGTGCAGATAAAAATCTTGATTAAAAAGTATGTTAGGGGTGAGTACGACAGAAATGTTTCCATATCAAAAATGCTATCGGAGACCTTGGGATATAGTTATTCCTATTTGTCCAACCACTTTACATCCAGAACGTTTATGACCATTGAGAACTTTTATGTGCTGATTCGAATAGAAAAAGTAAAGGAGCTGTTGAATGATGGACAAAATACATTGTCCGATATAGCTTATACCTTAAACTTTAGTAGTGTTCCACACTTGTCCGGTCAGTTCAAAAAAGTAACAGGGTTAACCATTACCCAATATTTGAAAATTAGAAATAACACAATAGACACCGTTAATTAAAGAATATCATATGACTAAAATGAAAATTTTATTGGTTGATGACGATGAGGATGATAGAGAGTTTTTTGCTGATGCTTTAACAGGGGTTAACTTGAACACACAGTTACAGAAATTGGATAATGGTAGGAGCTGCCTTGAATATTTGATGGAACAAATAGAGAATTTGCCCAACCTTATTTTCTTGGATTTAAATATGCCTATTATGAACGGTTTTGAGTGTTTGACGGAAATACGAAAAAACCCGTTATTAAAGGAATTGCCCATAGCGATTTACTCTACCTCTTCCTCTGATAAGGATATAGAACAGACTTTTTTAAAAGGAGCTAATATTTATATCAAGAAACCTTCCAGTTTTGAAGACCTTAAAAAATCCTTGACCCAAGTAATTAAAATGAATTGGGCTTATCATATGGACGATTTTAAAAAAGAGAACTTTTTGTTAAGAATTTGATTTTGGAACAAATTGTAGTATGAATTGACTTGTAGGTCTTGAATAATCTCTTTTAGAACAATTTAAACAGTTTTTGCAGACATATGTATTGCAAAAACTGTTTATTCTTGTAGACAATTTTATAAATAATTCCGTTTCCCCATCTTCCTACTTTTTTGACGGAAGGGAAATAATTATTTTGGGATTCATAAAACCATTGTTCTATGCCGGATAGAATCGCACTTCGTAACAGGATTTCTGAACTGGAAATATCTAAAATGTTCAAGGAACGTCTGTTGGACAGCAGTAACAATGTTATTGCATATTTGGAGCCTTTATTCAACAAGGAAGGTCAAATAGAAGATTTTGTAATAAAGTATGTAAACAATCGGATAGAGGAGATTACGTCATTGAAAACCAAGGACATGATTGGGGTGCGATGGTTGGAATACGATCCTCAGAATCTGGAAAACGGGGTTTTTGATTATGCCAAAAATTGTTTTACTACGGGTGAAACATTCGATTATACCTCTAAATATCTGTTTGGAGATCAAGTTGTTTGGTTTAGTGCTAGGTTAGTAAAGCTGGAAGCCGGAGTAGTAAACTTTTTAAAGGATATCAGTAAGGAGAAGCAATATGAACGGCAGCTGGAAATACAGAATAAATTGCTTCTGGAGGCCGAACATATTGCGAGTACGGGAAGTTTTAGATGGGACTTGAAAAATGGCACCTTAAGCCTTTCCGAGAATGTGTATAGGTTATTGGGCTTTGATCGACCATTTGAAATGGAACCAAGTATTGAAAGGATATTAAAATTTGTTCATAAAAGCGATATTGATTGGGTAAAGGGCGTGATTGAACAAAGCAGAAACACCAAGGAGAGAATAGATATTACATTTAAAATCATAACGAAAGAGCAAGAAATAAAATATATAAATACCGTAGGGGAGTATTATCCTTCGGATAATAACTGGTACGTTGTTGGAGTTTTTAAGGATGTCACTAAACAGATAGAGCATGCATCCATACTGCAGGCCAAAAACGCCCAACTGAAGAAAAGTAATGCAGACTTGGAGGCCTTTAATCGAATAGCGAGTCATGATTTACAGGAGCCTTTAAGAAAAATACAAATGTTCATAAGCAGATTGTACGGAGAGGAAAAAGAAAGGCTAGGACCCAGGTCTAAAAACTATCTGGAAAAGGTAATTTCATCTTCGGAGAGAATGCGAAATCTCATTTCCAATTTATTGTCGTACTCCAGAATTGAGGAAATTGAGGATACACCAACAAAAATTGACCTCAATCTGGTACTATCAGATGTTTTGGAAGATTTGGGCGAAAGAATAAGTGAGACTCAAGCGTCCATTAAGGCGGATAAACTACCGGAAATAAATGGCGTACAATTTCAGATGGAACAATTATTTTCCAATCTCTTGGGCAATTCCTTAAAATATATTAAGGATAATACTGTGCCCGTGGTTCAGATTATACATAGCAAAACCAGCGTTGACGCTATCAATCGCATATCTAACCTGCCGGATGGTCAATATCATAAATTGGAATTTATAGACAACGGAATCGGTTTTGACGACCAGTACGGAGAAAGGATTTTTGAGATTTTTCAAAGGCTTCATGGTAAAAACGAGTATTCTGGAACGGGTCTTGGATTGGCCATTTGTAAAAAAATAGTGGAGGCACATAATGGAGCCATTCTGGGAACCAGCAAAAATAACGAAGGAGCGGTTTTCACCGTCTACCTACCCTCTTTATCCAAGTAAATCCGAAGTCCTGAATTTTATGGAAAAAGTGAGATGTTATAACAGGAAGTGAAAATGTTATAACATTCTTGGATGGCTAATCTAGATCTTTGGAAACATAAATCAAGTGTATATCGATACCTTGTTTCAACCATCTAAAAACAGTCAACCATGAATTCAACACACGCAAAATTAAATCAGTTAAATAATAGTTTAGGAGGCAGTATATCCGTACTCGATACGGAACGAATACTAATGTTCGATAACCACAAGGGCGCCGGACGTATCCATTCCATTGAATTGGAATCGGGTATCGGGTATAGTCAATTTGATATAAAGGCTACAGAAGAGGTAAAGTTGAACCTCAAGAACTCAACGGATAACAGTTTGTTTTTTATTTATTGTTTAGAGGGGAGTTTTACGTTGAAACTACCAATGAGCGGTTCATCTGTTGAAGTGGATGCCCTAAGGACGGTAATCCTTGGGGGTATGGAGGAGGACGTTAAAATTAAAGTGGAATCCGGTAAAAAGGTCCATTTCTCCGTAATTCAAATTTCCCGTGATTCACAATTGGATTCCTCGAACAGTGATGCTAATAAACTTAAGGATCAATTGTTCAACCAATTCCTTAAAAACAATAAGTATGAGTATGTTGGAACGGTGAACCTAAAGATCAAGGAACATCTACTCCAGATAAAGTCCATTTCGCAAACAGGCATAGTAAGAAGGTTGCTAATAGAAGGAATAGTCCACTTTACGCTAGCCCTGGAAATATTGCATTATAGGAGCGATAGTTCCAAAAAGACATTACATGAATCCTCTTTGACAAAACGTGAAATGTTAAGAGTGGAAGATGCCATTGAAGAAATCAGGAAAAAACCAGAATACCCATATTCCATTGATTATTTTGTTAGGAAATATGGACTGTCCGCAGCTAAACTACAAAATGGATTTAAGGTGCTTTCAGGTTCAACGGTAGCCAGTTGTATCAAAAACCAACGTTTGGATTTGGCCGAGAAATTAATTCAGGAAACAGATTTGAACGTATCGGAAATTGTGTATACTATCGGTTTTTCCAGCAGAAGCTACTTTTCCAAAATCTTCAGCAGAAGGTTCAAATGTTCGCCTAAGGCATACCTTTCCAAGGCACGTGGATCCCATATGGCAGCGTAAAGCATAATCAAAGGACTTGGGTGATCATTTTAATGAGTTTGAGGTTTAGGAAAACTCGTTTAATATGGCACACATTTAAATTTTAAGGGTATACCGATTCTAATTAGAGCTATTACTTTTAATATACATTTAAAAATCAAAGTAACATGGGAGGGAGAATTCAAGAAATGAAAAACACTTCATACTTAGTTTTAAAGAAGGATATTGAAACACGGTTACATTTTTTAACCCAGTGGAGAAATGACATCAACTTAAAATTTGAAAATATAATTGAGAACAACCACATTGATGAAATAAAGGATATGATTATCCAAATAGATGATAATATCAATAGAAACAATAAATTGAAAATCAGTCTTTTTTTAGAGGAAAACCCCGATTTTGATGGTTTTGAAAATCAAATTAACTCCTTGATGATAAGTTCAATAGATACTTTAAATGAGAGTGCTGAAAGGGAATTTGAAATTATCCACGAAGCTATGCTCCACTTAAAAAGTAATACTGGAAAAAATCTAGTTAAAGATTTAAAGAAAATTGCTTAGTAGAATTTCTTTTATTGTTTAAAACGTAGGGTTTGCTTCGTCTAGACATAAATCTTTTACCAGGGACCAAAATATTCTTACAGAGGCTGAATCTGCTTTGTAGAAGGTGGAAAGGGTGATTAATTTTTTTCAAAATCAATCACATCATCAGTATTTACTTTTTCTGGAGAATAATACGCCATATGCCACCCCCGAAAAACTTCTTTTTCGGCAGGGCCTTCCCAAACCAGGTTTACATTGGAGTGCCTAGAGTCCAATTTTATTTTTTCAAAGAGATCAAAAATCGTCTTTTTCTCACCCTGTAGCGTCTGTACAAACTGACCATTATGATATACCAAGCATCCGGTGATGGAGCGCTTTTTATTGAATTCCGTGGCAGTCTTGAGGATATCGTTTAAATCTTTGCTACCGATATTTCTGTCCGCCATGGAAGTGTATGTTAATTCATGCATTCTTTCCTTAGGTTAAGGCAAGCAAAATAGATTATTTTTAAGTTGGTTTGCAGAATTTATCTGCTTTTTTTTGACCTAAAAAAACAATGCAAGGCAACTTTTTTGAAAGTAGCATTTTTACTTAGGATAAAAAAGCAGGCCTGAAATACTTATAATAAAGGAAGATTATTTAAATAGAGATGAGAAACTGCGGATCCAAAGTCGCTTTTTCAAAAGATTTTTGGTCTAGGTAAACCAGGCATTTATGTAACAATGTTTTTAATTGGTTAAAGGAAGAAGGTTTTTTTAAATAGAGCGTGGCTCCCATTTCCTTTAGCCTGTCCACATCTTTTTGATGAAAGGATGTGGAATAAATAATTACAGGGACTTCGTTCAAAAAATTTAAATCCCTAATGTCCGATAAACATTCAAAGCCATCCATCATCGGCATTTTCAAATCCAGAAAAATGGCATCAGGTTTTTTATTTTCCCTATTCAATAAATGGGACATTAAATCAACACCATTACTGAACTCCTCAATAGAAGTAGAAATGGGGATTTCGCTTATTGCATCGGAAAAAAATGCCCTGTCATCACTGTCATCATCTGCCAAGTAGATACTTCTTAAATTTTCACTCATGGATTGAACAAATCGTTTTCATTCTGTGCAAGTTATAATGGACCATGATGTAATGCTATAACAAAAAGTCCAATTACTAACTCAAAAAGTAATTTGTGAGATTACTCTAGTAATTCTAAAACTAGTTTGTTTGGCATTGCGGGATTTAAAAACTACAGGAACCGCATAAGGATGCTAAAAAAATAGGACCCGTTTATCTATATCTTGACCGCTCTTCATTATTTTTACTAGCATACACAACCATTGTCCATAGACATACTAACACTTTTACATCATGTCAAATAAAAAAAGTATCACAGCCATTATTTTTTCACTTGTTTTAAGTCTAAACCTGATGTATTCCCAGAGTTCGAATATTTCGGATTTGTCGGATGCTGTTAGGGGCTTGGAGTTCAGGGCCATCGGCCCTGCACTAATGGGAGGAAGAATTGCGGATATAGCGGTAAATCCAAAAGATCAAAGTACTTGGTTTGTTGCTGTTGGGTCCGGGGGCGTATGGAAGACTGAAAATAATGGAATCACATGGAATCCTGTTTTTGAGGAACAACCTTCCTATTCCATTGGCTGTGTGACTATCGACCCGAACAATCCCCAGACTGTTTGGGTAGGAACGGGCGAAAACGTAAGTGGTAGGCATGTTGGTTGGGGCGACGGTATTTATAAGTCCAGTGATGGTGGAGCTACTTGGAAATCCATGGGCTTGGAAAAATCTGAACACATAGGAAAAATTTTGGTTGATCCCAGGAACAGTAATGTTGTGTTCGTGGCAGCCGAAGGACCTTTATGGTCTTCCGGAGGTGATCGTGGTGTTTATAAAACAACTGATGGAGGTATGACTTGGAGCCAGGTACTAAAAATCGATGAGCATACGGGCGTTACCGATATTGAGTTCGATCCGGAAAATCCAGATGTTATCTACGCTGCGGCCTACCAGCGAAGAAGGCATGTTTGGGCACTACTTTCTGGAGGGCCAAAGTCCGGAATCTACAAATCCATGGACAACGGTGAAACTTGGTCCCAAAAATCCACTGGTCTACCCAAAGGGGATATGGGTAAAATTGGATTGGCCGTGACCAGGGCGAATCCTGATTTGGTCTATGCCACCATTGAGGCAGATGATGAGGAAAAGGGCTTTTATAAATCCGAAGATAAAGGGGAAAGTTGGGTAAAGCAGAACAGTTATATATCCGGAGGCACAGGACCTCATTATTATCAGGAAATAGAAGTCTCCAATATTAATCCGGGCCTCGTTTATCAAATGGATGTATTTATCAGGGTTTCAAGGGACGGTGGAAAAACGTTTAAAGTATTGGGAACTGGTAGGGAAAAACATAGCGACAACCACGCTTTATGGATAGACCCAAATAATGGAAAGCATCTACTGGCGGGAACGGATGGTGGATTGTACGAAACCTTTGACGAAGGTACTACTTGGAGACAATTTCCCAACCTTCCCATTTCACAATTCTATAAGTTGTCATTGGACAGCACCTTACCATATTACAACATTGTAGGTGGGGCCCAAGACTTGGGCACTTTGATAGGCCCATCAAGAACCATGAATACAGAAGGGGTACGCAATCAAGATTGGTACGTGCCCTTGGGTGCGGATGGCTATGATAATGCTTTTGACCCAAAGAATCCAAATATCGTTTATATGGAAATACAGGAAGGAAATTTGTATCGCCATAATAGGAAAACGGAGGAGGGAATGGACATACAACCGCAATCAATTGGAAAAGAGGTGGATAGATGGAACTGGGATAGCCCTATATTGATTAGCCCACATAACAACCAAAGGCTCTACTATGGGTCTCAAAGGGTTTGGAGGAGTGATGACCAAGGAAGTTCATGGGAACCCATTAGTGAAGACTTAACGACCAATAGAAACAGGTATGAACTGGATATGATGGGAAGAGTATGGAGTGTGGATGCATTGTATGATAATGGTGCTATGTCCAAGTACGCAACGTTGACCTCAATTGCAGAATCTCCAAAACAGCAAGGTCTTTTATACACAGGTTCCGACGATGGGATAATTCATATTAGCGAGGACGGAGGTTCTACATGGAACAAGAGTGGTGAACTGCCCAAGGTGCCAAAACTTAGCTTTATAAATGATATTGAGCCATCGCACCATAATGCCAATGTGGTTTTTGCAAGTGCCGATGCTCATAAATTTGGAGATTTTACGCCCTATTTGTTTATAAGCAATGATCGAGGTAGGACTTGGAAATCGATTGTTGGAGATCTACCGGACAAAACCATTGTATGGGTCATAAAACAAGATTTCATAGATTCGAACCTATTGTTTATAGGTACGGAATTTGGCATCTATTTTTCACCGAATAAAGGAGTCAATTGGATTCCGTTAAAATCCGGATTGCCCACCATACCGTTTCGTGATATAGAATTACACCCAAGGGACAATGATCTAGTGGGAGCATCCTTTGGAAGGGGATTTTTTGTGCTGGACGATTATAGTCCACTAAGAAACTTGAAAATAATATTGACAGAAAAAAATAACCATTTGTTTCCAGTAAGGGATGCTTGGTGGTACGTACCCAATACACCCATGCAGGCAAAGGGCATGCCTACCTTGGGCTCTACCAGCTTTGCGACGGATAATCCGCCATTTGGGGCTACATTTTCCTATTGGATAAAAGATGTGCCTAAGACGGACAAAACGGTACGTACCGAGAAAGAAAAGGAGCTGAGGTCGAAAAATATGTCGGTGCCCTTTGCGGGGTGGGAAGCACTGGAAGAGGAAAGAGCACAGGAGGAAGCTAAAGTACTTTTCTTGGTGTCCGATAAAGACCAGCAGCCCGTACGATGGTTAGAGGGAAAAACAGGTAAAGGCCTTCAACGTACATCTTGGGATTTACGGCGTTCCGCACCCAACCCAATTGATTTATCCGTCCCTGATTTTAGGCCGCCGTGGGCCGGAGAGGACCAGGGACCCTTGGTGTCTCCGGGAAATTACAGTGTTCAAATGTATGTGTTGTTCGATGGGAAATTACAACTTCAAGGTGAACCCCAAAGTTTTAAGGTAGTACCTGTACACAACCAGAAGGAAAGTGTAGATTACAATGATATCCAACTTTTTCAGAATCGGACCGCGGAGCTTTCCAGACAAATATTCAACGCGGGTCAAAAAATGGGAGAATACGGTGAGCAAATCAGACACATGAAGGAGGCCTTGCTTAAAACCCCAATGGCCAAGGAGGTCCATTTCAATCAACTTAAGGAATTAGGACTCAGTTTAAGTTCCTTACGTAAAACTTTGTATGGCGACCCTATAAAACAGTCATTGGACGAGTCCACGCCACCTTCAATTAGGTCCAGGGTAGGGCAGGTGGCAGGGGCACATTGGGAAACAACACAGACACCGACCAAAACGCAAGTCAAGAACATTGAAATCGCCTCAAAGGATTTTAAAACCTTTGAAGAAGAGCTGGAAGCATTTAAAAACTCAATGGAAACTTTTGAAAAAACCTTAGAGGATTTAAAGACACCTTATACCCCTAATAGAAAATTGTAAAACGTTATCGGCACTAAAATAGTCTGAAAAGAAATGCCCTTCCAATTGGAAGGGTTTCTCTTTAGCGGGAACTGAATTTCCTTCGGCTTCACTCAGGGTAAACTTCTCATAAAGTCTTGATTTCAAGAGTCTCCATAAAACAATAAACCTCACCAATTATGATGAGGTTTATTCGCTAGTAGCGGGAACTGGACTCGAACCAATGACCTTTGGGTTATACCTAGAACAAAAATCCAAAATAATAATATGCGCTTCATAGTTTTAATTTTGAGTACCGTTCTTGGGGTAGAACGATCCTCGGTTAAAGTCAAAAAACAGACCTTAAAAATATATGTTTGCTCAAATCCGGTTAATGACAAAAAAGGCTAAATGGTATGTAACCTCTAAAATTTACTCTACTCAAGTTTGAACGTTATTGGTATACCGTAGGGAACATTTACCACTTCGCCATTTTGTTTCCCCGGTATCATGTTTGGGAGTAAATTCAAAATTCGTATGGCCTCGTTTTCAAGGCTTTGATCAGGACCACGAACACGGATATTGGTAACGGCACCTGTTGTTGAAATAGTAAAGACGCAATTAACCCGTCCTTCAATACCATTTTCTAATGCCGAAGAAGGATAAACGAGGTTGTCATCTATTAGCGCTACAATTTTTTGGGTAAAACACTCTTTTTTATCATTTGAATCTTCACAACCCGGATAAATAGGTGGCTCATCAACAATTGCGAAGGGAACGTCCACCCCAGAGGGCATTAGTTCAGTAATGAAACTATAGATTTCTGTTTCAGTAAAGTTATCCTTGTCGTCCTTTGCAACTACCGTCCAGTAATACGTGGTATTGTACGACAGATCCGAAGACATCGTAAAACTAGGTTGGTCCAAGTCAGATGCAATCTTCGTAATTGTTTCCGCTTCTGTACCCAAGTAGAAATCATAACTTACAACATCATTTTCCGGATCATTTGCCACTTCCCAAGTGAATGACGGTTTAAGGGGTACATCTAAACTGTTGTCCTCAACGGTCAACAGGTTAAAATTTTCAGGGGCTTCATTGGGTAGTGCTTCTATTGTTGTAAAATTGAAGACCTCACTTTCCGTTGTATTCATCGACTCATCTTTGGCAATAACTTTCCAATAATATTTAGTGTTGAGCTCCAAAGAAGAGGTCACTGTGAAATTTGCTTCCGAAAGGTTTGATTTCAATATCTCGGTTGGTAAGGCTTTAGTGTCCAGTATGAAATCATAGCGTATCTTTTCGCCATCTGGATCTGTTGCAATCTGCCAAGAGAAGGAGGGCATTAATTCCACCTCGATGGTGTTATTGGGTATTTCTAAGAGATTAAAGGGAGTAGGAGCCAATTCGTCATCTTTTTCTGGTTCCATACCCTTATCTGAACAAGAGAAGAGTATTACTAGGATGGGTAAAAAGTAATAAAATCGTTTGGTGATTATAATGGGTGAGCTCATAGGTAATGGTTTTAATCTATTTATGATGTTGCCTTATGAAATTGTTGTCGCATGCTGAACTTAGTTCTTGTTTAACCCTAGATTAAAGAAGTATTATAATCGAAACGAAACTCCAACAGTAAAGAAGGCCACGCCATAACCTGCTTCCGCAAAAGCCGAAATACCTGGTGTAAAATACCATCTTCCTCCAACAAATGCTGTGGCACTTGGATAGTTCCCATAACTTCCATAACCCCCATAAAGTGAACTGTCATAGGAGAGTATATTGTAGGATGCCATTACTCCTCCATACACATCAAGATTTTCTACATTTAGACCAGTGTAATGATAGGCCCCCCGAACCCCAATGACCGTATAGTTCCATCTATCATCGTTGGAGTATTTGTAGGTTTTGTAACCTAGGTACCCACCTAGGCTGACCACTCCTGGACCAGGAACTTCCCAAATACCACGTTCAAAGCTGGCGCTGATCAAAGGACTTTGGGAAGGTGATGCATAGATATCATAACTCCCACCAAATCCAATTCCCACATTGATAACATTGGTTCCCTTATTGAATTCCTGGGCCATTGTAATGGAAATGGCCAAAATTGTAAATAGGCTAAATAGGACTGTTTTTTTCATGGTTTTTTAATTTTAGTTGATAGTATTATTTTTTAACGAAATGATTTTTAAATATAAAAGTATTTTCAAGGAAATCTGGGCAAATTCACGTACAAGTCCAACTAATAAAGGGTAGAAATAGGTGACTATTAATATTCCTATAAAAATTTGAAAACTTTTGAAAGGAGCTTGTATGGCAGCAATTATGGCAATGATTACTCCAATAGGATACACTACCGCAATAAGGGCATCAAAAATACTTATGAGCCAAATATATAAAGGGAAATCACTGGATAGGTTACTTTCCTCTGAATCCACTGAATCTGAATTGGATAAATTTAAGAGGGCGTTCCTATAAATTTTTAAGGGAATTGTAAGGGGTTTTAATATGATAAGTTCAAGAACTCGAATCAAAACTTTTAAAAAATCTATATTTTTAATTTCCATTGGGTTAATCTTTATTTTGTTATTAAAAGGGTATTTACATAGGTGTGAAGGCCTAATTCAAAAGGTAGTCTTCATAAAATTCTGTCCATACCCGTTTATTCTTTTTTGTAAACTTACCATCCAAATGCTGGTCATTCCGGTCCCGTTCTTCTGCTTCCCCGGATTGAAAGGAATCCAACATAATTCTAAATTCAACCTTTTCTGAATTATTGATTTTATGTAAATCTTCCTTTGAAATGGGATATCTCGAGTTCGCAACAGAACTATGGTCCATTAGGTCATAATCCGTATTAAAGGATCCGGAAGTTGACAGTTCCAGCCTTTGGTTATCCAATAGAAAAATTAGGGATTCCCCTTTCCTAATCCTGACCCATACCTCATTGTCCGCTTCAACCTTCAAAAGGATGGAAAGTTCAAATGACCCATCTTCGGTTATATGCTTTTCTAGGTTCAAAAATGTATTGAAGGTCACATTTTTAGAGTCGAACAAAAGGTTGGAAAGCGCATTAGCCCCTGAAAGTTGAGAGAACACACGGTTACCTTTCATTTGGTACGTTGTGGTTCCCTCAAATTTATCAGAGGTTTCACTAACGCTAACCCCGAACATTTGCTTGAAAATATTTTGATTCTTGGATTCCTGTGCTGATATACCCAAGCTCATACCTAATAGGGCCAGTAACACACATTTTTTTTCTGTAAAATCATGTTGATACACAAATTTGCGGCCGTTCTCCACTGAATCGTCCTGTCTTCGCGTTCTCGATCGCAGGTCCCAGTTCAATGGAGTTAAGGGCATGTTCCTAATTTATTACGATTGTTTTTTCTGAAACGTCCATGAAATCACCACCTGCTGCGGTATAATTGGTGGTAATCTTAATAGTGACCTCACTGCCCGAGGGATAGTCAACTTCCCATTCAAAAACATAAAGTTTTCTCAATTGGCCATTGATTGTCCTATATAGTTCTGAAATCTCAGCTCCGGTAGGTGCATAATAGAATCTACCTCCGGTCTCTTCGGCGAGTTGTGTCAATCTTGCCTGATTGGCGTTCCCAAAGCCTACCGTATAGATAGGTATATTCAGGTTTTTTGATTTGTCGATAAGTCCGTTTAAGGATATATAGGAGGCATTGTCCCCTCCATCCGTAAAACCAATGATTAAGGGTAACACGCTGTTCAATTGGTTCGCTTGATCCAACCCGAGGTCACAAGCACTATAGAATGCCGTACGGGATCCAATAGTGGGGTCGGTGATAATGGCTTCATACAACAAAGTGGCATCTGTCGTAAAGGATTGCACTTCTTCTACCTGCGAGGCAAATTTTATGACCGATAACTGGTCCAAAGGGTCTTTTAACGAAATAAAGGTGCTTAAGGCTTCCTCCATGTCCGTTATATCAGTGGAGGACATACTTCCCGAGTAGTCCAAGGTTGTAGCTGCGGCCAGCGGCGTATTGTTGTTTTGGTCGAAAACGGAAAGTGCTATTTTATTTTTACTTACCTCTTCGACCTTGGAACCCGACGCCATTTCTATTGCATAATTTCCCAGTGTAAACTCTTCCAAAGGGGTACCGTCCTGGTCCGTTACCGATAGCAAAACACGCAGCAGATTGCCCGATTGCGAAATTTCCACCCTAGGTATGGTGGTTTCTATGTCCAAGGTCGTAAAATCATTTAGGTTTTCAAAGGCCATTTCCCCTGAAGGCCCCTCGTCCTTGTTACAGCCCAAGGACAGTAATAACACTCCCAGTGCGAGAGTAGATAGTATTGATTTTTTCATATTTCAAATCTGGTTTGGTTCTGAAAACAAACCTAAAACGTGAGGCCTGCTAATCCTTACGGCTTTCCGTATGGAGGATGATTTATTTGATGAAATAATAGAAATGGGCGATGAATTGCACCTCAATTTTTCATACGAATCAAAATAGCACAACATTTTATTTGAATTTGCTTTAAAGAATAGGGGTCAATACGGGAAACCGTAAGGCTTTTATAGGTAAAGCGATTAGGTTTGTTTTACATCTTAACCAAACCAATTATGAAAAAAGAAATACTATTTATTACCTTATTATCATCATCTTTAACCCTGATGAACTGTAGTCCATTGGAAGATGCCAAGGATGGTTTAGATTGTATCGATAAACTATCGGCATTGAACGAGGATGCGGACTACATGACCTGTAAGGAATTGACGGCTGCATTGAATGGGATAGAGAAAAGTTGTAAGGATATTATGGATGACGAAGATCGTGCACGCTTTCAACTCCTAAGAGAAAATTGTGAGGATTAAGTGTAAATTACCTTGATTTAAGGTATAATGAATCAAATCAATGGTCAATTTAAGCTAAAAACTTAAATTGACCATTGTGCTTTTCTATCATTTTATTTTTGGGCAAGGATATAAGTACTGTCCTTATTGCCCAATAAACTTAGGGTTTGAGGTATCTCCAAATAATATAATGATCATAGAACATTTGGGGCCTATTGTTATAAATTTCGCTATTTGTGTCGTGAAACCTTGCTACTTTATTTTCATCCTCAAAATATAATAGGTCACTTGCTTTTCTATCAGAATAAAGGCCACTAGTATACCAATTTAGTATACAGAGCTCCGAGTCAAGCGAAACGAACCACTCATCATTCCAGGAAGAATCTATAAAAAAATCACTATTACTTGTATTTCCGTACATAAATAGTGTTCCGTTCTTTCGTTGAAATGTTTCCACGCCAGATTGGTATCCATACCCGCCTAGTGTTTGTTCCTTAACCAAATTAAGATGCTTGTCAATTACAAGCAACCAGGCATCGGAATTCCCGGTGTTGTCCGAAACATCTTGGTCATCGCCCCATGTGGTTCCCGTAATCAGGAAATTACCATCTTGAAGACTTAGGATATGATTGGCCCTGTCGTTTTTGCTTGACCCAAACTTTTTGGAAGCAATGACTTGACCTGCACTTGTTATTTCACTTACTATAATGTCAACATCATATTGAATAAGAATAAAGTTACCCTCATTGGTTTGTATAACATCTATAGGAACCGCTGAGTTTCCTATGGACTTGACCCATTTTTGCTCTCCTTGGGAATTTAGACAGAGAATAAATGAGTCGTTTCCAAACCCGAACAGGTCGGAACCACTTACAGCTTTGCCAAAAACCAGATATCCATCTTCTACTGGATTTTCAATAATAGTGGAGGCGTAGCCCCCTAAATCATTATCCACACCTGTATTTACTTCAAATTGCCAGGTTAATTCCCCTTCTTCAGTGGTTTTGACAACATAAATCGTCGAAACATCCTTGTCTTCAAGGCGACCTACTGCTACGTAATGATTATCGCTTGTGGCTATAACATCATAAAACTCACCTTTTTCTTTTTTGAACATCCACTTAAGGTCAAGATTTTCGTCCAAGGCGTACAAGGCCAAATTGCCATCTCCTGCAAATCTGGAGGTTTCGTTAAATGTTCCAGTACATACAAATCCGCCATCATGCTGTATAAAGGCATTGGAACGGTCATCTCCTTCCTCTACAACTCTGTTAGCTTTGGATGTTTGGTCTGGGTCGAAAAGAAAATAAGTTTCGCCAATATTCGTAGTCTCACCTGTACAGTTGTTCTGAACCGTATCGGAACTATCGGAAGGGGTGTTTGTGTTTTCATCATTTCCAGAATCCTGTAAAACTTCTTTGTCACAGGAAAAAAGAATCATCAAAATAGCAAATGAAATTAATTTCTGACTATAATTACCGAACATCGTGATAGGAATTTTTGTCAAACTTATATTTTCAAAATCGCAGAACCTTACGGTTTACCGTAAACAGTCGCGAAAAGTAATAACCCTTTGAATAAGTACTTATTTTAACGTTGAAAAACATCTTAAAGCCATCCTAAATCCTTGCTGATGGCCACCAACTGAATAACATTTTTGGCATTGAGCTCCAACTTTAATTTGTTGAGACGTTTCTCAATGGAGCTAATTCCACTGGGTTGAATATTTTTATTTTTGAACAAGTGGGATATTTCCTTTTGGTTGAGCCCATTTGAAAGTTGTTTTAAAAGCTCTATGTCATAATCCTCAATTTCAAAGGCTTCTGGTCTACCTAAAAAACCCTGCAGATCGGGAGAACAATATGTTTTGTTTTTTGAAATGGATTTTATGGCGTCTACCAAATGTTTCAAGCCCTTTCTTCCTTTGACCACATAGGCATCGATATTATAATCGTTAAATAATGATTTTACCTTGATCGACCTATCTTCAATGGAATATACGATAGCCTTTAAGCTGGGTTCTTTTAATTTAAGGGTCTTTACCAGTTCATTTCCAGAACTGATCCTATTTTCCCTGTGATCCGACTTAAAGGAGAGATCCGTTATTAATAAATCAAAAGGTTCGTTATCCTGTTCGGCTCTTAGAAATTTTAAATGGGCATCATCACAATAAAGGGCGTGCTGTATCTCCTTTATTGAAAATTCCTGTTTTAACATTTGTGCAATACCAAAGCCGATACTATCAAGGTCTTCAACGACCAGAACTTTTTTGAACATTGTTGGTTGCTATATGGGCAACGTGAATTTAACTGTCACACCTTTGCCCGGTTCGGAATCAAAACTAAAAGTTCCCTTCATATTTTTAATACGGTTTTCCGTATTGAGTAGACCGGAACTTTTATCAATGGGTTTTATAACTCCTTTTCCGTTATCTACATAATTTACCCTAAGCTTATTTTTTATTTTAATAAACTGAATGGATACCAAACTGGCTTCACTATGTTTTTTCATATTGACCAAGAGCTCGTTTATTACCCGGTATAGGGTTATCTTTTTTTCCTCGTTTAATTTACCCCATTCTATATCATTGATGCCCTTAGTTATAATATTAGTATTACCACCATTGAATAACGAAATCAATCTTTTAAGCTCACTTTTAAAGTCATCCGTTTTTATATCACCGGTAGTATGTGAAATATCCCTGGTTCTATTATAGATGCTTTCCAATTCGATCAAGGTGTTTTCCCCACCTAGTGTACCGGAATGTTCAATACGTGCCATTATACCGTATATATCGTTGGCCAGTTCGTCATGTATCTTTTTTGATATCCTTTTCTCCGTCGAATATACTTCACGCAACTTTTCGCGGCGATGACGTTGCCTTAAAAGTTTATAATAGAATAGCCCTCCTAAAAAGAGTAGGACACTCAATGACAATAGAATGATTTTTTGATTTTTCTCTTCCACTAGGGCAACCTGTTTTTGATAGGTTTCATTTTCCAGAAGTAGAATCCTATTTTTTTCCTGCTCATCGTCGTACTTCATTTTGGCAAATTGGGTCTTTACCCTAAGTTCTCGGGCATAAAGGCTATCCCTAAGGAAAATATACCGGTCCTTGAACACCATGTTGTCCGGTTGGTTTTTCATCAGTAGGGCGAGGGCATCAGATTCCCCAACCGGAATTTTTAGTTGTCTGGAAATTTGAATGGCCGTATCCAGATAGGATTTTGATAACACAGGGTCCTTCGCTGCATAAAACTCGCCAAGGTGCGAGTAGCTGGCAATCTGCCCTCTTCGATCGTCCACTTCCTTTCTGATTCGAAGGGCCTGAAAAAAATCGATGTTTCCATATCTATGGTCCTGGGACCAACGGGAATAGGCCAGATTATCCAAAACCCGGGCGTACCTAGCGGATTCTTGGTCCATGTCCGAATTCTCTAATAGATCTTGTAATTGGTTTATGGCGGATTCAAATTCCCCCAATTCTGTATAAAGGATAGCCAGGTTATTTTTATATGCAATAATATCGGAAGATGATAAACTACTGGATATCGCCCTCTCAAAATACACTCTGGCATCTTCGGGATTGGAAAGTTTTCGGTGTATCGTCCCCAATTCGTTATAAACAATGGCCCGATACTTACTATCCGTTTCCAGAAAACGAAGCGATTCCACCAAGGTTTCCTTCGCCCCGAAAAAATCGTTCTGGTTTTTTTGAATGATGCCTTGTCGCAAAAGCCTTCTTCCAACCTCGACACTGTCCTTTAGATAAAGGAAATTGTTCTTCGAAATGTTATGGTAGAAAAAGGCACTGTCAAACTCCTGTTTCTTTTCGAAATGGATGCCCAAATCTCTAGCGGTTCTCGCGATATAGTATCTGTTATCTAATCGGACCGCATTTCGAAACGTATATGCATCAATAGTGTGGGAACTATCCGGTTCCTGTAACTTATAGTGGCAGTAACTCTTATTGTAGAGCATAGCCAAGGCCAAGGAGTCAAACTCATTTTCCGATAGTTTTCCAAGAGCTGCATTGATATAATCCAGCCGAGTTTTCGTGTCAATGGAATCCGCCTTGCTTTTTTCAAAAAGAACCTCAACTTCTGATGATTTTGCTAACTCTTCATTTTTTCGACATGCATTGGTCAAAATAAGGGCCAAAGCGGAGAAAAACAATTTTATAGTTTGGCGCGGCATGTATAATATCGAATTGCTGAATAAAAAAACCGTCCAATATTGGACGGTTTAAAGATAGTAATTGAATAATCAAAGTTAATGGTCGGGATCTTCCTTCTTTTCCTCCGGGCTTTCGTCGTCTCCTTCGGTGGCCATTTCATAGGCTTTGTCGTCTTCCGTTTGGCTTGTTTTTGTACAGGAGGTCATGAACGAACCAAACACCAATACAACTAAAACTACTTTTACTAAATGTCTCATTTTTAAGATTTTAATGGTTAATGAATCTTTTAAAATGAGAGGCCTCTCGTGGTAACTTAAAGATTTGAAACGTCTTACAAATCAATTACACCGCAATTTGGGTAGATAAAAGAATATGTCGTCGTCATGACCGTCACGGCCGTCATGACGAATCCCAAAGCGGGTGAAAAGCATTGGATTTTTTAATTATTTTTGGAAATATGGTTATAGTTAAGCTCACCGAAGAACATCTGCCCTATTTCATTTATTTAATGAGATCAAAAACCTAAACCATGATTTTGTTATTAGTAAGATTTTGAAAGAGTGTCATGAAAAGGACATAAAGACCAGTTGGCATAGCTTAAATAGGGCATTTAGTCTAAGGGAACTTTTGAATGATGAGATTTCTGCAGATCAGGTGTATTCTATACCAAAGAAGGAAACTTTGGATGCGTTGACAAAATATAGTTATGGAAATGAATTTATTTTTAGGGATTTAATTGAGCCAACCGAAAGCATAGGCTTGAGTAAAGCAGAAATTTTAAGGTACTATGAAATAAATAGGCCTAATTCAGCCACAATGGCTGAAATCTTTAGAACCAAACCTGAAAAGATTGAACATATCCGTGATCAGCAGGATATCTATACACACTTAAAGCTTGAGCTGGAGTCCAAATTATTCAAGGATTTTATATCTGAAAGGGTTCGTGAAGAATTGGAAATAAGTTTTGGGCATTTTCAAGAAGACCTTGAAAGGAAAGCAGCCATGATAAAATTACTGGAAAACAAAATTGACAAGTTAACAAAGCAAAGAAGTTTATCAACGTTAATATATCGTTTTTTTGGTAGCGTGGGGCTGTTTTTTGTCGCAATTGATTATGATATGGTAAGTAAGGAAAGTGTATTGGAAGAGTTTTTCGATGATCATTCGATCATACTGGGTGATGATAGTATGAATGATTTGGTTTAACTACATCGGGAGCAAGGTATGAATTTAGATAAGGAGCGTAGAATTAAATCTTGGTTCTTTGGCTTTACTAAAATAGCTGGGGCTTTTCTCATTATTCTTAAAATTTTCCAATTTTTTTATAGCGATAACAACGAGAAGAACCCATCGGACGTTACACCCGAGCTAGACTCCTTGGAATTGGCAAATCCATTGGAAGGGAAAAAAGAGGAGGGTTTGGTTAAAACAGTTTCTAGCCTCCAAAAAGACAACACGTTTAAAACAAAAGACAAAGATTACGGAGAATCCCCAAAAAGTAACACCCTTAGTATCCTAATATATGGGCAAAATGGTTTGGATCACGAAATTATCAACCATTTGGAGGACACACTATTTAGTAGTTACGAATTAGTCTTGACAGACCCTTTAGATAACTAGAAAATAAACGTTGCTTTTGCAAGAGTACTTATCCTTTTTATCCGATTTGGAAGCGATGGTTTGAGTTAATTTTTCGAAAAGAGTATCGAAGTTTTGGGCAAATCCAATAATTGATTAAAAATCTGAAACCGTTACGAGGAACAATAGGATTCTTTTCATAACTAATGGTTTTAATTGGTGATTTTGGTTCAATAATTTAAAATCAATCTCCTTTTCTTTCTGTAAATATTGCAAACTCTTTCAATATTAACCAAGGGAAGCCTTAAATACCCCTGCTACAAGTTTTTGTTTATGATAATGTAATGATAGGGATTAAAAGGAATGTTGATGGAAGTAAAAAGATGTACCATATACAAGCCCCATGGTTTTTTGAATCTTATTTTATCTTTTTTCATTCACGGTTGAAAGCAAAACAAGGAATAAACTCAAATTACTTAATTACAGCTTTTTCTTGATGATATTCTTTGGTTTTCCGTATTTTCAATTATAACAAATTTTAAAAAGTCAGGATGACCTTATGTCGAAAATATAGTTTCAAAATGAAAAAGATTGGATCGGAATCATTTAATCATCCCCAGATAATTTGATTATATTAAAAATAAACTGGAGAAGGAAATCAAAAAGGGCCTTCAATCTCTTGAAAGCCCTTTGATTGCTAGTAGCGGGAACTGGACTCGAACCAGTGACCTTCGGGTTATGAGCCCGACGAGCTACCTACTGCTCTATCCCGCGGTTTCATAACTCTTTAATTGACAGCGAGTTAATAATCGCTTGATTTTATAAAATGCATACGCTGTATGCGGTTTTATATACGGTAAAAGTATTATAAAAAAGTCTTGTTTCAAAGGATTTATTTAGATTTTTCATGAATAAATATAGTAAGCTTCCTTAAACAAATTCATCTAGGAGAAGTAAACATAAGAAAGTACATTGACATATTGGCTTATAGATTATTAACTGAAAGAAATATCAATATATTTATAGATATCATTCAGGTTACACGTACACCTCTTATGCAAACAAAAATTAATACATGGCTAAATATCGCTCTTAATGATTTGGAATCTGCCATCTTGCTCCACCGAAACGGAAAGTATAGAAATTCATATTTTCTGTTCCAACAGGCAAGCGAGAAAGCCAATAAAGCTGCGGCTCTTTTCTCTGGCGATTTTACCGAAAAGGAAATCGAGGAGACATCCCACGATCAATTTAGAATCCCAAGAAAGATTATGGTGCAAAAAGAAGAAAAAATGAAGGCCGTAATAGAGCTTCTTGAAAGCTATCCAATGCCGAAAGATCTGGAGCCACTTTCCCATAAGAGCTTTGCCAAACACCATAAATCAATTTCAGCGGCCATTTGCAGTATAGACAGTTTGAAAAATTGCGACTTGGTTAATTTTACATTGGAAGATCTCGATGGCTTTTTAGAAATCCTAACGGGCTTAGAAACCATTGAATATGCCTTTCCGGAAAATAGCAATTCAATACTTAGGTCACAAATGCAAGCCATGGCAAGATACTTTGGGGAATTAGGTACGAAGGAAGCTTTGGAAACAAAAAGGGAAATTTTGAAGATGCTTGCGGATAAAAAAAAGTCGCAAATGTATTTTCAAAATTTAATGCATCACTTGATACCAATTCAATTTGATTCTATATTTATAGACCATACATTTTACTTTTGCGCTTTACTGACCATTCAACATAGTTCGCAGACAAGATATCCCAAAAACGGAGTCAATCCTGAGGATATTTATACTAAGGAACTACCAATTGTACAGAAACAATTGGATTTTATAAAATTTTTAAAGGAGGCGATTCTGCGATTGGAGAAAATGAATGGGAATAAACAAGTGCTACAAAACCTGTTTTCGAACCCTACAATTACCCAATAATAGAGATGTCGTTTCAAAGAAGTATAAAAGTAGCTTTTGACAAAACTTCTGGAGAGATTCTTGAAGCCGATGATGTCTTTGACACGGCTAAAAATTCATTTGAGCTTCGCAGGCAGTATCATAGAGATGAAGTAGAACTCTACTGTTGCGAATGTGAACAAAAATTGAACGTTTCAGGTAGTAAGTATGATAGACTACATTTTAAGCATCAACCAAATGCGGCGTTCTGTTACTTAAAGGAGACCGACCTGTCGCAGGAGGAAACGGAACAATTGGCACAGCTTTATCGTGGAAAAGAAAGTGCAAGGCATAAAACACTTAAAAACAAAATAGCCGAGAAACTTTACAATTTAGATGGTGTTGATTCCATCTGCGTAGATGATACCTTTATTTACGATGGAAATGAAAAACGTAGGCCCGATGTGTATTGTAAATACTTGGACAAAGAACTCGTTTTCGAAATACAGCTATCCGATTTATCCTTGCGCTACATTTATGACCGACATGATTTTTACAAACGGAAAGGAGTTTTTCTGATTTGGATATTGGATGATTTTGACGTTCATGGCCGGCGACAAATGGAACGCGATATCAAATATCTTACGGATTTTCAAAACTTTTTCAAACTGGATGAATCTTCAGAACCTTTTAGATTGTTGTGTACGTACAAATATCCATTTCTAACGGAGGATAATAAATTGCTCAGCAAATGGATAGAAAAATCCGTCAGTCTTGGACAACTCAAGTTCAATGTTGAATCCTATCAGATTTATTATTTTGACTATGGGAAAAAGCTCAAGGTTAGAGAGAACGAACATGCCAAACGTCTTCAAAAGGAAAGAGAAGAGGAAGTCAAAAATAAAGAGCGTCGAAGGAAGGTAGTGGCTGAAGAAAAAACAAACTCTATAATCGATGACCTCCGATTTTTATGGAAAAATAAAGGGTATAATTTTTCTTCCATCGAAGAACAAATGGAAAATTTGGACGAATTCGAACTATCGATATTAAATAAATCCGATGCTTTTAAACCTAAAGATGGTCAACCAAGAATTCACCATTGGTTTTCAATAGCAAAAAAGGGTCATATCGGTTTCTTGGAACACATGATTGATAGTTCATATTTGGAAATCGACTTAAACGAAAAATCCAAAGACGACAAAACGCTTCTTGCAACTATGTTTGAAAACATAGCTATTGAACATAAGATGTGGCTTTTAAAAAGACTTATCCGAAAAGGATATAACTTAAAGAAAGAGGACGAAGCAATATTGGCCCAAATCGAAACAGACCCTATTGAATACGAATCGACATTAATAGTTTTTCATTTGGCAAATGAGCTAAATGGTTGTTATTTAATCGATGAACTTTTCGAACATAAACCCCTTGTATGCATAATTGAAAGCGCAAAAAGGGATAAGATTATTGGTTATCGATATCAAAAAACTCAATGGATAGCTTTTGCAAACAATGCTATACATAGTTACGCCGACTATTGGAGTTATATCGAAAAAGCCTTTAAGAACTATGGTATTTGGGAAAAATTGATGCTTTTGGACAAAAAGAAAACCTTTCAAAAAAAGTTGGCAAAGTTCCATGCTACGAATCCAAAACAGAAGGCTGATTGCCTACTCCTGCTAAATACCCTATATCCTGAATTGAAACATGATGATGAATCTGTATGGTATTTGAATTAGCACCAAAGGATTATTTCTTGTGTTTTGATGCGTAATTATAAATTGCCAATTTTTCAGCCTTTCAAGTTTTTGCATAGGCGTTGCATCAATTTTTTTATATTTTTGTACCGTGAAATTTTTAACAATCATATTGTCCTTTTACTTTTTGGCACTCAATGTAGTGGCCTGTGGCGATTCGGGAACGGCTAAAGACGATGCCCAGGTCGTTTCGGTAGTGGACTATGATGGCGACCACGATCAAGATTGTGAGCTGTGTTCCCCATTCTGCCAATGCCATTGCTGTCACGTACATACGATTGATTTTGGTATAATCGCTTTCACACCCTTACCAAATCCTATTTCACAGGAAAACTTCTCACACTTCGAGAGCGTTTCCGATGGAGTAGTATCTTCAGTATTACAACCCCCTAAAGTATAATTCAGTTTTTTAAGGATAGCTATATCCTTACGTGATGCTTTTCAAAGTAAGTATCACATTATAAACGCATTGCATCTATTTGCATTGCGAGGTTTAAACTGAATTAATACTTTTTCTATGATTAACAAAATCATTTCATTTTCCATTAATAACAAGTTTATTATTGGGCTCTTCATAGTGGCACTGGTAGGTACGGGCATTTGGTCTATGGCCACTATAAACCTGGGTTCTGTCCCCGATATTACCAACAACCAAGTACAGGTTATTACAGTAGCCCCGAATCTAGGCACTGAAGATATTGAGCAATTTGTAACCTACCCTGTTGAGTTGGCAATGGCCAACCTTCCTGACGTTATCGAGCTGCGTTCAGTATCCCGTTTTGGATTGTCAGTGGTTACCATCGTCTTTGAGGACGAAGCAGGCACCTATCTTCCTCGGCAATTGGTGCAAGAAAAATTAACCGAAGTCGCCGGGGAAATCCCTGAAGGTTTTGGTACGCCTTTTATGGCTCCCATTACTACGGGTCTGGGCGAAATATTCCAATACACCTTAAAGGTAAAAGAAGGATACGAAGATAAATACGATGCAATGGAACTTCGTACCATTCAGGATTGGATCGTTAAACGCCAAATGGCATTAGTGCCCGGTGTGGTCGAGGTCAATGCTTTTGGGGGCTATGTAAAGCAGTACGAAGTGGCCATAAACCCTGACAAACTAAAAAGTTTTGGCATTACCATGGGGCAGGTTTTTGAAGCCCTTAAAGTGAACAATGCCAATACTGGAGGTGCCTATATAGAAAAAAACCATCAGGCCAACTTTATTCGCGGAGAGGGATTGGCACGCAGTCTGGCAGATTTGGAAAATACGGTGGTTACCACCCAAAACGGAACTCCCGTATTGGTACGGGATATCGCCGAAAAAGTGGGCTATGGCAACCAGGTGCGTTATGGTGCGTTTACCCAAGATGGCCACGAATCCGTGGGAGGTCAGATTTTGATGTTAAAGGGAGAAAGCCCAAGTAATGTAATCAATAATGTAGAAAAACGAATTGACGAGATACAGAAATCGCTTCCCGAGGGCGTTTATATTGAACCGTTCTTAAGCCGTGCCGAACTTATAGCCAGGACCACAAGTACGGTAGAGAAGAACTTGATTGAAGGTTCATTGATTGTGATCTTTGTGCTTGTACTGCTCTTGGGGAGTTTACGTGGCGGATTGATTACCGCTTCGGTAATCCCGTTATCATTACTCTTCGCATTTATCCTGATGAAACAGTTCGGCGTATGGGCAAATTTAATGTCCCTTGGTGCCATCGATTTTGGGATTATCGTGGATGGCGCGGTAATCATTGTGGAAGGTATGGTATTGCATATCCATCAACGGATGAAAAAATCAAAAGCAGCGATAGGTCAGGCCGAAATGGACGAAATGGCATACGAATCGGGAAGTACGATGATGAACTCTGCCTTTTTCGGTCAGCTTATCATTCTTATCGTATTTACACCGATCCTTTTCCTTACTGGAGTTGAAGGAAAGATGTTCCGTCCAATGGCATTTACCTTTGGTTTTGCCGTACTTGGGGCGATTATCCTCTGCCTTACCTACGTACCTATGGTTTCGGCCTTGTTCCTGAAACCTGCAAAAAACCCGGACCATTGGTTCGCCAAATTTGAAAATAGTATCGATAGGTTCAGTGATAAAATCATGGCAGGGTTGAACAAAGCGTATAAGCCATTGCTTTCGTTTGCATTGCGTTTTAAGGCAGGTATTGTTTTAGGGGCAGTTGCTTTACTGGCAATCGCAGGATTTATTTTTAGCACTATGGGCGGGGAGTTTATCCCAAAGCTGGATGAAGGCGATATTGCCATGCAGGCCCTGATAAAACCGGGCAGTAGCCTTACCGAATCCATTGAAGCTTCAAAAAAACTACAAAATCTGGTAAATGAATTTCCCGAAGTGAAGACCATGATCTCGAGGATCGGGGTGGCAGAAATCCCTACCGACCCCATGCCCATGGACATTGCCGATAGCTACATCATCCTTGAAAAGGATAAGAGCAAATGGACCAGTGCGGAGAGCAAGGAAGAACTCATAGAAAAAATAAAGGAAAAGATTTCGGTTATCCCCGGTGTGAACTTTGTGTTTACCCAACCCGTAGAGCTCCGTTTCAATGAACTGTTGACGGGTGTGCGGGAAGATGTTGCCATCAAGATCTATGGTGAGGACCTGAATGTTCTGGCCGAAAAGGCGCAAGAAATGGCGGCAATCATACAAACCGTAGATGGCGCTGGTGATGTACGGGCGGAAGCGACCAGTGGCCTGCCACAGATGACCGTTGTCTATAACCGGGCAAAGATGGCGCAATACGGGGTTACCATTGACAAGCTCAACGATTATGTGAGTGCCGCCTTCGCAGGGGAATCGGCAAGTGTCATATTCGAGGGCGAAAAGCGCTTTGAAGTGGTCATCCGTCTGGCCGAGGCCTATCGAAAGGATATCAACAACCTTAAAAACCTGTACATAGACCTGCCCAGTGGTAACCAAGTGCCCCTAAAGGAATTGGCGGACATCAGCTATAAACCCGGGCCCATGCAGATTTCCAGGGACAATACCTACCGGCGAATCTATGTGGGGGTAAACGTTCGGGGCAGGGATGTCAAGTCCATGGTCGAGGAGGTTCAGCAAAAGCTCGATGCCCAGTTGAAACTGCCCCCGGGCTATTATATAACCTATGGCGGTTCTTTTGAGAACCTTCAAAGGGCGACCGACCGATTAATGATCGTAGTGCCTATTGCACTGTTCCTAATTTTCATATTGCTCTACTTTGCCTTGAGCTCGTTCTCACAGTCGGTAATGATTTATATGGCAGTACCCCTGGCAGCCATTGGTGGCGTGTTTGCCCTTTGGATACGGGGAATGCCATTCAGTATTTCCGCAGGTGTTGGGTTTATCGTGCTCTTTGGGGTAGCGGTATTGAACGGATTGGTACTGATCAACAAATTCAATGATTTAAAAGAAAGTGGTATGACAAATTTAAAAGACAGGATATACGAGGCAACCCACGAGCGCTTGCGCCCTATATTGCTTACGGCAACGGCGGCCATTATGGGCTTTATCCCAATGGCGATTTCTACCTCGGGAGGTGCTGAAGTGCAGCGACCATTGGCAACCGTCGTTATTGGTGGCTTGATTACGGCAACCTTTTTAACATTGGTAGTAGTCCCGGTACTTTATAGTTGGTTGGAATCCCGTAAGGAGCGTAGAAATAATGGTGACGATACGGGTTATATCAAAAAAAGTCAAGCCATCATTCCAGTTTTATTGTTGGTTGGAGGATTTTTATCATCTGGTAACCTATCGGCCCAAAACAATCCCATCGCTCAAACCTTGACTTTGGATGAAGCTATAGCAATGGCAAGGGAAAATTACCCCACCCTTAAGGAAGGGCAAGCGTTCATAGACAGGGAACAGGCCTTGAAGGGCACCAGTTTTGACCTGGGCAGCACGTTTTTATATGCCGGCAGGGAAGACCAAGGCCTGAATCAGGGAAGACTGCGTACCTTCGGGGTACAACAGGGCAACATTGACCTGCTCTCCGGGTTTTCAAAATCCAGGTTCTATAAGGAACGCACCAAGCTGGGCGAGAAATTCTATGACCTTAGTGAGCAGCAGCTGGTACGGGATGTGATGCAGGCCTATTACGAGATTGCCTACAATAAGGCCCGCCTGAAACTCGCCGAAAGGCTGGACAGCATCTATGCCGATTTTGAAAGTGCGGCCAAATTGAGGTACGATAGCGGTGAGACCGGAAAACTCGCCTATATTTCGGCTACCTCGGAGTACCAACAAATACAGGTATTAAAGCAACAGTCCTATGATGATATCGAGATCGCCAAAAGGGCATTGAAGCAATATCTGGGAATCGATGGTTCCATTGATACGATGGATGGGCCTTATGGGATCATAAACCCAATATCGGTTGTGGACACTTTGGATATAAGCAATAACCCGTTGCTGCAGTTCGACCTTCAGAACGCAGCAGTGGGCAAAGCGAACGTAAAGGTCGAAAAATCCCAGTTCCTGCCAAAGTTCAGTCTGAGCTATGACAATCTCAAGTACAATGATGTTACGGGGTTCAATGCCTATCAGGCGGGCATCAGCATCCCTTTGTGGTTCCTTCCGCAAAAAAATAGGGTAAGGGCGGCCAAGGCAGATGCCATGGTGGCCGAAAACCAGTATTTGACACAAAAGGCGACCACCGAGAGCCTGGTCTCCCAACTGTACAAAGCCCAGGACAAAACGTTGAAGTCGTTGAGGTACTATGAACAAGCGGCACTGCCACTGGCAGAGGAACAATTGACCACTGCCGAACTGGCAAACAAGGAAGGTGAGATAGACTACATTAGCTATATCACCATCCTCAACAGTGCCATCAACATCAAAATAAACCATTTGGATTTCATCAACCAATATAACCAACAGGCCATTGAGATACAATATCAATTGGGCAATCTATAATCTTAAAAAGAAAGAAAAATGAAGAATATACTATTAGTTAGTACCGTATTATTGACACTTATGTTTCTGAGCTGTAACGATGCCCCAAAATCCGAGCTTGGGCATAACGAAACGGAAGGCGTATCAAAAACCGAAGCTAGTGGAGAAGATGCGCATGGCGAAGAAGGCCACGAAGAGGAAGAAGGGGAAGAAGGTGTTGTAGCAATCTCAAAACAACAGGCCGAAACCATCGGTCTGGAAACGAAACCTCTGGAGGAACGTAATTTAGGGAACAACATTAAGGTAACAGGAACACTCGAACTCTTCCCACAGGACAGGGCAAACATTAGTCCCTTTATTGGTGGAAATGTTAGCTCGATCAAGGTAGTACCGGGCAACATTGTGCGCAAGGGACAGGTGTTGGCCTATATAGAACACCCGGATATCATCGCCATGCAACAGGAATACCAGGAAAAGAATGACGAACTGGTATTTTTAAAGCAGGATTTTGAGCGCAAAAAGACCCTCTATGACAAAGGGGTTTCCTCTGGCAAGGAATTCCAAATGGCGCAATCCAAATTTCGTTCCACCACTTCCAGTGTAAACGGCCTAAAGTCCAAACTACGCTTGTTGGGACTGGACCCTTCCAAAGTGGCCGAAGGGGAGATCTATTCTGCCATCCCCATTATTACGCCCATTAGTGGCTATGTGGGCGAAGTAATGGTAAGCCTGGGCGATTATGTGGCCCCACAATCCAAAATGTTCTCGATAAGCGATAATTCGAAAATCTATGTCAATTTCAAAGTATATGAAAAGGACATCAAGCAGGTCAAGGAGGGACAACAGATTTATTTTTCAACAGCCTCAAAACCTAATGAATTGTTAAAGGCCACCGTGCGTTCCATAGGGCAGACGTTTGAGAGCGACCCAAAGGCCATAGAGGTATTGGCAGATATCGAGAATAAAGACAAGGACCTTTTGCCCGGAATGTATGTGGAGGGAAGAATTGTACAAGGAGAAAAATCAGGCTTTGCTGTTCCCGAGGAAGCTATTGTCCAGGAAGGTGAACAGTCTTATATCTTCATCATGGATGAGGATGAAGAACCTGTTGAAAATAAAATGAAATATAAACGCATCCCCGTGAGCACGGGGGTCAACGATCTGGGGTTTGTAGAAGTTAACCTGCCTGCAGGAACACCCGAAAATATCAAAATAGTAACAAATGGGGCCTATACTCTTTCTTCAGAAATGGTGAAAG
The DNA here is from genome assembly GCF_002269385.1 of Maribacter cobaltidurans. NCBI lineage: Bacteria > Pseudomonadati > Bacteroidota > Flavobacteriia > Flavobacteriales > Flavobacteriaceae > Maribacter > Maribacter cobaltidurans. The sequence goes on from NZ_CP022957.1 coordinate 2,657,126, forward strand.
GCGAATTGGAGCACGGACATTAATTCTCTAAAAATCAAGGATTTTGATTCCGAGTTTGTTTATCGACTTAATTTAGTTAGTTAAAAATTAAAGAACAGGCTCGGTTCAAAATCGATTAAAAATTTAAACATTTTAAAAATGAAAGAAATAAAAGCATTTGTTAAACCGAACAGGATACAAAGGGTCATCGAAGCCCTTAGCGATAAAGGTTTTAAAAGTATGACGCTTTCACAGGCGGAGGGTACTGGAGCATTCAAAGCAAAAGGCGCGAAGCCCTCATTGGATTTTCACGTAACCGATAGTCCGGTGGTAAAAGTGGAGCTGGTATGTCAAAATGAAGAAGCACAATCGGCAATCGATATTATTACGGAAAACGGTAAAACGCCCGACCCAGGGGACGGTATCATCTATTTATCGGATATTGAGGATGCCTTCCAGATCAAAACGGGGGAATCCTTAAAACGGTACGACCTCTGACCCATCGCACATGGAAAAAATCGTCAAAAAATTGGAGAGCAAGGGAATACGACCCACACCGATGCGACTGTTGACCTATAAAAAGTTACTGCAAAGCGAGGTAGCCATCAGTTTGGGAGAGCTAGAGAATTTTTTCGAGAAATCGGAAAGGAGCACCCTTTTCCGGACGATGAAAACATTTGAGGAAAAAAATATTGTACATCAGATAGCGGACGGTACAGGGATTATGAAATATGCACTCTGTGAGGAAAACTGTGGATGTGAGGTGGGCAGCGACCTGCACCTACATTTTCACTGCACCCAGTGTAACGAGACCGTTTGTTTGACCGATCGTAAAATCCCACAGGTAAACCTGCCTCAAGGATATATGGCAGACGATATCAATCTGGTCGTAACGGGAGTATGCAATAAATGCAGTGGCAATTTGGAGTAGCCTTAAAGGCCAATAACATCAAAAGAATACGACGATGATAGCAATCTATAAAAAAGACCAAATCATATATACCATCGCAGATCAAGAAATGGATGCCGATGATGGGGCGACCTTGGTCAAGGCCCTGAATGAACATTTGAAAAGCAATGAACAAGCCGCTTGGTATATGGAAATGGAGCCTCGCAAAAAAGGAGTGAAGAAAAGCAGCGGTGAGAGGTTGGATTTTTCCTTTCCCGAAGAAACACGGCTTAAGAAAATAGCCTTGGTGGGCGAAAAAACTTGGCAAGAACGGTTTACCGAATCGTTATTACCGTTTAGCGAAGCCCATATAAAATATTTCGGACCTGAAGATGGAAACATGGCCAACAACTGGCTCGAACAAACAAGCAATAGCAATAGTAACTGAAACATGAATCTTTAAATCTAGAAAATTATGATGGACAATTGGTATTTTGGGGGAATGCACTGGATATGGTGGGGGTTATGGATAATCCTCATCTTCTGGATATTTTTAATTCCCTACCCCACACCGGGACAGAAAAACAGAAAGGACAGGGCAATGGAAGCCCTGAGGGAGCGGTACGCCCGTGGCGAAATCGACGAAGAGGAGTTTGAGAAACGCAAGACGGTCTTGTTAAAGAACAAAAAATAACAGTGTTTTGCTTTTGACCGAACGACCATAACACCGTTATCTATGCAAAGAAAAAAAATAGGGATATGGCTTTTGGCAGGCTTTGCCTTTGGACTGTTCATCATTCAGCCCTTGGGACTATCACTTTACTTATATGATGAAAGAGGAGATACTGGTAACTGGTACGTACTTTTTTTAAAAACCATTAAAAACACGATACGCTTTGGTGATTTAGACCAAATATTCAAAAATGTTTTGTTCGGGATTATGGGCAGCAGCCTTGTCTTTATGGTTTTTCTAAGAAATAAAATTTTCATTTTAACAAAGAAAAGGAATGACGGCAATGCAATTATAGCGCTTATCAAAGATGGCGAAAATCAGTTTGTGGAATTCAAGGCTACCCTGAGGTGGGATTTACGTCAATCCAAAGTGAATAAACAGTTGGAATTTGTTATTGCCAAGACCATTGCGGGCTTTATGAACACCAACGGTGGTAAATTGCTTATAGGAGTAGATGATAACGGCAACATCCTTGGTTTAAATCAGGATTTTGAAACTTTGAAAAAACCTGATAAAGATGGTTTTGAGCAATACTTGATGCAGTTGATAGCCCTAGAATTGGGCACCCATTTATGTACGGCTGTAAATGTATCTTTTTACAGATATGGAGAAAATGACGTGTGCTACATAGAAATAGCCCCGGCCAAAACACCGGTCTATCTAAGTCAGGACGGGAGGTCACGGTTTTATATTAGAACGGGCAACGGAACGCGCGAACTCGATTTGCCCGAAGCCTTGGTATATATAGGTAAGGAAAAGGAACAGTACAATTAAATACGGGAGGCTATCGGGAGGTGTGGGATGGATTATTTGCAATTCCGTTGCACGTATATGAATACTAACTTTATCAGATGTTGCAGATTACAGACATAAAGAGCGAAAATGTGGTTGCCACAATTGCTAGCGGTAAACTCAGCCAGCATGATCTTGAAAAAATACACCCGCTTATCCATAGTATTCTTGAAAAAGGATTAAAGGTTCGGTGGTATTTTGAGATGAACGATTTTCAAGGGTGGCACATAGAAGGGCTATGGAAAGATTTCACTAAAGATGTTGAACACGAAAAGGAGTATGAAAAAATAGCATTGGTCGGCGAAAAAAAGTGGCGAAAGTGGGCCACCCAATTTATGAAACCGTTTTGCAATGCCGAAATCAAATATTTTGGTCCAGACCAAAAACAGGAAGCCAAAATATGGATTGAAAGTAACTGATGATAGGGCATTGGATGATTAACTAAAGAATAACTAAAAAATAAACTGATATGGGATTTTTAAAACATTTATTTAGAGGCTCCGGATATGGAGGCCATCATTCCCGCGGACATCACAATAAACGCGGTTATGGCTATAGGGAAGATAGTTCAGATGCAAAGGTTATGATTCGTTGCACGGCCTGTGGTGAGAAAAATGAAGAGAGCGCAGCCTTTTGTAAAAAGTGCGGTTCACCTTTAGGCAAGTTTAAGTGTAGCAACTGTAACGAGAGTGTGCCGGTCGAGGCAAAATTTTGCCCTAATTGCGGTACTGAAGTAAAACAATAGATGAAATACTATCTTTTAATAATCCTGTTTTTTGGTTTCCTGAAAGCGAACGCCCAAAAAATTTACAGGACCGAAGAAGGCCACGTTGAGATGATGGCAAGGGTCGATAGTGTAACCTTTAAGGCAGAAAGTCACAAACTGGCATTATATCTCGACTATGATTCCAAAGTGGTCAGTGGGGTACTCGACCTTAAAACGCTATCGACCAACAACCCTGAAATCAGCGCAATGCTGGAAAGGCAGGAAGACCCCTTGATGCTTCGGTTTACCGGTACGGTGCCTTCTGCTGATTTTTTGTCAAAACGGCACGACCCTATCGACTTTAATTGGCTGATAGATGTTACTTATCAAGGAAAAGCCTTTAAATCACAATTTAAAGCAACCATTACACATATTGAACAAGGTGTAAGTATGTCGTGTTTGATAAGTGCCAGAGGACAGGTTTTGGTGGCTGATACAGGCTTGGATTCCATCATAAAAGGTATCGATGATGCCATAGAGGTGCAGTTTGCACAAATGGTTTTGAAAATGGACAACCAGTAATTTAATAAAAAAATATGGGAACTTGGAACGATAGGCTATATCATAAAATATTCAATAGTACGGTAATAATGATGGTAATCGTTACAGCCTCTTTGGGTATAGGAATGATGGGGTATCATTTTTTGTTGGGCTTAAGTTGGATAGATAGTTTTTTAAATGCCGCAATGATTCTTACGGGAATGGGACCATTAGACGAAGCAAATACCAATGCCGGCAAACTTTTTTCTGGGATTTATGCAATGTATTCTGGAATCGTCTTCCTTTCTGCCATTGCTATTTTCATCTATCCAATTATACAAAAAATAGGAAAGAAGTTTGAGCACCAGCATAAACAAGAATGAAAAGTATAAACGGAAATTACCAGCAAACAATTTTAAAACATAAAAATAAACAAACAAAATGCTCTTAAACAAACGGATATCCATCTGGTCCTTTCTTAAATACATTAAATATGACATTATATTTATTGTGTTTTATGCCATAACTATGGGTATTTTAGACCAATTCGGTTTTCTAAGTAAAATTTCGATACCTATAGCCGTTACAGGGGTTTTCGGGACTGCTGTGGCACTACTGTTAGGTTTCAGAACCAATCAAGCCTATGAACGCTGGTGGGAAGCCCGTATTATTTGGGGCGCCATTGTCAACGACTCTCGTACTTTGGTACGACAGGGCATAACCTTTTATGACCGACAGGATAGTCAGTATGAATTTAGGATTAAAGAAATAGTTTTACGACAAATTGTGTGGTGCTATGCACTGGGTGAGTCCTTAAGGAAAGTGGACTTTTCCCCTAAGGTAGCTAGCTATTTAAAAATTCAGGACATTAATGACCAAAATGTTCCCAATGCTATTCTATTAAAACATTCTGAAGCCTTATCAGAAGCCCGCAACGATAAGGCAATCAATAAATTCCAACAGGTACAAATTGACAGTACTGTTGCGCGTCTTTGCGATTCAATGGGCAAATGCGAAAGGATTAAAAACACGGTATTCCCCAAGGCACATAGCCTGTTGATCCACCTCATCATTTATGTTTTTGCCACAATGCTTCCGTTTGGTTTGTCCGATAATTACCTCTCTGTGGAAATTGGCCTTACCATCGCTATCCCTATCATCTTTATAGCCATTGAGAAAACATCAATTTTAATGCAGGATCCCTTTGAAAACAACCCAATGGACACACCAATGACCGATTTGGCCCAAACTATAGAAATCAATTTAAAGCAGATGACAGGTGATGAGGACATCCCACAGAAAAAGAAACCTGAAACATATTACGTTTTATAATAATAAGGTGTAACCTGAATTAACGCTAATAGCCGGATTGGAGGGCTGCTTTGCTGAGCTTGACGGCGAAGCTTCAATAGAACAATTTAAAATTTATGAATATGTTACAGATCTTAAATTTAAAGCAAGAGAACCTTGTTGCCGCTAAAATCAGCGGAAAACTTACGGAAAAGGATATGGAAAAGATGCATCCGCTCATCCACCAAATCATTGAAAAAGGCCATAAAGTGGATTTCTATTTTGAAATGGAAGATTTTGAAGGCTATACCCTTAAAGGCTTTTGGGAAGACCTAAAGATTGATTCGGCACACTTGGGAGATTATGGCAAGATGGCTTTTGTGGGCAACAAAAAATGGCAGGAATGGGCCGCGAAGGCAACTGATTTTTTCATAAAGTCTGAAGTTAAATTTTTTGATATTAAAAATAAAGAGCAGGCAATGACCTGGGTCTCAACAAAAGGATGAAAAAGAAAAAACTACAGCTACGGGAGCTAAAAGGGAAACAGTCCACTGTAATTTCAGCAAGCGAAAAAAAGCTCAAAACCTATTTACCGGCAATTTTCAGCTTTGTGATGCTCATAGTTGGTATTGCCATTGACTATTTCGATGCCTTTCCTTTCTTTAAGGGATGGGTCAGGATTGTGTGGTACACGGTGGCTTACATCCCTGTTGGCTTTCCAGTCATCAAGGAGGGATGGGAAAGTATTAAAAATGGCGATTTCTTTACAGAATTTTTCCTGATGTCCATCGCAACCTTGGGAGCATTTGCCATAGGCGAATATCCAGAGGGTGTTGCCGTGATGTTGTTCTATGCCGTGGGCGAACTGTTCCAAAACGCTGCCGTAAACCGTGCCAAAGGAAACATCAGGGCGCTTCTGGATGCACGACCGGACGAGGCATTGGTCTATCGTAATGGGGACTTCGTTTCCGTCAATCCCGAAACGGTCAATATTGGCGAGAAGATACAGGTACGGGTGGGCGAAAAAATCCCGTTGGATGGCAAACTGTTATCAAATAAAGCATCGCTCAATACAGCTGCCATTACTGGCGAAAGCAAACCCGACACCATAACACAGAACGAAAAAGTCTTTGCGGGAAGCATCAATCTCGACGGTGTCATCGAAGTAGAAACCACCAAGAAATTCAAGGACAGTTCTATCGCCCGTATTCTGGAGATGGTACAGAATGCCACGGCCCGGAAATCAAAGACCGAATTATTTATCAGGAAGTTTGCACGGATTTATACGCCCATCGTGGTTTTCCTTGCTATCGGACTCACTTTGTTACCATACTTTTTTGTCGATGAATATGTGTTTAGGGATTGGCTATACCGAGCTTTAATTTTCTTGGTGATTTCCTGCCCTTGTGCCTTGGTCATTTCCATTCCACTGGGCTATTTCGGCGGTCTGGGTGCGGCATCGCGCAACGGAATCCTGTTCAAAGGTGCATCCTTTCTCGATGCAATGACCAAAGTGAATACTGTGGTGATTGACAAAACCGGAACCGTTACCAAAGGGGTCTTTAAGATTAAGGAAGTGATAAATACATCCGCTTTTGCGGAAGTGGAATTTATGAAATACCTGATGGCGATGGAAGAACAATCTACTCACCCCATTGCAAAGGCAATTCTGGAATACAAGGCGGACGGTACTGATTTTAAGGCATCCGAAGTTTCTGAAGTTGCCGGTAAGGGATTAAAGGGCACAGTCAACCATAAGCAGGTCTTGGTCGGCAACAAAGCATTGATGACTTCCAATAGTGTTGATGTTCCCCCTGAAACCGATGTGATAGTCGAATCTATAGTGATGGTCGCCATCGATGGAAAATTCGCAGGCTATGTGACCATTGCCGATGAACTTAAGGAAGACGCACATCACACCATTCAACAGATTCGGGAGGCCGGAATAGCTAAAATCATAATGCTCTCAGGAGACAAGGATTCCATAACCCAACAAGTTGCCAAGGAACTGAATATTGATTGGGCCAAAGGCGGCTTGCTACCCGAAGATAAGCTCAACGAGGTCGAAAAGCTCAAGGAACAACCTGAATCCACGGTAGCATTTATGGGCGACGGCATCAACGATGCACCCGTGCTTGCAGCCAGTGATGTGGGTATTGCAATGGGTGGTTTGGGCAGCGATGTGGCCATAGAGACCGCAGACGTTATCATCCAGACCGACCAGCCGAGCAGGATGGCCCGAGGAATCCAAATTGGACGCTCAACACGCCGTATCGTATGGCAAAATATTGGTCTTGCTTTTGGGGTAAAAGGGATTTTTCTCATTTTGGGTGCCATCGGTTTGGCTACGATGTGGGAGGCTGTGTTTGCCGATGTAGGTGTTTCGTTCGTTGCCATTCTCAATGCAATACGTTTGCAAAAAATGAATTGGAAATAGCAAAAGTGTTAACCTTTAACAAAATACAAGCCCAAAAGCGGATTAAACCTGAATTAACAATAACAAAACCATTAATAATATGAAAGACAAGGAAAAACATAGCAAAGACGATGGCCACAATCACGACCACGGCGGCATCTTCGGCAAAAACACGGAGCTCTATTTTGCAATTTTAAGTGGGGTCACACTAATTACAGGTTTTCTGTTGGAAAAGTATACAGGGATTTCAGCCAACATCCCTTTTGGACTCTATATTGCAGCCTACTTTTTTGGAGGTTATTTTACCCTAAAGGAGGCCATTACCAAAGTGTCCAAAGGCGCATTTGAAATCGATTTCCTGATGCTGGTCGCGGCTGCGGGGGCGGCCTATCTGGGCGAATGGGCAGAAGGTGCCTTGTTGCTTTTCCTTTTTAGTCTGGGTCACGCATTGGAAAACTATGCAATGGGCAAGGCAAAAAAGTCCATTGCGGCACTGACCGACCTCGCCCCAAAAACAGCCCTTCTCAAGAAAGATGACGATACCGTTGAAGTGGGTATTGAAGAACTACAGGTGGGCGACATCATCGTGGTGCGCCCCAACAGCAAGATATCCGCCGATGGTGTAATTGTAAAAGGTAACAGTAGTGTTGACCAGGCACCCATTACCGGGGAAAGCGTTCCGGTGGACAAAACACCAATAGAAAATCCGGACAAAGAGTATAACTCAAAAAGCGATATTCCCAATGAGAACCGTGTATTTTCAGGAACCATCAATGGTAACAATACCCTTGAAATAAAGGTAATCAAAGAGGCAAAAGATTCTACCCTCAACCGCTTGGTTACAATGGTTCAGGAGGCTCAAGACCAGAAATCGCCCACCCAGTTGTTGACCGACAAGTTTGAGCGGTACTATGTGCCAGCGGTCATTATACTGGTCGTTGCACTGAATTTTGCTTTTTTGGTCATCGATGAACCGTGGAGCGAAAGCCTATACCGTTCCCTGGCGGTACTTGTGGCAGCCAGTCCTTGTGCCCTGGCTATATCTACGCCATCTGCTGTATTGAGTGGTGTGGCAAGGGCTGCGCGTGGCGGGGTTTTGATAAAAGGCGGTCGCCCATTGGAAGATTTAGGGGTGCTTACCGCATTGGCCTTTGACAAGACAGGAACGCTTACCGAAGGAAAACCAAAGCTGACCGACGTCGAAAGCTTTGGCAGCATAGATAAAAAGGAACTGTTGGAAATTGCTATTGCGGTTGAGGAACTGAGCGACCACCCCCTGGCAAAGGCAGTTGTACGGGACGGAATGGAACGGCTCGGGAAAGACACCAAGATTCCGGATGCCGATGATTTGGAGGCCGTACAAGGCAAGGGCATAAAGGCAAACTATCAAGGCAATTCCATTTACATTGGTAACCTGGAACTCTTCGAGGACATTGATAAGGGCGTACCCGACGATGTATCAGAAAAGGTAAGAGCGCTTGAAGGGGAAGGAAAGACCACGATGCTAATAAAAATGGGCAATGAATTTATAGGGATGCTGGGGCTGATGGACACGCCACGGGAAAAAGCCAAGGAAACCCTTGCCCAACTAAAGGAAATAGGCATCAAGAAAATGATAATGCTTACGGGCGACAACCAGAAAGTGGCAGATGCCGTAGCCGAGGAAATTGGGTTGACCGAAGCTCGCGGAAGTCTGCTTCCCGAAGAAAAAGTGGAGGCCATCAAAAAACTTGCGGAACAGGAAAATAAACTGGCAATGATAGGTGATGGGGTCAATGATGCCCCTGCTATGGCAAACAGTACCGTTGGTATTGCAATGGGTGCGGCGGGAAGCGACGTGGCTTTAGAAACCGCAGATATAGCACTAATGGCAGACAAACTGGAAACCTTGCCTTTTGCCATCGGTTTGAGCAGAAAAGCGAAGGCGATAATCAAGCAAAACTTATGGGTTAGCTTGGGGGTTGTTGCCCTTTTAATTCCTGCGACAATCATGAGTTGGGCAAGTATAGGGATAGCCGTGGCCATTCACGAGGGCTCTACGTTGGTAGTGGTGGTCAATGCATTGCGCTTGCTCGCCTATAAAAAATAAATCCAATAAAGGAGATTGCTTTTGAAGCAAGCTTAAAATGACCAAAACGGAAAAAATATTGTCAAGTCACGGTATTCGCCCTACTCAAATGAGGTCCAAGATATACAGGTATCTGAGAAGGAAGCAAAGTGCCGTGTCCTTTTCCGATTTGAAAAAGGTCTTTGCTGAAAAGAGCGAAACCAATAAGACAGCAAACAGAACGACCTTTTATCGCAACCTCAAGATTTTTGAGGATAAAGGACTTATTCATCAGATAAATGATGGAACCGGAGTGGCAAAATTTGCGATTTCCGGTGAAAATGCAAAAGGTGAATACGGTTCAGATTTACATCTGCACTTTCATTGTACCGAATGTAAGAAAACAATCTGTTTGCCAAATAAAATACCGGAAGAAAGTTTACCAGCTGATTATAAAATAAACGATGTCAACCTGGTATTAAAAGGAATATGCGTGAAATGTAAGAAAAAATAACAGGTGGGAGTTCCAGAACTTTGAACCCTTGCGCCCAAGAGTCAAGTTCAAGGTTCTTCCACCTTATTTAACCAAAAAAATACAACTATAGAAAAATATGATATAACAATTATTGGTTTGTGTTTTGGCGATAATGGAATTCAGGGCAGCGGCAGAGGATATCGCACGGATGCCCCATTGGCATCCCACATTGTCAGAAACCTTTAAGGAAGCCTTTCTGGCCGCTACCGAAGATAGGGCATTGCATATATAAATATTGGGGCAAGTAATACCATATAAAATATAAGATGATGAAGAAAATTCAAAAGCTAACCCAGGAAATCAACGAATTGACAGTAAGGATTGAACACGAATATCCCGAACTCTATCGGTATTTGGATGAGAACCCCATAACGATTCCCGTAGATGATGAAGCAAAACCGACCATTAAATCGTTCGCTGATTATTTGGAGAGCTTAAAATCGATTTTGGAAAAATATATGGAATCCCATAATAAGTAAAGATTTAAAACACCAAACTTAGAATTTAATACAGATTATTTAAATGTCCACCATAAACAAAACCACTTTTAAGGTAAGTAAAATGGATTGCCCTTCCGAAGAACAGATGATAAGGATGAAACTGGAGTCAAATCCTCAAATCAAATATCTGGACTTTGACATTCCGAAAAGAAAATTAGATGTGTACCATCAGGGGAATGCCCAAGAAATAAACGTGGAATTGGGTGCATTAAAGCTGGGGGAAAAACTTTTGGGAACAGAAAAGGCGGAAACACCTATTGCCGAAGACGAGACCAAACAAAAGAAGATACTCTGGTGGGTTTTGTACATCAATTTTGGTTTTTTCGTTATCGAAATGACTACGGGTTGGATTTCTTCCTCGATGGGTCTAATTGCCGATTCACTGGATATGCTGGCCGATTCCATTGTGTACGCTTTGAGCCTTTTTGCCGTAGGTGGTGCCATTGCACTAAAAAAGAAAGTGGCGAAATTCAGCGGTTACTTTCAAATGGCCTTGGCCCTGCTGGGATTTTCGGAAGTCCTGAGAAGGTTTTTGAGCAGTAGTGAAACCCCTTTGTTCCAATGGATGATAATCGTTTCCATTTTCGCTCTTATAGGTAATCTCGTTTCCCTATGGCTGATAAACAAGGCCAAAAGCAAGGAAGCGCATATGCAGGCAAGTGCCATCTTTACCTCAAACGACATTATTGTGAACGGCGGGGTAATACTGGCAGGGGTGCTGGTTTATTTTTTAGACAGTAAATGGCCCGATTTGGTCATAGGCGGTATTGTATTTGCCTTTGTGACGCGAGGAGCCATTAGAATTTTAAAATTGTCCAAATAACGTATTGGGAAGAAAAGAAATAGCAAAAGAAAGATTTTGGAAAGGAATCCAAATGCCATATCCCGAATAGGACTCAAAACTACCCTCGTAGGTATTTTGATCAGTGCATTATTGGCATTGATCAAAGGTTTGGGCGGGGTGTTCGGGCATTCTTATGCCCTTATTGCCGATGCGATCGAATCCGGGGCGGATGTGCTGACATCCGCACTATTATGGGCCGGGTTGAGATGGTCGTCAAGGCCACCGGATGAAAACCATCCCTACGGGCACGGTAAGATAGAGGCCCTGGTGGCGGTGGGTATTGCCATAGCCCTAACCATTGCAGGTGGTATAATCATAAGGGACAGCATCGACCATATTCTGGTACCCCACAAAACTCCTGCACCCTTCACACTCTTCATACTGGTATTTGTTGTCCTCACGAAAGAGGCGTTGTATCGCTATGTCATGAAAACAGGTGATGAAATCAATAGTTCGGCCGTCAAGGCCGATGCATTTCACCATAGGAGTGATGCCATTACGTCGATAGCCGCTTTTATAGGGATTTCCATAGCATTGATCGGTGGCGAAGGGTTTGAGATAGCGGATGATTTCGCGGCACTCATTGCAGCGGGCATTATTCTGTTCAATGCCTATAAAATAGCTAGGTCATCGGTAAGGGAGTTGCTGGACGAAGCTGTTGAGCCCGAATTTCGAAATGAGGTTATCCGACTGGCCGAAGCCGTTCCTGAAGTGGTAAGGGTAGAGCGCTGCCATTCCCGAAAGATGGGAACGGCCTTTCATATCGATATGCATATTTGGATCGATGGGGAATTAACTGTGACCGAGGGCCATGATATTGCACACAAAGTAAAGGAGAGATTGTTCAGGTCATATTCCGAGATACTTGACGTGCACATCCATATCGAACCTAGCAAAGAGAGAAATGTTAAAATGACAGAATTATGAACAGTTGGCTATGGGTACTCGTTTTGGGCCTAGCGGCCTGGGCAGCACACTGGGGTGCGGATCGATTGTTGACTCCTTTAAAGTTGCTCCGCAAGCAATGGGGGCTTACCGCATCCGCTGGAGCCGCTTTTCTTGCCCTTGTAACGGCCAGTCCTGAAGTTGCCATCAATATAACCAGTGCGGCACGGGACGTTTCCGATATTGGCCTGGGCAACTTATTGGGTTCCAATATTATTTCCATTCCCTTGATGGTGACCATAGCTTATTTTGCTTCCAGGAAACAATTCAAGAACAACAAGGAACATCAAGAACATCTTGATAAAAACATTCTGGCGTTGAACAAACGTTCGGTTTCCGTACTGTCCCTTCCTTATCTGGGCATTATCGCCCTTGTGGCCATTTTAACTCTGCCAAAGCCCTGGCGTGGCCTGCAACCTGTGGACGGGTGGATTATGCTGGCGGCCTATGCTGCGTTCTTGACCCACGCAATCATAAAAGGCAAGGAAAAGGGCAAAAAAGTAGAATGGAACAAAAAACAGGTCCGGTTATCGATTGCCGGGGCCTTTGCGATAGCAGTTAGTGCTTTTTTCATAGTGAAGGCGACCGAAAATATTGTTTCTGCCCTAAATATTTCTGAAATCGTGGGAGGCCTTTTCATCACGGGCATAATGACCACGGCACCGGAAATATTCAAGACCTGGAGCGTGGTAAAAGGGGGCGAGGTGACAGCGGGCACCACCAGTGTTATTGCAGACAATGCCGTAACGATGACGGTGGCATTTTTTCCGCTGGCTTTGGTAACCACCCCCATTGAGGACTTTGAACTGTTCTGGGTCAACCTTGCCTTTGTCGGGCTTATGCCGCTGCTTTACACACTATTTGTGCATCAAAGCAAGGAACTGCACGGTTTCTCTCGTTGGCAGATTTTTGTATTTGATGCGGCATATATAGTTTATTTACTGGTCATGGTTTTTTACGTGTTGAAACTTTTTTGATAGATGAAAGACGAACTTTTTAAAGATTGCTCGATGAGGCTCAATATGCTGGATGAAAACATCCACAAATTGGCCGTAAAGTATGCTAAAGAATACTATACGACAAACCAATGCTCCAAGGAGGAAGCCCTTGAACGCGGCATTGTAAAAGCAGAGATGGAAGGGCGAAAGCTCTAAAAAAAGTATACAATATGGACTGGACATTTGAAGATTTCAAAACAAAACTTGATGGCCTACAGCCGTCAGTTCGGAACAAGGCCCTCAAAATTGCACAAGAATTGGTAAAAGAGAATGGGTATTCTCGTGAGAAGGCCATTACGGAGGGAATCAAACGTGCAGAAGAATGGTTTTATGACCTTAGGGGATAGCATTGGTGCGTTGATTTTAGTAAAGCACAGTATAATATGTCACGGGAAAGGAGAAAGCGGAGACTAGAGGAAAAAAAGGGGAATTCAATAAACAGGAAAGTAAGAACCAGAAAGGAGAAAGGGTATTGCTTGTTGGTTTTTGTGGCAATGTTCCTTGCGGTGCTGACAATTGCCTTTCTAGACGCAATTCTATATGGTTTTTACCTGCTTTTCAATTGAATAATTAAACCTAAAAAGAAAGATTAATGGAGTCAAATCAATAAAAACAAAATGATATGAAAGATGACGGAATTTTAATACCTGTAGATTTTACAAAGGTTTCAAAAAATGCGGTGAGCTACGCAATTGGGCTAGCACAAAAATTGAAATCAAAACTGGTTTTTGTCCACGCCTATTCAGTGGCATATCCATCCGGTACGCCCATCGGTATGGCAACTATGGCACACAATGTAACAGATACCACTGCATCACAAGAAAAAATCAATAAGGAAAAATTGGATAAGTTTCTAAGGGGCTTTCCTGAATTGGACAAGTTGAAATTTCAGGCAATGGTCGGTTTCGGGGCAACGGTCGATGTGATTTCTGGCCTGGCTAAGGAAATGAATACCAGTCTTGTCGTTATGGGTACCAAGGGTGCGTCTTCGGGATTTGATGAAATTTTTATTGGAACCGTTACCGAAAAGGTGACACAAAAGGCACCTTGTCCGGTACTGGCCGTACCTGAAGATGCCAGCTATACTCCGTATAGGCGTATCGGGGTCGCAGTGGATACGGATAGTATGGATAATAGAATAGATTTTGAAATATTGTCCAGATTATTGGAAAACTATAATGCACAGTTGCACTTTGTACATATAGCGGACGAACAGGAAAGGGTGCTGGAGAAAGCATTTATTCGTGAAAGATTTGGCAAACTTCTTGTACCTAGGCAATGGTTCTTTACAGTTATCCAGGAAGACAAAACCGAAGAGGGTATCGATGAATTTTTGACTGAAACCCCAATAGACCTATTGGTTTTGCTTTACAGGGAACACGGATTTTTTGAGGCACTTTTCAAAAAGGGGCTAAGAAAAAAAATGTTGTATGCCTCTAAGGCCCCATTGCTGATAGTTAAGTAGCCTTTCTACCTATGTGCTGCTCTAGTAAATATTAGGTATAGCTTACTATGCGAAATTATCGTGCTCATTCTTGGCGCAGGTGGATTGGCTACCATGTGGGAAGCCGTTTTTGCGGATGTTGGGGTAGCATTATTGGCAATATTCAATGCGATTCGATTGCAAAGGATGAAGTGGGCATAAGCCCATAGTAAATGTCGAAATATAAATTTTCATTCTAACTAACCGGCAATGTCCCACAGTACGGGATTTGCATAATTAAATCAACAAACCTTTTTAAGATTTAACCACTTCTTTATTGAAGAATTTTACATCTATATTTAGACTTATCTAAAAATATAATTATATTAGCATAAATATTATTATAGTAATGTCTAAAATCATTTATTTCTTTATTGGCCTGTCCTTAATCGCTCTACTTGGCTGTGAAAATTTCGGCCCCGAAGAACCTATGGAATTTGAGCTGTTGGACGGGCCATTGGACGGATTGTCCGTAAGCGAGCAACAACTGTTTTTAGCTGGCGATATTGCTTTCAATGATGATGTTTTTACCGTTGAAAAAGGCCTTGGTCCCTTGTTTGTTGGTACCAGCTGTGCAAGTTGCCATTCAGGGGATGGCAAGGGTCATCCTTTCAATCAACTTGTCAGGTTTGGCAACAATAACTTAAACTTACCCTCGATGTTATCCCTTGGTGATGGCAGGAACCAAATTCAAAATAAAGCCATACCGGGTTTTGAACCGGAGACCGTGCCGGACGGCTTCCCATTTTCCATATTGGTCGCTCCGGCGGTAACGGGATTGGGTTTGTTGGATGCTGTCCCTGACGCAGATATTTTGGCTCTCGCAGACCCTTCTGATGCAAATCAGGACGGTATTAGTGGAAGACCTCACTACAATATTCCTCCTGAATTCACCAAGATTCGGAATAATAGTGTTCCCCAGGGAAACAATTATATCTTCAGGTTTGGAAAGAAAGCGGGTAGTTATGATTTGTTGCACCAAAGCGTCAGCGCATATAACCAGGACATAGGAATTACATCCCTTTATGACCCTATTGACCCATTCAGCGGGCTAGAAGAAGACCCAGAGGTAAGCACCCAAACCTTGAATGATGTCGTGTTCTATCTCAAGACTTTGAAAGCACCCGTACCCCGAAATCAGGCGGATCCCGATATTATTACTGGAAAAGAACTCTTTCAATCCATACAATGTGCTGCCTGTCACACACCCACTTTGACCACAGGATTTTCCCCAATTGAATCGTTATCCTTTAAGGAATTTCATCCCTACACGGATTTGTTGTTACATGACATGGGGCCGGAATTGGATGATGGATTCACCGAAGGAAATGTTGGGACTTCGGAATGGAGAACCCCACCTCTTTGGGGAATTGGGTTATCGGGCAATTCCCAAGGCGGGCAAATGTTCCTGTTACATGACGGAAGGGCTTCGAGCATTGAAGAGGCCATTGAATTGCACGGCGGTGAGGCCGATAATTCAAAAGCCCAGTATTTGTCCCTGACCCCAAAAGAAAAATCACAACTGATAAAATTCATTAATTCCCTATAGGTGCATAGAAAAGATTTTATTAAACAATTTGGATATCTGATTGCAGTCCTGCCAGCTTCCTCCGCTTTACTAAGTAGTTGCGCAGGCCTGTATTATGCATCCTTCGTTGAAGAAGGGGGAGTGCTACGAGTTTCAAAGGGTGAGTTTCAGCAGGTGAAAGATGAAAAGCAGATTGAACGTGATTTTGTGGTCATCCAGAGCCATTCCATGCGATACCCCATAGGAATTTTCAAAACACAAAACAGTGATTATCTGGCCAGTTTGATGCAATGTACCCACAGGGGCTGTGAACTCAACATCGGCGGCGGCATATTCAATTGTCCATGTCATGGCAGTGAGTTCGACCCTTCGGGCAGAGTTTTAGAAGGACCGGCCGAAGAAAATCTAAAGTCATTTGAAATAACCGCCGATAATGAGAATATCTATGTGCATGTCTCGTAAAATATATGCAGCCATTGCTTTAATGAACATTTACGTTTTAACCCTTAGCTCGCAAACTAGCGACAGGGACAGTATTCAGGAATCGATGAATATGGATGCGGTTTATGACCGTCCTTTTTTGACTTTCGATAAATTTCCAGTCAATCTGGGCGGTTATCTAGAGGCGAACTCAATCTACAGTATTGAGGATGGATTGTCGGAGGGGCTTTCTTTTCAGGCCCGAAGATTGACCCTTTTCGTTTCGGCATCCATTTCAAAGCGAATTAAATTCTTGACCGAACTGGAATTTGAAAACGGGACAGAGGAAATTGCCATTGAATTCGCCTCCATGGACATTGCTTTGCACCCCTTGTTGAACCTTAGGGGAGGCATCGTACTGAACCCAATAGGATCCTTTAACCAAAACCATGACGGACCAAAATGGGAGTTCGTCGAGCGGCCAGATGTCAGCACCAATTTGTTGCCCGCCACTTTCTCCAATGCCGGATTTGGTATATATGGAAAGGCATATAAGGGAGCTTGGACCTTGGGCTATGAAGCATATCTCACCAATGGCTTTGATACAAGCATTATAGATAACGAGGAAGAAAGAACATTTTTGGCTTCGGTCAAGGAAAATTCCTCGCGATTCGAGGAGAATTTTAGCGGCAATGCCCTCATCAATGGAAAGTTCGCCATCAAGCATAGAAAATTAGGGGAATTGGGTATTTCCTATATGGGCGGGACCTACAATAGGCAGGAAGTTGACGGGCTTCAGGTTGATACCAAATCAAGGAGGGTAGATGTTCTTGCCTTGGATTTAAATACAGCCATTAAAAAAACGGGGACAAGGTTTATCGGTGAGATGGCCTACATATGGCTCGATGTTCCGGACACTTTTACCCAGCAGTTTGGCAATCGGCAAGTTGGTTTTTTTGTGGATATTGTCCAACCGGTACTAAAGACCGAAGTATTGGACTGGGAAGATGCCGTACTCAGCCTGTCGCTCAGAACGGATTATGTGGACTACAATATTGGCAACTTTGGCCAGACCAATACGAATATTGGGGATGATTTATTCGCAATTACACCTGCAATAAGCTTTAGGCCTACACCACAGACCGTTCTAAGGATTAACTACAGATACCAGTGGCAACAGGATATTCTCAACAATCCGGCTTCAAGAACGGCTTCATGGTATTTTGGGTTTAGCACCTATTTTTAATAAAATATTCAACGTAGCGGCTTTCATTTCATATCGGGTAGAATGTACTTAAGTAAGGTGTGATTTTAAAAGAGCATCGATGGATAATATTATTTAAGTATTTGCTTAAATAATTATATTATTATACCTTTGTCAAAAACAGTACTATGGCACCAGAATTAAGTTGTACACGTGCGGAGGCCGACCAAAAGCAGTTAATGCGCTGTCGCGAAACCTTGGGAACAAACTCAGAGGCGATTGTCGAAATCAGCAAAGTGCTAGCCCTGGCCGGTAACGAAACGCGATTAAGGATACTATTCCTGTTGAACGAGGAAGGTGAGCTTTGTCCCTGCGATTTTGCCGATATACTTGAAATGAGTGTCCCTGCGATTTCGCAGCATATCCGTAAAATGAAGGATGTGGGATTGATTACTTCAAGACGTGAGGGGCAGACCCTGTATTATTCATTGGTCCAGAATCACAATGAGGTATTGGAAAATGTATTTACCAAAATTCAGAAAAATAAAAAGGTAGCATAAAATGGAAACAGGAAAAACCTCGAACAAGGTAGCCTATGCAGGAATATTGACAGCCATAGCGGCATCAATATGTTGTATAACCCCGGTTTTGGCATTGATTGCCGGAACCACTGGCATCGCATCTACCTTTTCTTGGGTGGAACCATTTCGACCTTATCTTATCGGCATCACTATCTTCGTATTGGTCTTTGCCTGGTATCAGAAACTACGACCAAAAACGCAGGAGGAAATTGACTGTGCCTGTGAGGATGATGTAAAACCCTCCTTTTGGCAATCCCAAAGCTTTCATTTTATAGTTACCGTTTTTGCGGGATTGATGCTGGCATTTCCATATTACTCGAATATGTTTTATGCACAGCCCAGCAAGGACATGGTCTATGTCTCGCAATCCAATATTGTAAAGCACACTTTTAATGTTGAGGGTATGACCTGTGCAGGGTGTGAAGCCCATGTAGAGAGCGAGGTCAACAAATTGGATGGAATTCTATCGGTCAAGGCTAGTTACGAAGGTGCAAATACCGTAGTGGAATATGATAAAACCAAAGCCGATTTGACCGTAATCCAAAAAGCCATTAACAGCACAGGTTATAAAGTAATCGATGGTGAAAACAAAGAAAACGAGTAGATGAAAAAGTACGATGTTTTTGTTATCGGTTCCGGGATGGCAGGGATGACCATTGCCAATAAATGTGCTTCCAAAGGCCTTAAGGTAGGCATTACTGACGAACTGCCCTACGGTGGAACATGCGCGCTAAGAGGTTGCGACCCCAAAAAGGTAATCATCGGTGCGACAGAAGTAAGGGATTTTGCAATACGCTTAAAGGATAAGGGTATCGATACGGTTCCCAATGTCAATTGGCGGGATATTATGGCCTTCAAACAATCCTTTGTGGATGCAATGCCGCCCAAAATAGAAAAAGGATACAGGCATAATGATATAGACACCTATCATTCTTCGGCAAAATTTCTGTCCAAAAATACCCTACAGTTGGGAACAGATACTATCGAAGCCGACAAGATTGTGATTGCAACGGGCGCAAAACCAAGGGTACTGGATTTTGAAGGTGGGTACTTGGCACTTTCGAGTACCGATTTCCTCAATCTAAAGGAGCTGCCCCAATCCCTGCTCTTTATTGGTGGAGGTTACATCGCCTTTGAATTTGCACATATCGCCGCCCGTTGTGGTGCCGATGTAACTATTGTACATAGGGGCAAACGACCTTTGGAAAACTTTGAACAGGATATTGTAGTACACTTGATAAATGCCACGAAGGAATTGGGAATAAAACTGGTTCTAGCGACCGAAGTTTCTAAAATCGAAAAGAGAGATAACCACTATACAGTTACAGGAACTACCGACGGTAAAGAAATGACATTTAGAACGGAAACCGTTTTCAATTCGGCCGGTCGCCCGCCTGCAATTTTTGATTTGGAGCTGGACAAGTCCGGAATATCCTTTTCAAAAGAAGGGGTTGCCGTCAACGAATATCTTCAAAGCGCATCGAACCCAAATGTTTATGCGGCCGGAGATGCGGCAGATTCAAAAGGACTGCCCCTGACACCTGTAGCCGTTATGGAAGGACATATTGTAGCTTCGAATATCATCAAGGGGAACACGAAAAAAGTGAGCTATCCACCGATGCCCTCCGTGGTTTTCACTTTGCCAACATTAGCAGCCGTAGGTCTGACCGAGGCAGAGGCCAAATCACAAAAAATCGAATATCAGGTCAATTATAACGAGGTGGGCAATTGGTTCAACGCAGAGCGGTTGAATGTTAAGGAATATGCCTTTAAGACTATTGTCAATAAAGAAGATCATACGATACTGGGAGCACATTTAATTGGTCCCAACGCCGAGGAAACCATTAATTTGTTCGCAATAGCGATAAAGACCAAGATGAGGATCCACGATTTAAGGACGATGATTTTTTCTTATCCAACATTATCCTCGGATATTCCCTATATGCTTTAACAAAATATCAAAATTTATGAAAAGTGATGAATACACTAAAAAGCACTGGGAAGAGGTTTATACCGGAAAAAGTGATGAAGAAGTAAGTTGGTTTGAAGGGAAACCCTCGACTTCATTGGATATTATAGCTTCCCTTGACTTACCTAAAGATAGTTCAATTATTGATATTGGCGGGGGAAACTCAAACCTTATAAGTCATTTGTTAAAAAATGACTATAACAACCTGTCCATTCTTGATATTTCAGAAAATGCACTTCAGCGTACCAAATCAAAATTAGGCAAGTCAGCCGCAAAGGTGCAGTGGATAAATTCGGACATATTGAATTTTGAACCGACCCAAGACTTTGAGTTATGGCACGACCGGGCTACTTTTCATTTCTTCACACGGGAAGAAGATATCTTAAAGTATATTGACATACTAGGTCGTTCCCTTAAGACGGGAGCATATTTTATACTGGCAACTTTTTCGACCACCGGGCCAAAAAGATGTAGTGGATTGGAGATTACCCAATATTCTCCTGAAAAACTAAAGGAATTGTTTAAAGTAGATTTCACCCTATTGGAATCCTTTGAAAAAATTCATAAAACCCCTTTTAAAACAGAGCAAAATTTTATTTATAACCTGTTTCAGAAAAAATAATATGGACTACGAGAGAATCCTTTTAAATTCAACCATTACCTGTCCCGAATGTGGACATACGAAAGAGGAGGAAATGCCAACAACGGCCTGTCAGTTTTTCTATGAATGCGAAAACTGCAATCAAATATTAAGACCAAAGGAAGGCGATTGCTGTGTCTTTTGCTCTTATGGGACGGTTGCCTGCCCACCAATACAAGAAGGCTCTGGTTGTTGTTGAATAATTTCAGGATAAATTTGTAGAGCACCCCCAGTACAATTATATATTGCCAAAATTTTAAAATCGATGATACCACGAGATTTAAGCAAGGACATAAAAACGAGGTTGCAAAGTATCAATGGGCAAATTGGTGGCCTCATTAAAATGCTCGATGAAGATACAGACCCAGAGAAGATTTTAATACAGTTCAAGGCAGCACAGAAAGGATTGGATAAAGCCCATTTTCTGTTACTGGACGAAGTTTATCGAAAAGCTTTGGCCATAAAAATATCTGAAACTGTCGAGGCCTGCCCCGGAAATTGTGGCAATGAAGACCGTATCGAATTTATAAGAAAACAGTTTCCAGATTTGGAATTGGACAACCTAACTGAAAAGATGAAGGAAATCGATGTGCTCAAGGCCAAGCTTGAAGCATACAAAAATGGTTGACCCCCACAATCACAACCGATTTGATGGCCCACACGATGTGGGTCATTTTTTTTTGAAATTTTATTTGGAGACCACCCTACCCACCGACCTACATTTGATTCGTTGTTTGGATCCAATGACAAGTCAAGGAAATATAAACAGTAAAAAAAAACAGAAGTATGAAACGTCAAGTAGAAGTTTTTACGGCCAATTGCCCGGTCTGCGATCCGGTGGTCGAAATGATCAGGGAACTGGCCTGTGGTAGATGTGAGGTAACGACCTATGATCTGGTCAAGCAATGTGAAGACAAGACCTGTCTTGATAAGATAGCTGAATATGGGATAAAGAAAGTTCCCGCTGTGGTAGTGAGCGGTGAACTTTTGGATTGCTGTAAGGATTCGGCCATCACCGAAGCGAAATTGGTGGAAGCTGGAATTGGACAATCATAATTAAAAAAGAGGTCAAGTATGATTAGCAAAATATTCCCGAAAATATCGCTGAACATTGGCTATTTTAAATTGATAGTGTTATTGGCCATATCAGGAACGGCGATGGCCCAAGGCCACGGCCCGCTCTATGGGCTACAGACCCCGACCCTTGCCAAAGGCGGGGTTGATTTGAACGTGGCCGGGATGAGCCTGGGTACGGAGACCGAAACGTCATATATGCTGCGCTACTTGTTCTCTTATGGCATTACGGAAGACCTGCAGATCAACCTGACCACCCCCACGATGATAGAACGGTTGGGTGATGCACCAAGGACAAGGGGCAATAGCAATATGACCGCCAACGGTGATATTGAGGCTTCCCTTTGGTACCGGTTTTTCTCGAATGCTTTTGGTGTGGGGAAGCGTTTTGAGTCCACCGCCATCGTGGGCGTTTCTGCACCAACCGATGATGTCAGGGGACAGGCCAATGTGGGCAACTCGTTACACGCGGCCATTTCAACGGGCTATGCCTCGCGCACTTGGTATGGATGGATCGGTGGCGGATACCAATATTATTTTGAGAAAAGAGGCGAACAATTGGGCGACCTACCCTACGCAAGTGCCGTTGTGGGGTACCGGCCCAATATCTTTATGGGGGATTACCCAAAACCGGATTGGCGCATCTTTATAGAATCGTTGGCCGAATTCCCAGGTAACAATAAATTTAACGGACAACTGGATCTTAGCGATTTGCGCAGTACAAAAGTTTTGGTCGGCCCATCATTCCTTGGTCTGTATGGTGCCTGGGGCATATCTTTTGGTGTGATGTTTCCGGTCGTACAGGACTTGACACTTTGGGCAGTGAAAGAAAGGTATCGATTAGCCATAAACTTAAGCTACTGGTTATAAAGCAAGAATTTTAAAAATGTATAAAATGAGAAATATATTTAGAATTATGATGATAGGTCTGTTCGGAATTGGCACAGCATCGGGGCAAATTACCAAAGTTGACCAAGAAGTGTATGGAATGGATTGCGCCCCTTGCGCCTATGGCCTGGAACGGGGACTGAAAAAGATGGATGGGCTTCAGGAAGTACGTGTCAGCCTCAATGACGGAAAGGCATATATGGTAGGATTGGCTGCCGAGAACGGACTTAAATTACGTAGCATTCAGGAAGAGGTAAAAAAGAACGGTTTTTCGGCAAAAAAAGCTGAAGTGACCCTAATTGGAAACGCGGAGAAAGAAGATGGCCAATGGTACATTGAGACCGCTAATGAACGATTTTCCGTATCGCAGGATACTCCTACGGCGTTGTTACAAAAATTAACCGTTGGAACAGCAAGCATAAGCGGAACGGTGCATGATGAGGAAGATGATAACCTCTCTGGCCAATGGTCCATCGTACTAACCAAAATTGAATAGATTTTATGAAGACTATTTCCAAAATGGTATTGGGAAGCAGCTTGGTTGCCGCCCTTCTTCCCTTGATGTGCTGTTTTTTGCCTGCTCTGCTATCGGTCGGTGCGGGATTTGGTTTCTTGGGTTCAACTTTTGAATGGGTACATCCTGCCCAACCCTTTCTGACCACCTTTTCGGCCGGTGCACTTGGTTTCGCTCATTTAAGGAATTTTCAAAATTCAAGAAAATGTAGTGGAGAGGAATCCTGCCAAAACGACAAAAGGAAACACATTATCAACACTTGGTTTCTCTGGATATTTACGTTGCTGATTCTTGCTCTTATGATTTTAAACTACTGGCATGAACTTTAGAAAGCTATTCATTTTTCCGGTTTTTGCTTTGGTTCTTCTCACATCCGGTTGTGAAAGAACGAAAGAACAATGGCAGTTCGAACGGAAAATTATACTTCCCAAAGAAGCCCGCCCCTTGGCTTTGGCCAAGGACGAGGAGGCCATTTGGTTTTCAGATCCGGATTATTTCCGCTTGTATAAAATCGATCTGAATGGAAAGGTGTTGGATTCCATCACGGGGATACAACGGCCGATGAACATCCATATGGATAAGGAAACACTTTACATACCCGAATTCTTGACCGACACCATCTGGCAATATAAAAAAGGTAAAACCAGTCCGTTGAAAATCAACAAACGACCACAGGCCCCGGCGGGTGTTTCTGTATATGGGGATACCATTCTGGTAGCCGATTTCTATAACCATCGTATCATCGTTCAGACACCAAATTATAGCTATACTATTGGAAAGCAAGGCCATAATGAGGGCCAATTGTATTATCCAATAGATGTAAAACTAAAGGATGGTAAGGTATTCGTGGCCGATGCGTACAACCATCGGGTTCAGGTCTTTGATTTTGATGGAAACCACATCAAGACTATCGGCTTAAATGAAAAAATAAACGTGGCCTCCGGCATTGCTTTGAGCACTAATGAATTAGCCATCACCGACCAAGAAAATAGCCGGATATTAATTTTTGATTATCAAGGAAAGTTGCTGCAAATATTAAAGGAAGACATTTTCTATCCAACAGATATTCACTTTGACAAGGGAAGGCTTTTCATCGCCAATTTCAAGGACAATTCTATATCCCTTTATGGCAGGTAATATCAATTGGATATTTTTATAAAAGTTATCTTATGCGTTCATACTCCGTAAATTCGAACGTAGTCTCGCTATTTTCGTTTTTATCCGATTCAATTCTGACAAGTAATTGTTGGGCATTTAATTGAATTACAATATGGTATTCACTTCTATTAGAATTAACATGGCTCAGTTTTCCTGATTCTTCGAGAGACCAAGTGCCAATTTCAGTGAAAGTTTTTGATATCTGGCTATGACAAGCAATTGCCCCGATTCCCCAGAAATAGGGGTTATCTTCTTGCTCGTTACCCTTAACATATCTGAGAATATCATCTTTTCGGCAATTTTCGAATTGGGCAAGCAAATCTTCCAAGGGCTCCAATATGCCCAATGAATCATTGGGTTGTCCTCTAAATTCTGCAATCCTTTTCCAATCTCCTGCTAAATTATTTTCGGTAAACAAAAGGTTGACTTGTTCTGAACTTTGGTCGTCTTTTTTGCAAGACCACATAATCAACAAGGAAAGTGATAATATGTAAATTGTTTGTTTTGGCATTACTCAATTGATATAAAGTTACATCTTATCCTAACATTAAGTACATCTATTTTAAAGAACTATAGTTAGATAGGTTCCAAGTTGTTTTAAATGGCCATTCACTAAATAATTTCAAAATACAAATAAGATTCTAGCATTGGAATTTAGACCTGTTGGGTTGTTAAGGCCAAAAAAGTCTATCTGATTAGCGATGTTGCTTTTACGTTTCCCGTCGTTTTCCTGAAATCTCAAGTATTTTGATCTGATAGACAATCGGATTTCCCCTTTCGTATAATTTGCTCGAAAATTCATTGATAAACTCAACCTCTCTCCGTTCTTTTCTACGGATAATGCTCTTCACGCCTTCGGTAAAAAGGTGCAACTTATGTTTGGCAATGTTGCCCTCAAGTTCTTCGAATGTGCCGTGCACCATGGCCGATTCCCAATTGAACATCGATTGTATTTCTTCGACCTGTACGGTGACCGAGTTGTTTTTTCGCATCGCATCGATTTTATGGCCATCCGAGGTATAACTAATGATCGTATTGTCGGTAAGATCAAAATAGTAGGTAATAGGAATCAAATAGGGCTTCCCTTGCCATAAATAGGCCAAGTGGCCGAGGTAATTGTTCCGGAGTACGCGTTCAATGGCGTTCGTTGTTAAATCTGTCATTGTTAATGTTTTTAAATATTACTAATCGTTTTATATGTATCGTGCCAAGCGTAGTTACAGCTTGCATTCCGCCACTGATTATATTTTTCCTTACTTTAAGTTGTTGTGCCTCATGATTTATCGCCTTGTCCGTACAGACAGATAAAGAGGCGAAACCATTTAACCACTTGCCAACATATTATAACCTATAATTTTTCAAAAACCTTAAATGCGGAAGAAAGGTTAGAAAAAGCATGGCTGTGCGTACCATTTGGTAAGAAATCCAATTACCCAACTTATTGAATATACCGGCTCTTTGTCTTAGACTCCCCTTTGTAATTTCGCTACACTGGCTTATAACCATTTCAAAGTCGGCCCGAAGGCTTTCGGCAAAATTGACCGAGTGAACTTCTACGTTCATTTCAATACTGCCATAGCAACTAAGACTGTTCAGGTTAAATGAGCCTATGGTAGACCATTTGTTGTCAACCACCGCAGCTTTACCGTGTACTACGGAATTATTCCATTCAAAAATTCTCATATGATGGTCTAGAAAAGACGAGTACAAATGTTCGGTGGCCCTACGCACCAACGGCACATCGCTAATACCCGCTAAGACAACCGTTGTTTTTATTCCTCTTTTACACGTCTTTTTCAAAGCCTTTGCCAATCTGTTTCCAGGTAAAAAATACGAGCTCACGATTACTATTTCCTCTTTGGCATAAATGAAGGCGTTCGTGTAGGCATCACAGACTT
The DNA here is from genome assembly GCF_002269385.1 of Maribacter cobaltidurans. NCBI lineage: Bacteria > Pseudomonadati > Bacteroidota > Flavobacteriia > Flavobacteriales > Flavobacteriaceae > Maribacter > Maribacter cobaltidurans. The sequence goes on from NZ_CP022957.1 coordinate 2,683,697, forward strand.
CCGTTTTTCGCTGCAGCCAGTCGTTCTGTAAAATTCCCACGAGTGCCCTACCTGCCGAATGTAACACGGGTGGTATTTTTTTTGAGCTTCCCCTTTTATAAAAATAATCGCTACACAATATTTGTAGATTCTTAGCTGCCGGGCAATTCAACTGAACGGCATAGTCCAACCAAGGTTTAGAAGCCTTGGTTCCGCGGTATTTATCGGCAATATTGATTCCGCCTATCAGTGCTATTTTTTCATCGACGACCGCAATTTTATGGTGCATCCGCCTACCGATATAAAAATTGTTCAAGGAGAATAATGGCGAAAAAAAGCGAAGTAAAATACCATGCTGTACCAAATCCTGGGCAAAACTATTGGGTAATGCAGCGCTACCATAGGCATCCAATAAGACATATACCTCTACTTTTCGTTGAGCGGCTTTTTTTAAGCAGGAGGCTATACGGTTTCCTGTTTCATCGTTTTCAAAAATGTAGGTCTGTAAATGGATTTCCTTTTCCGCCTTATCGATTAACTTTTCCAGCCTTAAAAAATAGTCTTCTCCCGAACGGACCAACTCAACATATTTTGAATTGTCTTTAGTATTTTGAAACGCTGTTTTAGTATGTTTTTCAATTTTCCATTTATAATCCATCGCTACCCTTTTTTATGCTGGTCGGCCAATAAGATCTGATTAACCTCTTTATCTTGTTGCTTCAAAAAATAAACCAATCCCATAGAAACCAAAACGGTTACTCCGGCAATGATGAAAGGATAATAAAACCCTCCGGCAATCAGCCAAGTCCCCAATACCGGACCCAAAATTTGACCGATACTGTTAGTAGAACTTTGAATGGATATATTCCTTCCCGTGTTTTCCTTGGATATCAAAGAAACTGCCGAAAGCAGGTTTGGTGTCACCATGGCTCCCCCGGCTGCGAAAATTATTATAGTAACATAAATGTATAGTTCACCACTCACAAAAGGGAAGACGATTAACGAAACACCCGATATCAATAACCCCAATGTTATTTGCTGTTTAGAGGTCAATATTTTTTCGCCATAGGTTGCGAATACGGGTTGCAAAACGGCCATCACGGAACCACAAAGCATAAAACCAATACCCACCTGATTGGTTGTAAAGGCCAACTCATCCTTCCCATAAATTGAAAACACGGTCTCAAACAGGGTAACCACGAACTGCATCACAAAGGATAAAAGCAACAAAATGATAAAATAGTTACTAAGGGAAAAACTGAATTTGACTACCTCAGAAGCAATACGACTTTTTACTTCCGTATTCTTTAGCCATTTTATGATTATCAGCAATACCACAAAGCCCAAAAGAGCGGCCAAAATAAAGGGAACCGAAAAACGGTCTAGGTGGAACACTCCAAAAGAGTATGTATAGTGAAGGTTCGTTTGCGACAGAAATCCCCCAGAACAGGGCCAAATATCACACCGGAACTGATAGCGACCCCGGACCAGGCCATTATTTTGGTCCTTCGCTTTTCTGAGGTAATATCACTTAAATAGGCATTACTGACGGGAATGACCGCTGACGTAAAGATGCCCCCTATGATACGGGCCATATAGAGCATCGACAGGGAAGTGGCAAGACCCGTTAGCAAGTTCATCACTACAAAACCTACAAGCCCCAATAGTATTATAGGTTTACGGCCGTATTTATCGGAAAGCTTGCCCCAGACGATAACGAACAAGAGCTGGAACAACGGATAAATACTGGTCAACATTCCTATATGGAAGTTGATAAGGTCCGTATCCAGATTGTCTTTTAGAGCCAGTCTTTCCGTGTAATACGGAAGGGTAGGCAGTAAAATACCGTACCCGAGCATTACCACAAATAAACTTAACAGCACTAAAAATATCCTGTTGAGTTTGTCCTTTCTATTCATTACTTTTTCCCAATTTTTCTTTTCAACAATTGAGCGTTAATGGCTACAATAATGGTGCTCAAACTCATAAACACGGCACCAACTGCGGGACCCAGTACAAAGCCTGATGAGTACAAAACACCTGCTGCCAATGGGATGGCGACCACGTTATAGCCGGTGGCCCATATCAAGTTCTGGATCATCTTGTTGTAGGTGGCCTTGCCGAACAAAATCAAATTGGCAATATCCTGTGGGTTACTGTTTACTAGAATAATGTCCGCAGTCTCCGCAGCGACATCGGTGCCGGAGCCCACAGCTATTCCAACGTTGGCTTGTGCCAATGCAGGTGCGTCATTGACCCCATCGCCCGTCATGGCCACAAACTCTCCTTTGCTTTCCAACTCTTTTACGATTTCCACTTTTTGATGGGGTAGTACCTCGGCATAATAGCCATCCAAACCTAATTTATCGCTAACGGCTTTTGCAGTTTTTTCATTGTCACCTGTGGCCATCAAAACTTTGATATTATTCTTTTTGAATATTTTGATAGCTTCCGCAGATTCTGGTCTTATTTCATCGGCAAGAGCAATGTATCCTGCTAGCTGTCCATCGATTAATACAAAAACAACAGTTTCAGCAGCGTCACTATAGGCATCTTCAGGTATAGTGATTTTTTCATCCCTTAAATAACCCGGACTTACTACTTTCACTTGCTTACCTTCCACATTGGCCTCTACACCTTTACCAGTAATGGCATTAAAGTTTTCTGGCTTCGGGATTGTAATATTATCTTCTTTGACCTTTTTTATAATTCCAACTGCAATAGGATGTTCCGAGCTCTGTTCCAAAGCACTTGAAAGCCTTAAGATTTCTTTTGTTGAATATTCTTGTTTAACCGATTCAACTCTTGTGACACCAAAATCACCTTTTGTCAATGTTCCGGTTTTATCAAACAATAAAGCTGATATTTTTCGGGATTCTTCAAAAGCTGTTCGATTCCTTATCAATAAGCCATTTTGGGCAGATACGGCGGTAGATATAGCAACAACTAACGGAATGGCAAGTCCTAATGCGTGTGGGCAAGCGATAACCATAACCGTTACCATTCTCTCTAAGGCATATACAAAAGGGAAGCCTAAAATGAGCCAAACAGCTAATGTCCCAAAGCCAATCGCTAACGCAATGTAGGTTAACCATTTTGCGGCCCTATCAGAAAGGTTCTGCATTTTAGATTTGGTCTTTTGCGCTTCCTCAACCATTGTGATTACTTTGTTGAGATAACTGTCCTTTCCGGTATGTTCTACCTTAACCTTTAAGGTGCTATTGCCGTTTACTGAGCCACCAATTACTTTGTCGTTCTCATCTTTTTTCACGGGCTTGGATTCCCCTGTAAGCATTGATTCATTTAAGTAACTCGAACCATCTACTATAATCCCATCAGCAGGTACTTTTTCACCAGGCTTTACTAAAATCACATCGTCTTTTAACAAATCTTCCAAGGGAATATCCTCTATAGTATCACCCTTTACCCTGTGGGCTTCGGCTGGCATCATACTTACTAATAACTGTAAGGCTTTTGATGCACCTAGCACACTTTTCATTTCTATCCAATGGCCTAAAAGCATAATTGCGATCAGTGTTGAAAGTTCCCAGAAAAAATCTTCACCACGTAAACCGAATACTGTAGCGGTACTATAAAAGTAGGCGACGCTAATAGCCATAGAAATTAGGGTCATCATTCCTGGTGAACCCTTCTTTATTTCTGACCAAAATCCTTTTAAAAATGGCCAGCCACCATAGAAATACACTACGGTGGAAAGTGCAAATAGGATATATGGGTTTCCTGGTAAGAGAAATTCATATCCGAAAAACTCCTGTATCATTGGCGAGAAGAACAATATGGGAATGGTCAGCACGAGCGTTACCCAAAACCGTTTTCGAAAATCGGCAATCATCATTTTGTGATGGTCGTGTCCCATTTGACCGTGACCTGGATTATGACCTGAATGGTCGCCAGAACCGTGATCCATCTTGCTATGGTCGTCGGATTTTGGATCTTCCATTTTTGAGTGGTCCATTTTCGAGTGATCCATTTTTGAATGGTCATCTTTGTCGTGATTCATTTTGAAATGGTCCATTTTTTTGTTCTTTTGCTCTTCGTGATTGTCCATAGTATTCTATTTAAGGGTTATCGTAATTTTTTTCGCATTGCTTCCGAGATATTTTCAGCATAGACCCCATAGGCATCTACCAAAAGCCCCTTTATACCATCTTTTGATGAAATGGCATAAAGAACACTGTTATCGTCCGTACTGCTCATACCTTCAAAACGATGGGTTTCATCCACATCAAAATCTTCGGGATGGATTTCCAATTCCAATGAAGCACATTTTATACAGTCGGGGGCCAAATTAAAATCATAGGTATATCCCCTGATCTGTAAATCATTTATTGCCTCTGATAGGGTGTCATAGTTTCTCATCATTTATTATTTGTATGTCATCGTAAAATAGCTGCCGTCTTTCTCGGTAAATTTCTGGAATGATAACAAGTTCTCACTTGTAAGTTTTTCACTTGCAACATAGTCCAATTGTTTAATTCGTATACCAATGGCATAGGCCTTAATATTGATTTTGGATTTGATTATTTTCCCATTTCCGTTAGATTCCAACACGCGGTCATAAATTTTAATCTTACTGTTGGAACCAAGGAAGTTCAACAATCCCGAATCAAAGCTCATTTCGAGTTCAACATTCTCCAAGTTCGCTAGATCATAGAGTTCTTTGAAATTTTTGGACACTGTATTGATTTCGGTTTCCTTTGATTTTGGGTTTGAAAACGGAAATGCCATTACCAAAATACTGGATTCATCCGGTTTGCATCGGTAAGTGGTGGTATATTTATCGGTCGGGGTACCTTTTTTATCAAAAAGCTCGGTTGTGACAATAATTTCATAGTAACCATTGACTACTTTTAGCTTTCCGGATTTAAAAGTTTGCTTGTTCAGAAAGTCTCCATTTTTATCAAAATTTTCCCGTACCACCCTTCTATCGGACAATTGTCCGATTAGCATTTTATCTTGTGGGTATGCGGAAAAAATCATAAAAACGAATACTATTAAGTGTAATCCTATTTTCATATGTGGTGCATCAACTCTTTTACTTCCTTGGCGATCACATCGCTCAAATCAATTTTATTCGACTGATGTGGAATCGTGTTGCAGGTAATGATGTCCTCCACATAAGCGTCCCACAAATCTTGATAGGCATTTCCTGAAAATACGGCATGAATACCAATGCATATTGCAGGTTTCATTCCCGTACTTTTCAAATGTTCCGTAGTTTCTATCATGGTCCGGGCCGTAGAAATGATGTCGTCTACTAAAACTGGCGTCGCTTCCTTATATTTATCTACATCGGGAACAGAAACTTCAACATCACGGTCGCCATGGCGGACCTTTTGTAACACCGTGAAGGGTACTCCCGCTTTTTTTGCCACATCGGAAACCCATTGCTCACTTTCGGAATCGGGCCCGATAAGTACCGGATTATGAATGTTCTTCTTGATGTATTTGGAGATTTCGTCCGCTGCATGAATGACCCTTTTCGGAATATTGTATACCTCGCCCAACATATGTATTCTATGCAAATGGGGGTCAATGGTCGTGATGCTATCGGCAAAACCTGAAATCAATTTCCCGAAAAAGCTAGAGGTGACGCCTTCCCCTTCATCAAAGACCTTGTCCTGTCGCATATAGGCCAAATAGGGAGCCACCAAGCAAGTGCACATAGCGCCCAAAGATTTTGCGGTGTGGCTTAAAAAATACAATGGCAATAGTTTTTCATCGGGTTCGTGCAAGGTGCAGACCATGACCACACATTTGTCTTTCACATCGGAAAGGATACGCGTGTAGGATTCCCCGTCAGGAAATTTGCGTATGGTGCATTCCCCGATTTCCGCTTTCATTTTCTCCGCTAACAATTCCGTGAGTTCTTGGTTTCCCGGAAGACTGAATAATATAGTTTTCATTTGTTCTTTTTTTTATTCTATTGTTATAATATCGTCATGGCTCTCATAATATTCCAAGGCATAGTTCAACTCGCCTTGCGATTCTGCAAAGAGCGTATAGAGCAACTGGCCTTTTTCTATTTCATCGTTCAAATGAACGTTCAGTAAAATACCGGCAGATTTTGATTGGGGCGCACCTGACAGTTTGGCGAGTTTTGCAATCTTTCTATTGTCAATACGCCGTAAAACACCTGTTTTTTTGGCTTTTATTTCGAATTTATAAGGTTTTAGGAGAGGTTGTTTAAAATTACCTTGGGCTTTACAGATAGCGAGAAATTTGTTGTATGCCTTACCTGATTCCAATAGCCCTCTGGCGGTTTGCTTTCCATTTCCCGATTCGATTTCGCCAGAAAGCTCTAATAGCTCGCCCGCTAATAGAACTGCCCTTTCTCTTAGGTCTTTCGGAGCATCAACTTCGTTCTTGAGTACACTAAGGAGGTCCATTGCTTCAAGGGCTGGACCAATACCTCTGCCGACAGGCTGTGTACCATCTGTAATAACTACTCTTGTATCAAGGCCAACAGCTTTGCCCACGACTTCGAGATGTTCCTTAAGCTTCATGGCAGCGTAATCGGTACGAACCTTGGCCGTTTCGCCGACAGGAATATCAATGACCACATGGGTAGAACCTGCTGCCGCTTTTTTGGAAAGAACCGATGCAATCAACTGCCCTTCGCTATCAATATCCAAGGCTTTTTCAATTTTGATGAGCATATCATCTGCCGGACTTAATTGCGCGGTACCCCCCCAAACAAAACATCCGCCTTCTTTTTCAACAACAGCTTTGATTTCTTCCAAAGAAAGGGTAACATTGGTCAATACCTCCATGGTATCGGCTGTTCCTGCCGGGGAAGTGATAGCTCTCGATGATGTTTTGGGCATGGTAAGCCCGTAGGCGGCAACAATGGCCACAACGATGGGCGTTGTTCTGTTGCCTGGCAAACCGCCGATACAATGTTTATCGACTACGATTTTTTTGTTCCAATCCAATTGTTTTCCAGAAGCGATCATGGCTTTTGTGAGGTCCGAGATTTCATTGACATCCAATCTATTTCCGGCACAGGCCGTAATAAAAGCCGAAAGATGAATGTTGGAGTAATCTCCTTCAACGATATCCGTAATGATTTCTTCGAAGGCCGTATAAACTAGTTTTTGATTGTAGATTTTGGCCCTTACATGGCTTAAGGAATCTATAGGTTCCAAGTGCGACACCCTTAGTGTTTCATTTCCGGACACTTTTAATTTTTTCGCCGCCGCTTCGGATAACCCTATCTCTCCGACTAGCAGCACATCAGACGTTATTACATTAAGACTGGCAACGATGGAAGTATTGAAATTGGATACCCGGATTCTGGTCAATGCTTCAAAACCTTCGGAAACACAGACATGGCAATCTTCCCGCATATAGACCACATGCTCATTCTGTGTATAAATGCCCAAGTGTTTATATTTTAAAGTACTTGATTTTTCTTCCATACTATTTTTCATTATTTGGTTTTTAAATGTTTCGATGAAGTCCAAAGAAGCCAAATACCGAGAGTTACATCAACTCCCAAACAGAAAAGTGGCCACCATTGAGGTGGGTTTGTAGAGAACACAATATTACCTTGAAATAGGTCATAGATCCCATGTAATATCATTGCGATACCTACTATTTTTAGGTTTCTATGATGTCCTAATATTGCTATTGCCGAGAATAGCAAAGCAATGCTTGTTTCGAATATAATTTCGTAAGTATTGTTAGCTTGAAAAGCGAAAAGAACATAGTAGAAAGCAATAGCAATCAATAATACAGGATAGAAACTGCTGTCCTTATCAAAGCCCGTTTTTATTGCAAGTAATACAATGGAAATTCCTAATAGTACCCCAATGATTAGTTCGACCATATTAGTTAATTAAGTATTATTTCTTCAATATTGTATAGCTGAGGAATCTCGGAATCCCAATCATAGGTTTCCCTGATGCCTTTTTGCAATGCTTCTGCACTTTCCTGCTCTCCATGAACAATAAAGATCCTTTCCGGTTTCTGTTCGACATTGCTTAGCCAATCCAATAGTTCGGTATGGTTGGCATGTGCCGAAAGACCTTCTATTTCTGCCACCTCCATTTGAAAGGATACTGTTTTTCCGTACACTCTCAATTCTCTGTCGCCTTCCAACAATTTCCGTCCCCGAGTACCTTCTGCTTGATACCCAACAAAAAGCAAGGTGTTTTTTGGGTTTTGCGCTTGAGTTTCCAAGTAATTAAGCATTCTACCTCCCGTGAGCATTCCGCTTCCGGCGATGACGATTTTAGGTGTATCATCGCTTCGCAATTCCATAGTTTCACGATAACTGCTTACTACCATAAAATGTGAACACATTTCGTCACACTCAGCATCTTCCAACCTATGCCAGTCTCTAGTTCGATGGAACAGTTCCAGTACGTTGGCCCCCATCGGGCTGTCCATAATCATCTGTACTTTGGGGATTTTATTTTGTTTTAACAACCTCCAAAATATCAGCATCATCAATTGGGCACGTTCTACGGAAAAACTTGGTATGAAAAGGCTTCCGCCCCTTTCAATGGTTTTGTTGACCAATTTTTCAATTTCGGGAAGTGCTTCTGCTTCTTCGGGATGAAACCTGCCGCCATAGGTCGATTCTATAAAAAGAACATCTGCCTTTTTTGGTTTTAGAGGTGGATATAGCAATAAATCATTGGTTCTGCCGATATCCCCTGAAAAAACAAAACGTTTTCCGAGAACATCCAATTCAATGTAGGTAGCACCAAGGATATGGCCGTTGTACTGAAATCTAGCTTTTATGTTTTTCATCAAGGGCAGCCTTTGGCCGGGCGGTACTCCCTTGAAAAAGGGAACGGTTTTTTCAACATCCTTTAAGTCATAAAGTGGTTCGGCGGGACTATGTTTGGAATAGCCTTCCTTATTGGCACGTTCGGCTTCCTGTTCTTGAATCTTGGCACTATCGTTCAAAATGATTTTGGCAATGTCCAATGTGGGGTACGTTCCATAAATGGGGCCTTTAAAACCCTGTTTGACCAATCTGGGCAGATAGCCTGTATGGTCCATATGCCCGTGCGTGAGCAAGACCGCGTCAATTTCCGAGACTTCAACGGGTGGATACATCCAGTTTTTTAGACGTAGTTCTTTTAGCCCTTGAAAAAGACCACAATCAATCAAGATTTTGCGTTCGCCGGTATCCAAGAGATATTTTGAACCAGTAACGGTTCCGGCAGCTCCTAAAAAGTGAATGTTTATTTTGTTGTTTTTCATTTATAGTACCCGTTTAGTGCCCTCCACAACAGGAAGATGTGTTCCCTTTATCTTGGTCCGGTTGGCATAACTCCGCTATTTCTGAATAGAGATCGTGAAACTCCTCTTTGATAAGAAGGGCTAGTTTCTTTACGGATTTGGGCTCGGAGTTTACCATCTCCAGTAATGTTTCAAAGGCTTCTTCAAGTAAGCTAGGATCATCTTCCATTGCTTGGTAAAATGGCTCCAGTTCGATGTTATTCTGTTTTTGCAATGCTTCTGTTTTCATCTGTTTTCTTTTTAGGATTAATTAATGTTTATTGGTTTAATGTGCTGTGCATAATTCTTCCGAATCTTCGAGAATTTTTTTTTGTCGTTGCTTGGCGATACCTATTTGCTCCAATAGTGATGGGTTTTCGTTAATATCCTTGCAGAGCACAATGCCTTTATCCAATAATTTGGATTTCTCGGCCTTTGTCAATGTTGTTAAAGAGGTTAAGGGATGAAGGCCGGATTTGTCTATCCGTTCTTTCAGACCGTTCCCTTTCGGGTAATCCCAACTTGTAAGCATCAGCCCAACACAGGTACCATATTGTATGGCATCGGTGGTAAAACGTGTATTAGTATAAACTCCTCCTTGATGAAACTTGGTTTTATGGCCTTGCTGTTTTCCCCATTGTTTTTCCACATCCAAAAATCTTGAATGGATATAGAGCGGGATTTTCACATTGCAAAACCGGCCCTGATCACTATGGTATTTACATTCAATCATATAATGCTTGTTGTCTTTTTCAGCTATCACATCCACTTCATGCTGTACACAATTGCCTTTAACGATTACCCCGATTTTTGTTTCAAAATCTTCTTGAATCAATAGGGCCCCAACAAATTTTTCAAAGGGATAACCCGAAGGCCCGAGTTCCATAAGGGCTTTCTTGAGCTTATATCGAGAGGCACTTACTCTAGATTTTCTCCTTAATATTTTAAACGCCATTTGATATATCTTTTTGGTGGTCATTCCCTCGTAAATTGCCTTATCAATTTCTTGAACTATCTCTTCGACCAACAATTTATCGGCACCGGCCCGTTCTAATGAATGCCTTACTTTACCTATTTCAAAAGGAGCTTTCTCCCCACTTGCCTTTATGATATGTATCTTATCCATTGATGTGTATTTTTTTAATATTGGTCAAAGCAAATACGATTAGGAAAAAACTTAAGAATATTTCGAGCATGACAACGAACCGGGCTTCATCGGAAGTTGGAACAATATCGCCGTAGCCTACCGTTGAAAAAGTAATCACACTGAAGTAGAAAAAGTGGTACAAATTATACAAGTACGAATTTGAATAATCGGGAACTCCTTCAAATGTGGTATGGCTGAATTGAAAAAGGCAGGCATAATCGGTTGCAAAGGAGAATATGCTTATGACGATTATCAGCCCAAAAACCCAAAGCAATCGCTCCAATGAATGACAGATTTTTATCAATTTAGACAATCGCTTCAAGGTAGTCATCGTAATCACGATGGTCTTACCCAAGGCCGCCGTTGCAATTATAATGTGGAATGGCAAAGATTTATGATCGACCATTGACATTAAAACAACATACAAGATGCCGATACCCAAAATGGTAACGAGGGGCAATACCGTTCTTCCCAACAATAACTTGTAAAAGGGCTTTTCTCGTATTTGATTTAAGTTATTCGACATCGTACTATCTATGCTTTTTTTTAAATTTTGATCGTCATTACCGGAAGTGCCGAATGATTGGCCACACCCTCGGCGATGCTCTTGGAAAACAGGCTCAAAAAGCCTGTACTACCATGGGTGGACAAAGCAATCAGATCCGCAGGTTCGTGTCTTAGGAACGTGTTTATACCCGTTTCCACAGAGGGTTCGTTATTGACGTACATGGAATAATTTTTCAAATCGGGAAACTTTTCCAAGAATCTCTTAATCGGATTTAATCCTGCCGCGATGCTATTGGTATCCGTTTGGGTGTTGATGCGCAACAAACGAATATGTGCATTACATTTTTTTGCGATTGAGATTACATGTTCGAAAGCACCACTCACATCCTCCATAAAATCAGAAACAAATACAATGTTTTTAAAAGGAAAGGAAACTTCGTCCTCTTTAACCACGATTACGGGGACATCTGATTTCCGTACAATTTTTTCCACATTGCTGCCAAACAGTTCCCGCGCTGTGCCTTTGGTGCCGCTACTCCCCGTGATAATAAAATCATGGTGGAAATGACCGGAATGTTTTAAAATATTGGTGGTCTCAATCTGGTACTCCAAGAAGGTGCGACACTTTAGGTTTTCCTTCTCCGCTTTTTTTTCCAATTCCCGCAATGCAGATTTGGCCGATCCGATTTCCTTCAAGGTCTTAGGATATCTTTTTTCCTTTAGCTTGTCGAGTTTGACCCAGTCTACGGGAGTATGTATCAAGTGAAAGAAATGAATTTCCGCATTATATAATTTGGCCATTTCAACGCCCAAATCGGCGGCTTTGTTACAATTTTCGGAGAAATCAGTGGGTACTAATATATTTTTCATAGTGCTATTGTTTTTAGGTTTATATGTATTTCAAAGCTTACAATTGGAGCCTGTCCTTTATTCATTGGAGACTTCGTTTCCCGATTCGATTTGTTTTTCAAAACAATCCAGATTATATACGGTAGTGTCCGCAATGTTCGTCAATGCGGTATCGGTCAAGAATGCCTGATGGCTCGTTATTAGAACATTCTTGAAGGTCATCAAACGCGCAATTACGTCATCCTGAAGTATCTCATCGGAATGATCTTCAAAAAACAATCCTTCCTCTTCTTCATAAACATCCATCCCAAAATATCCGACTTTTTCTGTTTTTAAACCTTCAATGACCGCTTTGGTATCTACCAGGCCGCCCCTGCTCGTATTGATGAGCATAACACCTTTTTTCATGACCCCAATTTGCTCGGCATTTATGATATGCCTTGTTTCTGATGTGAGGGGAACGTGAAGGCTTATAATGTCCGCTTCGCTGCATAACGTTTTGCAGTCGGTATAGCGGGCACCAAATTTCTCTACTAGGTCTTCATCCTTGTTGACATCATAGGCCAAAATTTTGCAGCCAAAGCCGTGAAGTATTTTAATGAGTACGGCCCCAATTTTCCCTGTGCCCATTACACCGACGATCTTTCCATTCAGGTCAAACCCTGTGAGTCCGTTCAACGAGAAATTCTGTTCACGTACCCTACTATGAGCCCTTATCAATTTTCTGTTCAAAGCCAATATTAGTGCGACCGTGTGTTCTGCTATTGCGTAAGGAGAATATGCAGGAACACGAGCCACCTTGATGTTCATTTCATTCGCCTTTTCCATATCCACATGGTTGTAGCCTGCCGAACGAAGAGCTATGTATTTGACTTCGAACGCACCTAGTTTTTCTAGTATGTTGGCGGATGCATCATCGCCTGTAAATAAGCTTATGGCCTCCGAGCCTTTTGCCAAGGGAACGGTATGCTCGGACAGTCGTTCCTCTAATAGCCTCAATTCATGTTTGCCGTCATTGGCGGATGTCAAATACGATTCTTCGAATTTATGGGTGCTAAATACAGTTGTCTTCATTCTGTGTAGTTAATTTTTATTGCACTTGATGCTAAGTGGTCTATAAAGCCAATTAGTTTTTCCATTTCCAATTTCTGATCTCGGGCATATCCAACCCGTTTTTACGGATATAATACTTGTGCTCGATCAGCTTGTCCTGCATTTCCTGTTTTAGATAAGCCACTTCATCGCCCAAGTTTGGCAATCGGTCCAATACGTCCTGCACTAAGTGAAAACGATCCATATCGTTCAATACCGTCATATCAAAAGCGGTCGTTATGGTGCCTTCTTCCTTGTAGCCCCTAACATGAAAATTAACATGATTGGTACGGTTGTAGGTAAGACGGTGCACCAGCCAGGGATAGCCGTGAAACGCGAATATGACCGGTTTGGTCTTTGTGAACAACATATCAAAATCAGCATCGGTTAATCCATGCGGATGCGCCGTATCGGTTTGTAGCTTCATCAAATCTACCACGTTTACCACGCGTATTTTCAGGTCTGGCAATTTTTCACGTAATATGGATACCGCTGCCAAGGTCTCCAAGGTAGGTACGTCTCCCGCACAGGCCATGACCACATCGGGTTCCGTACCGTTGTCATTGCTCGCCCAGGTCCAGATACCGATTCCCTTGGCACAATGTATGACCGCTTCTTCCATGGGAAGCCATTGCGGTGCGGGGTGCTTTCCGGCAACAACCACATTTACATAATGCTTACTGCGAAAACAATGGTCCATTACCGATAAAAGACAATTGGCATCGGGCGGAAGATATACCCGAATTATTTCGGCTTTTTTATTCATGACGACATCAAGGAACCCGGGATCCTGATGGGTAAACCCGTTGTGGTCTTGCCGCCAAACGTGCGAGGCCAAAAGAATGTTGAGGGAAGCAATTTTTCTGCGCCAGGGCAGTTCCGCTGTTACCTTTAGCCACTTGGCGTGTTGGTTGAACATGGAATCGATGATATGTATAAATGCTTCGTAGCAATTGAACAGCCCATGTCTTCCAGTCAAGAGATAACCTTCAAGCCAGCCTTCGCACTGGTGCTCGCTTAACATCTCCACTACACGGCCGTCTTTTTCAAGTAATTCATCGGTATCCATGGTCTCCGCTTCCCATTGCCTACTAGTAGCCTCGAAAACCGAGTTCAAACGGTTTGAAAGTGTTTCGTCCGGTCCAAAGATCCTGAAATTCCGTTGCGACCGGTTCAGCTTGATAATATCCCTCGCAAACTCTCCCAGAACGCGGGTATCCCCGTTTCCCATCTTTCCACGTAGCGATACGTCCAAACCATACTTCCTAAAGTCGGGCATATGGAGGTCTTTTAACAAAAGACCTCCATTGGCATGTGGGTTGGCACCCATTCGCCTTTCGCCCTCAGGGGCCAGATCGGCCAATTCCCTTAAAAGAAGGCCTTGTTCATCAAAAAACTCTTCGGGCCTATAGCTTTTGAACCAATCTTCCAATTGCTTTAAGTGCTCTGGATTACTGGCGGCATCGGGCAACGGAACCTGATGCGATCGAAAATGGTTTTCTACGGGCAAGCCATCCACAAATTTGGGGCCTGTCCACCCTTTGGGGGATTTCAAAATAATCATGGGCCACTGCGGACGTTCGGTAGCAGATCCTTGGGCGGCGTTTTCCTTGATCGTTTTGATTTCCTCGATCACTTGGTCCAACAATTCCGCCATTTTCCGATGCATTGTCATAGGATCATCGCCTTCGATGAAATAGGGCTTCCATCCATAGCCTAAAAAAAGTTGTTCCAGCTCTGTATGTCCAATTCGGGCAAGAATCGTGGGGTTAGCGATTTTATACCCATTAAGGTGCAGAATAGGAAGTACCGTTCCGTCCATAACCGGGTTCAGAAATTTGTTGGAGTGCCATGCGGTCGCCAACGGACCTGTCTCCGCTTCCCCGTCGCCCACCACGCAGGACACTATCAGATCCGGATTATCGAAGGCCGCCCCGAAAGCATGGCTAAGCGAATAGCCTAGCTCGCCTCCTTCGTGAATGGATCCGGGGCATTCGGGGGAGACGTGGCTGGGAATACCGCCAGGGAAGGAAAATTGGGTAAACAGTTTTCTCAATCCCTCTTCGTCTTGGCTTATGGCCGGATAGATCTCACTATAGGTTCCCTCAAGATAGGTGCTCCCTACAAGTGCCGGCCCTCCGTGTCCGGGGCCGGACACATAAAGCATGTTCAGATCGTATTTTTTAATGATTCGATTTAGATGTACATAAATAAAGTTTTGGCCCGGTGTAGTACCCCAATGCCCCAATAACATGGGTTTGATATGTTCCGCTTTCAACGGTTGCCGCATCAGGGGATTATCCCGTAGATATATCTGACCTACGGATAGGTAATTGGTCGCCCGCCAGTACGCATCCATTTTATCCAGAAGTTCCGGAGCTATTTCCATTTTTCCTTTTTTACTATTTTGATTTTCCATGTCTTACTTATTTTATAGCTGTCTTTCTTTGTCTTTGGACTTGTTATACAAATCCGTTGTGTTTCTTGCAATGATCAACTCTTCATTTGTAGGCATTACCAATACTTTTACTTTGCCATTTATCATGGAGATCTGAAACTCATTTTGATTGTTTTTGTCCTCATCCAATTCAATTCCGGCAAAGCCCAAGCCTTCACAAATTCTTGAACGGATTATAGGTGCATTCTCGCCGATACCCCCGGAAAAAACCAATATATCAAGGCCTCTCAACACGGCCATAAACGAACCGATCCACTTTTGTATATGATAACAGAAAAGGGCTACTGCCTCTGCCGCCCTTTCGTCCGAGCTTTCTTTTTGTAACAGATCTTGCATATCGGCACTTGTTTCGGAAATTCCCAGAAGACCTGATTCATGATTGATCAAATGATTGAACTGTTTGGTGTTCATTCCTTCGCTGTTCATCATATACCAAGCCACGCCGGGGTCTAAATCGCCACTCCGTGTGCCCATGACGCAACCACCTGTGGGGGTAAAGCCCATGGTGGTATCAATGCTTTTTCCATCCTTAACGGCTGCCATACTGGCTCCATTCCCAAGATGGGCCAGAATGACCCTCCCATCAGACTCAACTCCCATTTTTGTTTTGAGTTCTTCTATGAGATAAGTATAGGACAAGCCATGAAAACCATACCGCTGAATACCTGCTTTGTCAAATCGCCTTGGTATGGGCAGTATTTTAGCAATACGGGGCATCGTTGTGTGAAAGGAAGTATCGAAACATGCTATCTGTAACAGGTCGGGGCATCTACTTTTGAATAGTTCGATGATTTCGATCTCTGCAGGAAGATGATCTAGATCATAATCACGGATATTTTTTAATTCCTTTAGTAAAGACGCGTTTATTACTTCTGCGTGTGTGTGGTTCAAACCATGGACAATGCGATGTCCAATACATGTGACCCTATCAAAACCAGGTTGTTTTTTGAGCCAAAGGACTAGAAATATGGCAGCTTCATAAAAGCCCGGGCAATATATCTTATAACTTATCTTTTCATCATTGTCAGGGTAGGTAAAATTGAATGTGGTACCATCCAATCCAATGCGGTCGATACTCCCGGAAAATAAGGGCTCTGGGTTCATGACCATTTTATACATAGCGAACTTGATGCTGGATGAACCGCCATTGATGGTTAGAAGATTTGTATTTTCCGGAAGCATTTTTTGTTCTAGGTATTTAATAATTAGAATATTGATAACTCGGTTTTGTGACCAAAATGACTATTCATACCAATCATGAATCTTGCTCTTCAAAAGCACAGCTCTTGTTTTCCATAAAACCGGCAGCCATTTTTTTGTATTCCTCGCCAAGGTGTTCTCCGCACCATTCAAGAAGCGCTGGCTGTTGGGAACAAGTGGTATTGCGAACCGCCTTTTTCAGTTCCATCTTTAACAACTTCTTGTCGAAGCTGACTTTATTTAATATAGTTTCATGATATTCTAATGTTTCCATTTTTCTTTTTATTTAAAATTCCATTTTTAATGCTGCCATTGTATCAAGTTGTTTTCCAACGGCACGGAAATGCCTTCGTAACTGGGTACAATACGAACGGTATAGTGATTGATAGGTCGGGAAGTATTTACCTGTGCATAAAAGTTATGTGCCCCATCTTCCCCCATCCAATCAAATTTCATCTTGATTTTTTCGGGCGCTCCACCGTTGATTCCTTCCGCGAATAGTTCTACCTGAATATGTTTAAGGTTTATTTCTGGCAACCATATCGGTACTTTAAAGTGATGCTTTTGACGTGCACTTTCAATTTCGACGCTCCCAAATTGTATGGCATTCCATTTGTTTTTGAGCTCATTTCCTACGCTAACAATTTTTTTCCCTTTAGCTCCTTTTCTAGCTGCGCATTTTTTATAGTTGATTGCCGCTGGCAGATAAAAGTCCTCCATATATTCGCGAACCGTTCGGTTGGTGGAAAAACGGGGCGTTAGGGTCGCCATACTTTTTCTCATGCGTTCCACCCAAATTTCCGATACTCCTTTTTTGTTATGTGCGTAGAATTCGGGGACGACCTGCTGCTCCAGTATCTCATATAGTGTTGCTGCCTCGTGAGCGTCCCATGCCGGATCGTCGCCATGTTCTTGGCCATCGCCCAAGGCCCAGCCCACTTCGGGAGTATAGGCCTCGGCCCACCAACCGTCCAGTACCGATAAATTGAGGCCGCCATTTACAAGTACTTTCATACCACTGGTTCCGCTAGCTTCCCAGGGCCGTCTCGGGGTATTTAGCCACACATCAACCCCTTGGACCAAATTTTCCGCTAACATCATGTCATAATCACTTAGAAAAAGGACATGCTTATACAAATTATGCTGTTGGATAAACTGTACCCATTTTCGTATCAATCCTTTTCCAGCTTCATCAAATGGCGGAGCTTTACCGGCCAAGACCAATTGTACCGGATGTTCCGAATTATTAAGAATTCGGACCAAACGTTCGGGATCGTGTAATAAGAGGTCCGGTCTTTTGTAAGGCACAAATCGGCGGGCAAAGCCCAAGGTCAGGGTGTCCGGGTCAAAAACTTGGTTTGCGATCCCGACCACTTCCGACGGTAGGCCCAAGACTATTGCCTGCCTCTCAAACCTTGCCCTTATAAAATCGACAAGGCGATTTCTGGAGCGAGTCCTAAATTCCCATAATTTTTCGTCGGATAGTTTCGAAATATGCGCTGTATGGTCAGCGAGTTCGCCCCTCCAGCGATCCTTTCCGCAGGATTCCGTCCAGATTTCATCTGCATATTTGGAATCCCAACATGGCATGTGCACCCCATTAGTTACATGGCCTACCGGAACTTCCTCTACTGGCCAGCGCGGGAAAAGATTGTTAAAAAGATTTCTGCTTACTTCACCGTGCAAACGGCTAACACCATTTACCGCCCCGCTGCCACGAATGGCCAGATAGGCCATGTTAAAACTTTCTGATCGGTTATTGATGTCGGCCCGCCCTAGGGCCATTAAATCATTAAAATCCAAGCCCAGTTGTTTTTTGGCATAAGCGCCTAAATGGTATTCCATTGACGAGGGACTGAAATGATCAAAACCAGCTGCAACCGCCGTGTGTGTCGTAAATAGGTTGCCCGTACGGGTTACGGCAAGTGCCTCCTCAAAAGAAGTTCCGTTTGCCTTCATAAAATCATTGGCACGTTCCAGAACCAGAAAGGCCGCATGGCCTTCGTTCATATGGCAGACTTCGGGTTTTATATCCAAGGCTTTTAGTAATCTGTATCCTCCTATACCCAATATGATTTCCTGTTTTATGCGCAGTTCGGGCCCTCCACCATACAGCTCATCGGTAATTCCACGATGAATCGGCAAGTTGGCGGCGTCGTTGCTATCCAAAAGATAGAGTCTCGCCCTTCCTACCTGTACCTGCCATGCACGGAGCCAAATCGGATGACCGGGCAACGATACCTTTATACGAAGCCATTCCCCGTTCGGTAAGCGTAAGGGTGTAACGGGCAATTGTCCTGGGTCATTATAGGGAAACAAGGCATTTTGCGTTCCATATTTGCCTATTTCCTGTCGGAAATAGCCTTTGGCATAAAGCAATCCCACAGCGACAACAGGCACGCCCAGATCACTGGCCGCTTTTAGTTGATCGCCTGCCACGTTGCCCAGGCCACCGGCATAAATAGGTAGGGCCTCATTAAGCATATATTCCATACTGAAATAGGCGATAGTGGTAAGCGCGGTCTTTGGATGGTTTTGCTGAAACCAAGAGGGAGCGGAAATCGCCTGTTCGTTTGCCTCTAATAAATCATTGAGTTTTTCCTGAAAAACTGGGTCTGTCAAATGCTCCTCTAACCGATCCCGTGAAACCGTCTGTAGAATGACCCATGGGTTGCGTGTGAATTCCCATAGTTCCGGATCTAGATGTTCCCATAATTTATCCGAGGCATGGTTCCATGACCAACGGATGTTCAGGGCCAGTTCTATAAGGGCATCGATTCCCTCGATGTCAGTATGCATCAATCCGTAGAATTTACTTGTATCGATCTTTTGTTCTTTCATAACCATAATGCCGTTAATTAAAATTTGAATGAATTGTTCTTGAACATCAAAAACTCCATGGGTTTTAGCTTTACCTTGATGAAAAGGCGGTCAGCTTCTTTATCTGTATTTTTTTCTATCTTGATATTTTTCTTGTTACCATAGAGGCATTCCATAAGTATACCCTCTTCATTGATATTGGTATCGACCGCTATATATTCTTCTTTGGTATCCTTTGGGGAAGAATTATAGACTACGAGAATTTCGCCCTGATGCAGGATTCTTGAAAATGCCAAAAGACATTCCTCACAATCGGGAAACTGAAAATCAAGTCCGTTTTTTGAAGTTTCCCTGAAATACATTCGACCGAACTTTAGAATGGCTTCCTTTTGTCTAAGATGTGCCAAGACCGAAATTCTCTTGAATATCCATGAATCTTGGTTCAATACGTTCGTCTCCTTATCATCAGGATCGAACATTCCTTCCCTAATATATCGGTCATCCATTCCGTTGCCCTCAAATCCTTGTTCAGTACCGTAATAAATACATGGAGCGCCAAGGGCACAAATAAGAAAGCCCACGCCCGCAACAATTTGCTCGGGAGCGGCATTATGGCCAAAGCGGTGCTTAAAGTCCATCCCCACCTGATCGTGATCATCGATATAGGTTACCAGGAATTCCCCATATTCGCCTCGGCTTAGGGCATTCTTTTGCAAATCCGAATACCGTTGTATCAATCGGTTCGGGGATGAATTACCCTTTATCACTTCTGCCAAAACACTATGCAACGGATGATCTAAAATGGAATCTAGCCCGTAATATACATTCCGGTCCTTCGGCAGCATTTTGGGGCCTATATAGGGATTGCCCATCTCATCATTACCGATAATTTCGCCAAACAGGAAAAAGTTTCTTTTGCCCAAGGTGTAGGCATATTCCCTTATGTTGGAACAAAAACGGCTAATGTCGTTTCCTTTCATGTGTTTGACGGCATCCAAACGAAAACCGTCCACATCCGTCTCGCGTATCCAATAACAGTGTATCTTGACCAATATATCCAGTAAACTTTCGCTGGCGGGAGAACCATCGTTCCTAAATGTTTTTAAGGTAAAGAAGTCGCCTTCCTGGGTCTCGGGATACGCATCGAAATTCCTGATCTGCCCTTTTCGGTTATACATTTCGGGGTCTGCCAGTTCGACTGGAAGCGGCCTGTCCTTCTGGCGCCAACCTCCTAGTGGAAACCGTTGGCCACCAGCATAGAAATAATCATAATCAAAAGGATAGGACCAATTATCGCCTGAATGGTGCAGAACGATATCCAAAAAGACCCTTATATCAAGCCCGTGTGCCTTGTCCACCAATTGTTCCAGTTCTTCCTTGGTGCCCCAGCGTTTGTCCACGTCCATATAGTTCTGGATGGCATAGCCATGGTAGGATCCTGGGTTATTTTCAAACACGGGACTTAACCAGATAGCCGTACAGCCCAAATTTTTGATGTAATCGATATTGTCTGTGATGCCTTTGATGGTGCCCCCAAAAGGCTTTTGCAGCTGTTCTTCGTTCCCGAAACCGGCATGCCGGATATCGAAATTCATCGAATGCCGTTTATTGCTATCATGAAACCGGTCGACCATCATAAAATAAATGATCTCCTCCCGCCATTCCCTGTGACAGTTTACCCAGTACGCCTTGCCCGGTTTCGGGGAAAGATCTATTTTGCTAATTGATTTTATCATTATCCGTTTCTTTTAATAATTAAACAGTTGAATATTCGGTAGTCCTTTTTACATCGCTCACTTTGGTTCCCCCTGGCTTATTTCCATAAAACCTATCGAATACCATGCAGGCCGTTAGGTCTCCGGTAACGTTGATCGCAGAGCGGAACATCCCGAGCAAGCGCTCGACCCCGATGATGATGATGATTCCTTCGGCAGGAATTCCTGCACTGGATAGTACAGAGGCCAAAATCACCACGCCACCACCCGGTATGGCCGGGGTGCCGATGGAAGCGGCGACTATGGTAACTACGACAACGATGACATTGAGAAGGCCCATTTCAAGGCCATAGGCCTGTGCTATGAACAAGGTCGTTATGGTCTGATAGAGGGCCGTCCCGTCCATATTCACGGTAGTCCCGATGGGGATTATGAAATTACTGATGGCCCCATCCACTTTGAGTTCTTCCTCCGCTGTTTTCAGCGATAAGGGCATTACCGCGGCAGAGCTTGTTGTTGAGAACGCCAAAAGCTGTACATCCGTGATCTTTCGCAAAAATTTAAAAGGGTTGCTCTGGCCAAGTATGCTGACCAGCATGATGTAAATGCCGAGCAATATGAGCAATCCCATCAGTACCACGAGCACATAAAATCCCAGACCCGTTAAGGAGTTCAGGCCAACGCTCGACGTAAGCTGTGCCATTAGACCGAATACGGCGACCGGAACCAATAACATGGCCCATTTGACCACCGTCATACAGATTTCCTGTATGGCCCCTAAGAGCAATTTTACAGGTTTAAGCAGGTCGTCGGTCAGCGACAATACGGCGACCCCTATGATAATGGTAAAAATGACGATGCTCAACATTTCGCCACTTACCATGGAGGCCAATGGGTTTTCGGGCAGTAAATTGGTTATGGCATTCGGAATATCGTTTATTCCAAAGGATAGTTCCGAACTTTTGGCAGCGTCGGCCAATGCATTTGTATGATCGACTTCCGCCTGTTGGTGCAGATATTTTCCGGGGGAAAAGATCAGTGCAAGTACGGTGCCTATGGTTACCGATATAATTGTTGTCGATATGAAATATAAGAGTACGCCACCACCCAACCTTTTCAAGTTATCCTTATCGTTACTAGCGATACCCGTAATGATGGAAGCCACGATCAAGGGAATCATGATCATCTGCACCAGTTTCAGGAAGAGCATTCCCGGCAAGGCCAGCCAATTCCCTAAAACATCGGCCGTACTTTTGGTGATCCAACCGTTTTGGGGGCTTAACAACAGGCCGGCCCCGACACCTAGGAACAAGGCAATGATAACCTTGAGCCAAAGCCTATTTTCTACCAGTTTACGCAGGTAGTGGTTTAGGGATTTTAATGATTTTATTTCCGTATCGAGCATGCTTATATCTGTATTATGCCACTGTGATTCTTTTCTCAAGGTAAACGCCCTGGACCGCATGTATCAATTCCACCCCTTCCTTAAAAGGTCTTTGAAAAGCTTTTCTTCCCAAAATAAGACCAGAACCCCCAGCGCGCTTGTTTACGATTGCGGTTGTAATGGCTTCGGTCAAGTCGGATGCTCCTTTGGAGCCCCCGCCGGAATTGATCAATCCAATTTTACCCATATAGCAATTGGCGACCTGTAACCGGCATAGGTCAATGGGGTGCTCTGTTGTTAAGCCCTCGTACATGGCATCGTCATATTTTCCGAATTGCAGATTCTTAAAGCCATAATTTGTGGTGGGTAACTTTTGTTTGATGATGTCAGCCTGTATGGTTACCCCTAGGTGGTTCGCCTGACCTGTTAAATCCGCAGCGGTGTGATAGTCTTCCTTATCCGTTTTGAAGGAGTCGTTACGGGTGTAGCACCACAATATCGTGGCCATACCGAGGCTATGGGCCTCGGCAAAGGTTTCCGCAATCTCTTTTAACTGTCGATTACTTTCCTTAGATCCAAAATATATGGTCGCCCCAATAGCAACTGCGCCCATATCCCAAGCTTCCTTGACCTTTCCGAACACGTTTTGGTCATATGTATTGGGATAGGACAATAACTCATTGTGGTTTAACTTGACAATAAAGGGGATTTTATGGGCATATTTACGGGCATAGAGACCTAATGCCCCAAAAGTTGAGGCTACCCCATTACAACCAGCTCCAATGGCCAATTTTATAATATTCTCAGGATCAAAATAATCGGGATTCTTATAAAACGAAAAAGCGGCACTATGCTCGACCCCTTGATCTACGGGAAGTATGTTTAAATATCCAGTATCCTTCAGATTGCCATGCCCGTACAATTGGGCAAGACTCCGAAGCGTTTGTGGATTTCGATTACTATTGGCAAAAACTTTAGAGACAAAATCAGCATCGGGCAGTTGTAGTTCATCCTTGGTAATTTTTTCGCTTACGTGGTCCAAATAGAAGGACGCTTTGTCCCCTAATTGTTCCACTATATTTTCGTATGTTTTCATTGTTGTTGCTATTGATTAATACCTAGACTTTTATTGGTCTTTGCGATGGATTTGTTACCATCGGAATCGATTCCGGTAAGTGCCCGAATGGCATCGATGGTCTCGGGGATTACGATCGCCTGGTTATCGACCACGTAGGCATAAAAAAGTTCATCGCCCACAACCTTTAGCATATCTTCCCAAAGGGCTACCTCATACATATCGCCCCAAGGTCTTCCCATATCCATAAACATTTCCTTGATCGTATTGTTGGAAACCAATCCTTGATCATAATGGATTAGCTTAATGCGTGTAGAGGTTTTAAAGGCGTTGAGCACTTCTTCTTTAGATGCTTCTTTCTTTAGCTTCACGTTCCAATAATGCATGTGGCTAAGGGTTTGGGGAACTTTGACCGCTGAAGTAATGACATCCAAATCGGGATCGACACTTTGCGCGTCGGGCCCTTGATGGCTTGGAATTTCCTTTTCGGGCACCATGGTGTTCATTATACCTCCTAAATGGCTTTCCCATGGGTCGGTGGCCCTTCTTAATAATGTTCCCCGTGCATAATCCAATAAATCTGCCCTTTTTAAAGCGGTCAATGTTCTCAAGATTGATGTGGTATTACAGGAAACCACTCGGGTAGCATCAATATTTAGCGCCGTACTATAATTGTTTTCCGCACTAAAGGAATGCCCTGTTGTCTCGTGCTTTTCACCCCCTTGAAGAATGAATTTTATACCCTGTTTTTTATAGACCTCTACGTTCTTTGCCGCTATGTTCTTTGGGGTGCAGTCTACTACCAAATCTACTTGACCCAGAAGATTTTGCATGGATCCAGCTACAGGAATTTCAGACATCTTCATTTGCCCCATTGCTTGTCCTGTAGCCGCGAACACTGAATACCCTTTTTTAATGGCGGTCTGTATGCGCCAATCACTTATGACATCGCAAACCCCGACAAGGTTCATATCATCTTGTACATTGATGGCATCGGCCACTCTTTTTCCGATGACTCCGTATCCTATTACTGCAATATTTTTCATATCCTTATTATTATTTAACTGTTATTAATTTTTTACTGTTTCTGTATAATAGTACCGCGCCTATTACCCCTGCTATCATAGAAGCGAATAGGATGCTTACTTTGGACGTAAATATTAGGGACTCGTCCGTGAAAGCCAATTCATTTATAAACAATGACATTGTAAAGCCTATTCCTCCAAGAAAAGCCACGCCATAAATCATGTTCCAATTCACGTTTTCCGGAAGCTTGGCGAGTTTTAATGCGACCAATAGTCTTGAAAAAGTGGCAATACCCATGACTTTACCAAGAATCAGGCCTAGACCAATCCCCAAGCTAACGGGGCTGGATAGTACTTTCAACAAATCTCCATGAAGATGTATTCCGGCATTTGCCAAAGCGAACAAGGGAAGAATTACAAAGCCCACTATTGGGTTTAAAGTCCTTTCCAATTTTTGAAGTGGAGTTTCAGCCTCGGAACTTGTAGTCTTTATATCCTCCAATATCTCCAATTGCGTTTTTGAGATAAGTGTTCCCTTTATAGACTTGGTTTCTTGAAATCTCTTATGCAAACGGTCTAAACGCTCTAAAAAGGTATTCTCCTTAATTTTTACCCTACCAGGAATGGCAAATGCCGTCAGAATCCCGGCAATGGTTGGATGTACCCCTGAAAAAAAGAAGGCCAGCCAAACACCGCCGATACCAATAATGGCATAGAACCAAGTGCTTCTCACTCCCGCATAATTGCCGATAATCAAAGCTCCGAAGAACAATAGCCCATGTAGTAGATCCATCTCGGATATACCGGAAGTATAAAATAGGGCAATGACCAAGACGCCTCCCAAATCATCCACTATCGCCAACGTAATAAGAAAAACCCTTAAAGAGGCTGGCAGTCTTTTGCCGACAAGGGCCAGAACCCCTAGAGAAAAGGCAATATCCGTGGCCATGGGAATGCCCCAACCATTAGAAGCTTCGCCCGAGCTATTGAACATAAAATAAACAAGGGCAGGAAGTACCATGCCACCTATAGCTGCACCAATAGGTAGCACCGCATTCTTTGGGGATGAAAGTTTACCACCGATTATTTCACGTTTCAGCTCCAGACCTACTTGTAGAAAGAAGAGGGCCATCAAACCATCGTTGATCCATAACAGCAGTGGCTCCGATAGCTGAAGACTGCCAACGGTAAAGGCAATATCAGTTTGCATTAAGTCGATATAATATTCCTTCCACGGCGAATTGGCCCAGACCATTGCGACGACGACCGTGATAAAGAGAACAACACCACTGTTATTGAGTTCTTTGGCCGTGCTGCCGAAGAATTTAATAATGCTGTTATTTGTATGGTGTTTAGACATCAATACTGGATTTTTTTGTGTTTACATCCTTTTCCAAATGATTTTCGGAATTATCCTTTGTTTGAGTTTTCCCAGTAGTATTAAGTTTGAAATTCCTAATAATTACCCTATTGCTCTTTTCATAGGAAAAATAGCTTACGGCCCAATTGAAGCCGACCAATAACTTGTTTCGAAACCCACTAATGGATAACAGGTGTACGACCGACCACAGCAACCAAGCAAAATAGCCGGCAAACTTTAGTTTACCTAAATCTGCAACAGCCTTGCGCTTACCAACGGTAGCCAAAGAACCCTTGTCCTTATAGCTAAATAACCCTATTGGTTTATCATTGATGATCCCCATCAATGTGCAGGCAAGGTATTTTCCCTGTTGGATGGCCGCCTGTGCTACCTGTGGGTGGCCTTTTGGGGTCTCTTCGGAAATCAGGGCGGCAATATCCCCGATGGCATAAATGTTTTCTTGACCGTCTACTTTCAAATAAGTATCGGTTTTTAAGCGATTTCCCTTCACTACATGCCTTTCATCGATACCCTTTGGGAAGTCCCCTTTTACACCTGCCGTCCAAATCAAGTTCTTTGCTAAAATCGTCTTCCCACTTTTGGTTTGCACTACCGTACCGTCATAATTGCTAACGGATTCTTTCAACAACACTTTTACGTTTAGATTTTCCAAATAGGTCAGGGTTTTTGAGGAAGCTTTGTCTGACATCGCCATGAGTAGTTCGTCCATAGCTTCCACCAAATAGATGTTCATTATGGAAGAAGGGTACTCGGGATAGTCCTTTGGAAGGATGTATTTGCAAAACTCCGCCAAGGCACCTGCCATTTCTACTCCGGCGGGGCCGCCGCCCACAATCACAAAATTCGTGAGGGCATCGCGTTCCTCATCATCGCATGTAATCGCGGCCTGCTCCAAGTTTTGCAGCATCATGTGGCGGATATTTAGGGAATCTCGGATATCCTTCATGCCCAAACTATTTCTTTCCACTTCTTCCATACCAAAGAAGTTGGTCTTTGTTCCCGTTGCTAAGACCAGATAGTCGTAGGTAAGTTTTCCTTTGTTCGTTATGACAGTATTGGTAGAGGCTTGAATTTCCTTTACCTCGGCCAGCCTGAAGCTCACATTCTTATACCCCTTAATTTGTTTTCTAAAAGGGAACACAATACTATCGGGTTCGAGGCCGCTAGTGGCTACCTGATAAAATAAGGGTTGGAATTGATGAAAGTTGTTGCGGTCTATCAGTACAACCTGAACATCTTTGTTTTTCAGCCCTTCCACCAATGCTAGACCCGCAAAGCCCCCTCCAACTATAACTACCCGTGGCAACCTAGAATTTGGCAAGCAGATTGCTTCCGTCACTTTGCACGTATGATCGTCGATACCGTTTAACATTTGATTCTGTTTCATTAACTTTTTACTGTTTATTTTTTTCTTTCGAGTCGCGTTTCCGGACTATCATGACGGAACAGTCGGCATGTGTTGCCAAAGACTGGGAGACCGAGCCAAGCAAAAATCTAGAAAATGCACCATGACCCTGAGACCCGACTACAATTAAATCGGCATCAAAGGCTTCCGCCTTTTCTAGAATTGCACTTTTGGGAAGTCCATTGACCACCGCTGTTGTTATAGACAATGCGTTATTATTATTTCTTAATGATTTTGAGGCATCATTAACAAGATCTTCTGCTGATTTTTTCGCATTGGATATGGTTTCTTCATAATAATTGCCAAGTGTGCCGCCCAATGGAAGGGCACCAGGAGCGGCCAACATGGGATTTTCGAACACATTTACAATACATACTTCGGTACCCGCAGGCAACGGCAGCGCTGCAAGTTCATCTATGGCGACTTTACTAAAGTCAGAACCATCTATTGCTAATACTATTTTCATCTTTTTTATATTTAGTTTTTCTTGATATTTTTATTTATGTTTCCTAATCTCAATTTATGATAATAGGCTTCATTAACTTTTTCCAATATAAGTGCTCGTACAGCCCCGACCAGTACATTCCGAAAGTGAAAGCGAACAACAGTTCCTCAACGGGGATACCAATAACCAGTATATGGGTCAGGTTCTCCAGATTCCAGTAGAGTTCCACATAATCGGGATAGAACGGAAGGATGCTACCGAAATAAATAAAGTAGAGCACCGTGAACAATAGACCTCCGATCCAAATCTTTTCTATTAAATCTGGCCTGCAATACAGCGTTGCCAAACCGCCCATGAACATGGCCAGAATCCCACAATAAATATGGTTCAATTCGGTAAAAAGACTCAAGGCCCCGAAAACCAAAACAGGAACAAAGAGAATATATACATGAAGGGAGTGTCTTCTATGACTTCTTTCGGTGTGCGGGAATTCAACGTAGCCACGTTTGAAAATAAGATTATACAATACCGTACCAATACCCCCAATGGCGAATGAAAAGATGAGACTTTCAATATCGAAGCCTGTCTTTAACGCCAAATCAAAAAGGGACGGCGGATGCCAATATTCAGGAACGAACAAAGGTTCTGTAAGCCCGAAGGGCATCGTTATCCAACTCATTTTGAGCATTTCCTTCCTAGAATCCTTTTTCAGGAGGTAAACCAGGCCCCAAAGGGCAAGGAGGATAAGCGACCATATAAACCAAACGTATTGCATGGGAATCTTCTATTTGATATAATTATGTTCCAGATTCAACAGGTCTTCCCTGTCGCCGAACTGTTTATTGAATATTTAACTTAAGGAATACACGAAAGCCTACTGGACACGGTGCTCACTTTTTCCAAATAAGGTTTCCGTGAGACCCTTGTTATTTACCCAGTTCTTTGGCACTTTCTGCTAGCAGATTGTCAGGAAAAAACAACTTACCAGCGGTCAATGCAGTGCCATATCCTAAAGCCTCTTCTATCCACAAGCTTAGATTATCTCCTCTTAATTTGTGCGTTATAAAAGCCTGCAATGCATGCTCCAATGAGCCAACCTAGAATAAAGGTTTGTACGATGCCAAAGAGAGCCTCCAGTAGGGGGACATCCATTCTAATAATATTGGTCGTGTCCAGACCGTGCAATAGGCTATTGAAAAATATTATGCTCCCTTCTTGCCCTGCGGTAGCCATGACGACCATACAGCCCAGATAAATCAAGGCTCCTGTGAGACCGAAAGCAAAACCAAGTTTTTTTACGTTTAATCGATACATGATTGTTGTTTTTATGTTAATAGTTGTTCCAAATTCATTTGTGGAGTAAAGACCCTTTGTGCTAAACC
Source organism: Maribacter cobaltidurans (assembly GCF_002269385.1). Taxonomy (NCBI): domain Bacteria; kingdom Pseudomonadati; phylum Bacteroidota; class Flavobacteriia; order Flavobacteriales; family Flavobacteriaceae; genus Maribacter; species Maribacter cobaltidurans. The sequence continues at coordinate 2,712,819 of NZ_CP022957.1, forward strand.
AAAATTTTAATTAATGGTTCTTTTCCATACTTTTTTTGTACTCCATCTTATTGTGCATAGCTTTTTCCAATTCCTCATGCTCCAAAGTGTGGTCACAAAAGTTGTCGCTCAAAAGGCTGTCATTGGCAATGACCGGCATAAAATGATGGGTGGTCAATAGCATAAGGTCAGGGTATCCGGTAATCATATCGCTCAGTTTACCGGCGAGAATGGTATCGTTTGCCGCTGCTTTTACGAGTTCGTCTACCATCATGCCCGTGGCATGATCATTATCCATCATTTTGGTAATATACTTTTTGCCCAAATCGTGGTCTTCGACCATCAAGGTCAAGACTTCCTCTTGTTTTGAGGGGTCTTTAAGCATATCCTTTACAGCACTTTCCTGTTTTTGTGCACAGGCCGATAATGTGAAAACGGCCAATACAATTCCTATTGCTTTTTTGATTTCTGTTTTCATTTTGATTCATTTTAAGGGTTACTAGTTGCTGATACTTCCTAGTGTCATGTTAAAGTTGAAATGACACTATTCGGATTTTAGAATCCTTTTTGATTCTTCAAATTCCTCTTTTGTAATTTCCCCATTGGCAAATCTTTTTTTGAGAATTGCGAGAGGGTCTTCCTTCTTCGATTTTCGGTAAGGGATGTCGTATGGCACAAAGAAGATCCATATTAAGAGGATCAACCATATGATCCACCATACGAAGTGCATACCGCCCCAGTGTCCGTCAAAAAAATGCATAGTTTTAGATTTAAAGATTAATAGTTGTTAGTTGTTGGACTATTTGTCCGATCTTAAAAGATTCCTTGATTGCTCATATTCCTCCTTGGAAATCTCGCCCTTGGCAAACCGGATTTTGAGCGTTGTTACCGGATCGTCTTCATTGATTTCTGCATCAGATGTGCCAGACGGCGCAAAAAAAATCCAGCCTAAAGCCACGAACCAAATTGCCCACCAGATAAGGTGCATTCCCCAAAAAAATCCATCTCTGTAAAACATGTTCTTAATTTTATGGTTACTATTATTTTAAATGACCTCAGTAATGGTATAGCCCTCAAGTTTGTTGAGTTGCTTTTGCAAATCTTCTACCGAAAGTTTCTCTTTCATACTTATGATCGTCTTTCCTTTTGGGCTTAAAAAGATTTCCGTTTTCTCAATGTCCGGGTGCGCTTCCATGGTTTTTTTTACCCTTGCTATACATCCGCCACAGCTTAGTCCGTTTATTTGATATGTGTGTTTCATTGGTTTCTGCTTTTTTTAATGATGGCTATGGCCCTTATGTTCCTCATTGGTTTCAGATGCCAACGATTTGTCCTTACCATATTCGTGTTGCTTATAATTCTGTTCCGAATGGTTATGCCTACCGTGGCCATGTGCGCCATGCGGCATAAAGAGATGAAACACGAACATCAGGATGATAAAGCCAAAAAGTCCGTTATATCCCGTAATGCCCAATGCTGGGGCGAAAAAAATTAATAGTAACGGAAGTCCGCAACCGATAACCATCCATATCCAATGACCTTTCATGATTTCTATTTTTTAGTTTTAAATGTTATATACTTTAATGATGATCGCCATGACTTTGGCTTTTGCTCAATTCCAATTTGGCCTGTTCAATATTATCTACTCCTTTCTCGGCCATCATATCCATGCAAGACTCCATACAATCTTCGCTCATCATGCCTTTTTCATGCATCATTTTCATCATATTGCCCATCATCATTCCATCTTTCATCATGGATTGCATCATGTTATTCATTATCATACTATCTTTCATCATCATTTGCATACTCTGGCCTTTCATCATATTACCCATCATCTGTTGGTTGCCCTGCATCATCTGCATTGCATGGTCGTTCCCTTTCATATTGTCCATGAATTCGGTCATATAGCTGTGATTATTGGCAATTGCATCAAAGAGTGCCGTTCTCGTTTGTGAATTTTCGAGCATAGCATTAGAATCTGTTTTCTGGTTGCAACTGGATAGGATAACCATTGCGAATACCGAAATAATGATTGTTATTGTTTTCATAGTGTTATATTTTAATTATGATTTAATTGTTATCTTTTTTTGGAATTTTGCTCCCATAGCTAAGCATCTATTACTATGGGAGCATCTACCTCTAAACCTAATTTGCTGATTTAAGAAACTCTTCAATTTTTTTACTTTCATTTTCGGTAAGATTGGCCCTTACCCTCATATGGAGGCTAATGGTTTCCCAATCGGTATCGTTGTAATCTGCTGGAGATGGGGCAATATGACAGCGATTACAGGTCTCTCCCCAAAGCTGTGCACCTGATTTCTCTATCTTGAAATCATCAGCTGTATCCGCTACCGTTTCGGTGGGCACATCCGAATATTTTTTCTTGGTTGAAGAGCACGCAACCACCGTCAAACCCGTGATGGCCAGTAAGGCCAAGACTATCGATAATTTATATGTTGTTTTCATTTTTTTGCTTTTTATGATTCGATTAAAATCCTATGGCCCAATGCAGAAATAATCCATCTGTATTTGTGATTCCATTACCGTCATGGCCTCCTTCTGTTTCCGTGGTCTGGTAACTCAACTTGACTACAGAACGCCAGCTCAGCCAATAGTTGACGCCAAAGGCATACTGAACTGATTTTTCCTCCCATTCGGCACCCTCGGGAGCATTGAAATCTGAATATCTTCCAACAAACTCCAATTTCTTGACAAAGTCGTTGCTTGCCATGGTAGGCCTATAGCTCAATTGCCCATAAAAGGAATTACTTTGGTTATCAAAAGAGTATTCTTCTGCGATACCATCCTCCAGTTCTGTAAAAGTTGCCGTATCCACATTGGAATTATTGTATTGCGCCTTTACGTCAACTACGCCGCTTATTCCTGATATTTGTTTGACAAAGGAAAAATCCAAGGCATAGAGAAAGGCACCGATATCTTCATATTCTGAATCTTCTTCCCCCGTTCCACTAGTGGAATACGCTGAAAACCCTATTTCTGTGGAAGAATCAGAAAAAGGCAGCAAGCCGATTCGACCCCCATAAGCCTTGGCAAGATTGGTGTCCTCATAATTCTCGAATTGAAGCATCCCCGCTTCTTCAGGTTCCAAATTACCGTCCTTGAGACGTGGACCGTTTGTGGAGTATACCGAATAGTTCAAAGTAGGGCCTCCCAAATCAAATGCCCCTCTTAATTCTACCCCTATACCCGAGGAAGGTGCAATTCCGTCATGCCCATAGCCCAAAGGCGTATTGGGCAATCTGTTAATCCATGCAGGATGCAAGCGTTCCATAAAAGTGCCAAATGGTAAAAGAAATTTTCCGGCCCTAACGGTCATGTTTCTATTAAGTACATACATAACGTCCGCATATTCCAAACCGGTTTCCAGTTCGTTCCCTTCAAGAACAAACTCCAGTTCTGCCTCAAACATCAGCCTATCTGAATGTTTATAAAGAAATATTGGAGCAAAGGCCGCACCCAAAAATGTGGATTCTGTTTCATCCCCAGAATCCATATATTCAAATCCTGTATGCCCGTAACCACGCAGCATAAATTGGGTCTTGCTCGGTTCAAACGTGTTATAGGTCTGGGCGTATGAAGTTGTACCTAAGACCACTACTGTTAGAAAATATATTAGCTTTTTCATTGTTTCAAGGTTCTGATATAGTTAATCAATTCCCATCTTTTCTTTTCGGGAAGAGCGGTTTTATAGGAGGCCATGGGTGAGCGTCCTTCCTCTAGTTTCCAGAAAATTGCGCCGTCGGTCTGGGCTTGGAACTCGGCACTGGTCAAATTGGTCGGTAGCGGCTTTAATCCTGCGCCACCAACGCCATCACCTTTGCCCTTGGCTCCATGGCAGACCACACAGAGCATTCTGTACGTCCTTTTCCCGTTTGCCAATGCATCTGTGTCCCCCTTTAAGGGGTTGACAATCTTATCGGCACTTGCAGGGGCTACCCATTTTTCTTGGGCATGGCCATTGAACCCGAGAATTAACAAACCTGTGACCATTAATATGGTCCAAATACGTATGTCTCTTTTGTTTTTCATTTTATTGGTATTGAATTGTTAGTAAATCTATTTTTTGTTGGATGTTTACATCTGCATAATTTTCGTTCTTATCTATATAATTTCGTCAAGGAAGCTTCTTTCCCATACTTGGCTGTTTTTATAATCTGTCATGCTCAATCCAGTAACATTTTTAAACTGTCTGGATAAATGGTTCACGCTACTGTAATCGAGTAGATAGGCTATGTCCGAGAACGCATGCTGTTGCAACTGTATGAGCTCTTTGACCCTTTCGACCTTCAGTTTTATAAAGTACTTTTCAATGGTAATGTTCTCTTTTTTAGAGAAAATCTTGCTCAACATCTTATAATCCCGATGTAGTTCTGCTGCCAAATGTTCGGAAGTCTTTTCCTTAATATGTAAAGGAAGGTCTGTTACAAGTTCGATTAAGGTGATCTTGATATTCTCTACGATCATTTCCTCCTCGTTCTTGGCGATTTCAAATCCGTTGGAATGAAGCACCTCCGCTATTTTCAAATCGATTTTTTTATCAATTTCAGTAGTGATACGGACTGATAGTTTGCCCAGTTCAAGGGAAAGCACTTCTACACCGATTTCTTCAAGGTCCTGCTTTATGACCTTAAGGCACCGACTGCAGACCATATTCTTGATCCAGTATTCTCTCTGAGAATCCATACTTTAGGGTTTATTAAATGTTCTAATTGCTTGTGTCCATAAGGACTCATTATTATTTGGTATTTTGACCAATTGGAGCGAGTGTCGTTGGAATAAAGGGTACGACATTAGAGGGCAGAACGCGATGTCGGCCAACAAGAAGTACAGATTATTGGATCAATAATCTGTTTGAAAAAAAATCAAATAAGGAAAGTTTCATGAAGCACAAGAGTGTCCTTCTCTATCCATGGCGGATCATAATTTACAAAGGGAACGATGTTTTTATCTAGCCCTTCAAATCGATTTATATAGGTGTAAAAAAAGCTATGTAAGAAAACATAGTTTTCGATGCTGAATTCCGCGGTAACCTTTTTAACGTTGTCATCACCGGCCTTGCTAAATGTTTCATTCCTGCAACAATCCTCGGCTCCTACAGAACACTCCTTGGAAGGACTTTCGCTTTTTTGAACTTTATCATCACAAGATTTTGCCTTACCAAATACGGCAATATCCACTAATTTGTTACAACAGAAATGCATATCAGCGCTAAAGGATGTGGTCGCAAAAAGTATTGCGAACGTCAAACCGATGGATACTATTTTACGTAAAAAGCGCTTCATACTCTAAAATTAGCAAAAAACCGTTTGGGTTTTAAAATTACCTGTCAATTTAAAAAATATATAATAATCTCATTTTTATATAGTTACACTCAATTTAAATGACATTATTTTTCAAAAGTAACGTAAGTGATCAAACACAAACATGACGATCGTCATGTTTGTAAAAAAAGTTGAATGTAGCAACTCGAATAAAAGCTATTCTTGTTCTTTACTAAACACAATCAGCATAGTACTAAAAAAAATTGTTGACGCTTGCGGGTATAGGACAGTATAAATCGGATGCGTTCAAACACTCAATTAGACCCCCTTGTAGAGAAATTATTGATTTTACTATCTTCTATAATATGCGCTGAAGACTACATATTTGTTCTTTGCATACGATTTTTTAGCAAAAGACGTTTATTTTTAAAAAGTCTTTGTTATGGAAAGAAAACAATTTTTACGAAGTTTGGGTGCCGGTGCCGCGTTTGCCATTGTTTTTCCGTGTGTTCAAGGCTGTTCCAAAGATGGTAACGGAGACGTTTCCCCAGAGGATATGAGACCGATACCTACCGGAATCGATTTTACGATAGACCTTAGCTCCAACGAGGGTAATGGCTTACAGAACAACGGCGATTATATTTTGAAGGACTATGTGGTCGTAGTTAAAAATTTAGAAGGTAATTTTGTGGCGGCCAGTCAGATATGCAGCCATCAACAGACCGAGGAAGTTAGGTTTGTGGAGAACGACGGCGGTATTTACTATTGTTCTACCCATGGCGCACGCTTTGACCAAACCGGAAAGCCCTTAAACAGTATTACGAGCAACCCTTTAAAAATATTCCAGACTGAACTTACGGGAAACCTACTTCGGGTCTTTGAATGAATTAGACTGAGCTAAGGTTTGGGTATCGTTTTGATTTTCACATTTTTCAATTGAATGAGTGAGAGTTCTTCCAGTTGGTCATTTTCAAAAGCCTTCTCGATTTCATCAAAATCAATGCCGTCTTTTATTTTAGGTTGTAGGTTACGGTAATCCTGTATTACGACCCCATTAACGTTGCGCTGGTTGTATGCTTCCCGAAACCGCATTCCCCCTTTGCCGGTAAAGTATTTGTAAGCCAGATAATCCATACTATAATCCTCAACATCGAACCAATAGAGGAACACATCCTCAAAATCATCGCCACCGCCCTCTTGTTTGAAAGTAATACGGATTTTATAGTACTCCTTACCTTTTATCAAGCTTCTACCTTGGTCTTCTACAATGACCGCGGGGTCTTTGAGCCATAATGGAAGAAATGCAAAATACATCACTGAATTTACCGAATTGGTATAGGCTTTCTCTCTTTTTTCGGTAAGGCTTATCAAGGTATCGGCCACATAGCGGACCAGCCCCTTATTGGTATAGACATCCCGTATTTCCGTGCCATCGCCTTTCTTGCCGATTCTTGTGTATTCAAATCGCCCTTGGTTTCTTTTGTATGTATACTGATAATCCCTAAAATCAAATGAAGCCTTTGCATTTTTCAATTTTTCGGTTCCCGAAACCGCTATGGCCTTATCGATGATATCTTGTTGCGCAAAGGAAAGACTAAAAGATAGTATGGATATGATTATTGGAATCGAAAAAAAGAATGGTTTGTTGCTTACTTGTTTCATATAGTTCTTGATCGGTCCAGTTGTTTTTTGGTAATTCATTTTATTTCTTGTTTGTTGGTATTCCCTTATTCTATTCATCAATAGCTTTGGTCTCCGTCTGTAAAAAGTCCGGTGCCAAGAACTGTATCTGTTCCCGTATTTTTTTTGCCTTATCTTCTTCCCCGGTACTGACATATCGCAAATAACGATGGTAAAGCGCCCCCACTTTTACAAATCGAATTTCTTCCTCTGCCAAGTTGGAAAGATAGGGGTCTTTCCCAGCAGGAAGATTAGTATTTAATAAGGTCAACAAATCATCCAACTCCTTGCCTGTAATATAGCTTGCACTGCCCGAATTGGCTTGTTGCGATAGAATAGGTGCCTTAAATTCAACAGACCTTCTGTCATCGGTATTCAGTTCAACACCCGACAACCGATTTCTAATGGCCTCCAAGTTACCTAGATAAAAAAGACCGGCCATGTGGTTGTTTTCCGGGTCAATTTGCTTACCCACTACATGGACAATATTTTTGCGTAAGGTATTATCGTTAAGCTGTGAGCCTGCTTCCTGGCCAACGAGTACGATACTGGCCCGGTCCGTGGAAAAATCGGCCCGCCAGAGTGTCACTTGTGGATAAACGGCTGCAAATGTAGCGGCAATGGTATTGAAGTTCTCAGGTGTAAGCTGGTATAGCGGTAACCATTGCGCAAAGATGCCACCGGGCGATAATCGCTTTTTAACTTGTTCAAAATGCTCAAGGGTGTAAAGACTTCCCGTACCCGCATGCCACGGGGTAAAAAGGTCTCCGATAATAACGTCGAATTTCTTATTGGCGCCCAGAAGAAAGTTTCTGGCATCGTCAGCTACGATATGCGCCCGTTTATCTTTGAAAAGTCCATTGGTCCAAGGTGAAAAATAACGTTTTGCCGCAGTAACCACGTTGGACACCAGTTCAACGGCTACTACATTTTCTACATCATGATTAAACGCGGCACCTGCCGTGATGCCGGTACCCAGTCCCAAAAACGCCACATTTTTAGGTGCTGAATGTATCATAAGCGGAACATGGGCCTGCATTTGCTCGACCAAAAACGATTTCGAATCCCCGAGCACATAAAAATTATCTAATCGCATCTCTAAATTTCCCGCCAATTGTATTATAGAGACGACACCGTCGCTTGATTGCCAATAATCCAGTACTTTTTCTCCTGTTTTCAATTGTACAAGAGGTGGGTTTTTCAACACGAATATTCCGAAAATCAATGCAACTGGTAATAAAAGTTGAATAATTTTCTTTTTTCCGGATGCTGGGAAAACAATCAATAGAGCTAAGATGCCATACAGAACAGCAATGATTTTTATACTATTCCAGAGGCCGACCAAATCAAATAGAACAAAACCTGCCACTACCGGTCCCACAAAGCCGCCCAACGAATTGTAGAGTACTAATTTGCCCGCGATTATCCCAGATGGCATATGGATTGTAGGGGCCGCTTTCAACAGAAAGGGAAACACGGCACCTAAAATAATAGTTGGAGGCATAATTACTATTAGGCTTAGTTTAAAGACGGACCATATATATGTAAGCCAAGATGCGTTCACTGCAAGGTACTCAAGTCCGTTTGTCACAGTACTGAATACCGTTGGAGATATTCCTATCAAAATTGCGGCCGAGGCCAACAATAAGATCAAAAATTTTGTTGACGGCGCCCTTAGCCTTACCAGCACATGGGATAAAATACCGCCAAGCCCTAGGGATAAAAGGAACACTACCAATATTGCAGCGAACGAATAGACCGAATTTTGTAAAACTTGGGCTAACATTTTAGTCCATAAGGTTTCGGCCGCTAGTGCCAAGGCCCCGGAAAAAAAGGCGACCGTGATGAATTGGCCATAACCCAATTCGGATGTAGCGTAAGTGGATTTTTCGTGCTTTTCAGGCCAATCGAAGGCTTCAAGAGCAGCTGGGTGGGGAGTCTTATAAAAGCGGTCGATAACAAGCGCCAGAACCCCTACGGAAAGAGCCAGGGCCATGGCAAAGCCATAGGTTGCACTGACCCCGTACCTAGCTAACAAATAAAACGCGGCAGCAAAAGCACCTAGAGCGGCCCCTAAGGTATTTACGGCATACAAAATCGTTCCACGTCTTGAAAGGTCAATTCGATTTTTCCCGATGTACTGTGCCAAAACGGGAAAGGTGCCTCCCATTAAAAATGAAGGAAAAAAAAGTAATGAAATACCAAATACAAACTTGATGACTAAGAGAACGCTTCTTGAAACCCCTAAAAAAGATACGATATCAGAATAGTACTTTTCGTAGAAATGGAGGCCAGGAACCAACAAGAGTGCCGTTACGGCAATACCTAGCTCCATAAAGCCATATAAGCGAAGTGGACGTTTAAAACGGGCGGAAGCCTTGCCAAAAAACCGTCCCCCAAGGGCCAATCCGAGAAAAAAAGCGGATAATGTTGCAGCTGTTGCATACGCCGCATTCCCGAAAACAAGTCCCAGCCGGTACATCCAAATCACTTGGAATATAAGGCCAGCGGTGCCGGACAACAAAAACAAGGCACATAAGAAAATGAAGCTTCCAGAACGTTCAAATTTTGGAATCGCTAACAGGTTTTTCATAAAAAATGTAATTGACAACTTTGCCTTCAGCAAACTTAAAAAGAAAAGAGGCCCTAAAAAGCCTCCTCTCTTTTTTGTATGACATTTTCAAATATTTTCAATCCAAACAGCCAACATAATTGGGGTTGTTCGATTCTGACTGTGGGACTAGAAATTTAAGATTGGGATTATATTCCCCTCCCTTGAAATAAGGCCCCCATGGAAACACACTTGAGGGCATCATATCATAAACATCCACAAGTCTTCTTAGGTCTCCCAGTCGATGACCTGTACTGAACAACCAAAAGGCACGTTCTGAAAAATGGGCCAGCAACAGGTCTTCGCCACTAATTCCTGAGAGGTCTAACTCTGATAGACCCATTGCGGCCCTAAGTTCATTATGTATATTCTCGACGGTTTGGGCATCATCTGCACTAGCGGCCGCCTCGGCTTCGATCAACCTTGCTTCTATTCCTGAGGCCAAGGCCACGGGTACACTGGAGGAATTGAATTTGAGTTGGTTGTAATACAGGGTAATATCATCTTGTCCAAATTCCGTGCCCCCGTCCCAAGGTGTCCGGGGATCCATAGCGGAGCGGTACATTAGACCATTGCCGCCTTTGCCATCTGCTATAGAAAACTGACGGCGAACAGTGGTCATTATATAAATACCGTTCTCTTGTCTACGACTGTTGTCTGATTGTTCAATATTGTAAACAAAATCTGATGGAACAGCAGATACTTCGCCAGCCGCGGCATCAATTTGTCCTAGGCCCAAAAGGGAGCGGGCCTTGCCTAACCGCCCCAGGTTGGCCAATTTATCGTTGCTGCCGGCGTTGGTGATGGCTTGATCAAACCATTCGACCGCAGCATTAAACATTTGCTCAGTAGTCAAAGGCTCGCCATAGATCAATTCACCTCCGTCGGCAGGTGCCTTGCTAAAGGGAACCCCACCGCAAAAGGTTTCTGCGAACATGACATAGGCATACCCAACGATACTTTGCATCTCGCTTTCCACTTCTGGATTTCCGCCGAAATTGGCAAGAAGGTCTATAGTAGTTTCGGCCCCGGTTCGTGATCTGTGCAGGTTACCATAAATTGTATTTATGTCACCGTTAATATCTTGAAGGTTTCGGGTATCAGCCTCACGTCTAGTGGGGAAGGTTCCAGAATAACTATACTCATCAGCCATAAGGCCGCTCATAACGATTAGGCCCGTGGTAGCCCCATGGCCTGCTGCGGAACCGCTCATGGCCACGGCAAGATCTCCCAAAGAACCCGCGCGCAGGGTTTGTATACCGGCTTCGCTATTAAGCGATTCCGGTGTAACAATATCAGGATCTGTAACTTCTACCACCGAATCGCAAGATATACTCAACGATGTAAGTACAACCAAAACAACGACATTAAAGATCAATCTGGAATAGTTGTTTTTTATTTTCAGTAATGTTCTCATTTTCTTAGATTTTTTAATGTTAAAAAGATAGGTTTAGCCTTGCTTTCCAAGAACGCACGGGTGGTTGACTGAGAAATTCCTCAGTAGTAAAATTGGCTTGCCCCTCAGAACTTATTTCGGGATCAAGTCCCGTGTAGTCGGTCCATACACCCAAGTTTTGCCCGGAAAGCGTCAGGCTTATACGGTCAAAACCAAGTTGACTCGAAAAGGTGACAGGCGCATTATAGGTCAACGAAATTTCACGAAGCCTCCAAAACGAAGCATCTTCAATATAACCAGCATTAGTGCCCAAAAATTTTGATGCAACGGCCCTTGCCTGATCGGCAAGCGAGGCATTGGGATCGTTCAGTTCTTGGTTGTTACTATTCCCGTTTCGCCAAGAACCGGTGTTGTTATAAAGTTTTTGACCACCCCTGTAGTTTAGGAGTCCTCTTAGCACAAATTGATTTTCGAAAAAACTAAGTGTTGGGGTAAATGAAATATCAGTAGTGGCAAACGGCGTACCTAAGTACCCTACTTCCCCAACTTGTATCTCATCCTGCCCAATGAAACCATCGCCATTGGCATCGTTAAAAGTATAGGTTTCATCCCAGTAACCGCCAAGGGGAAAGCCTTCAACGTGACGTTGTTGACCAAAAATGACCGGTTGTATGCCCTCACCCAATTCTATCAATTCATTATCTATGAACGAACCCACAAAATCCACCCCAAAGAAAAACTTATCGGTTTCGATGATTCTTGTATTCAATCCAATTTCAATACCCGAGTTTTTAACGGAACCCAAATTTTCAAAGCGCCCTTCGCCCACGCCGAGCGATAAGGGCAATTGCCTAAATATAAGAGCATCTTCGGTACGTTTATTAAAATAGGTCATTTCAAAGCCAATTTTTTCGGACAATAGTTTCGCATCAAAGCCGAACTCAACTTCCGTTGACCGCTCTGGGGTTAAGTCGGAGTTTCCAACGCTGCCAATAGTGACCCCGGTAACACTTTGTCCGTCCAGTGTAGCGGCTATGGGATTGAAAAACCTCAGCGCATCATTGGTGCCCGGTTGTACCCCCGAGGCTCCCCAGGCTCCCCTAAGCCGTAACGAGCTTATGCCATATTTGTCGGAATCATTGAAAAATTCTTCTTCCGAAATCAGCCAAGAAGCACTCACTTTGGGGTAAAATACCGAATTGAACGAGGCACCAAAAGAACTCCCGCGATCGGCCCGTACGGCACCTGTCACGAACAATTTGTCATTAAAACCGATCTGTTCCTCCACAAAGACCCCTACGGTACGCGACTCGATGGTCTGTTCGTTACTTTGTGTTACTGCTGCCCCCGCAATAGAATTACTACCCGCAACCAACTGAAGACCGGTTGCGAAGGTGCCTTGCGAAAGATTCTGTAAATATTGGAATCCAAGGGAAGTTCTGGAATTTATGCCCTCCCAAAGATCTGTTTTGTAAGAACCTACGGCATCCAAAGTATAGACAAAATCGTTGAACCTATTAGAGAACCGGGCACCTTCGTCGTAGTTTAGAAAATCAGGGGCTTCACCCGTGGGGAAAAACTGACTGTCCCAACGGGATGTAAAATCTAGGCCTCCGGAGGCTCTTAGGTTCAATTTTTCAGAGGGTTGCCAAATGAGTTCAAGACCACTGGTAAAACGATTGATTATTTGCCGGGTGTCTATGGTAAACAGTTCATCGGGTGTAAATTCACCCCAACCGTTGTTGACATCTATGGTCGATGTACCATTTAGGCCCTGACTCATTAATGCGAGGGCAAAATTATCGTTCAAGGGAAGTTCCAGATTACTGTTGGTGTAGCCCGTGGTCAAATTTACCTTAAGGTCATCAGTAATCTTGGCTCCGAAATTTCCCCGGAAATTCGTTCTTTTTATGTTATTGACGGGCAACACGCCTTCACCGTCGGTAAGACTTCCCGAAAGGAAATAGGTGAGTACTTCCGAACCTCCCGATACGCTCAACCCACCGCCATAAGACTGTCCGGTTCTAAAAGGCGAGGTACGCGGGTCGTTCAAGGGCTGAAAAGAATTGACCGTACTGTGGACAAAAGTGCCTTCGGCCGCTTCAAAGTTGAAACCGGGATTGCCTGCTGCGTCAAGTGCCTGATAGTTTTTGGGATAGGTTGTTACATCTTCTACCAAACCGCTCTCGAAAAATGCAGACCATCTTGGTTCTCCTTGTTTACCTTTTTTAGTGGTAATACGAATTACACCGTTGGCCGCAATAGATCCGTATAATGTTGCCGCGGAAGGACCCTTGATGATTTCGATAGACTCAATATCCTCTGGGTTGATATCATTTAAACGGGAAGGGGATTGCCCACCTGTTTCAAAAGAGATTGAATTTGCCTCGTTATTAATCAAAATACCATCAACATAAATTACTGGTTCGTTGGAAAGGGATGCACTGTTCGAACCCCTGATCCTAATGCGCGAGCCCATGCCTGTAGAACCTCCACTACTTGAAATCTGAACGCCGGTCGCCTGCCCCTGAAGTAGGTCCGAGACATTGCTTATCGGCCGCTGCTTTACGTCATCGGCAACGTTGAGATTCGCAATGGAATTTCCCATCTCAACCTTACGGCGCGCACCGGTTGCGGTAACGATTACTTCGTTCAAATCCATTGAACTTTGCATCATGGCAACGTTAATTACGTCTGCTTGTTTTACACTGATTTCACGTGAGGAAAAGCCAATATAGGAGAACACAAGAATATCGCCCTCAGAAGCTTCTATTTCATATTCCCCATCAAAATTGGTGGAAACCCCTTTAGTGGAGCCCTTGATTACAATACTCACTCCACCTAAGGGAATATTGTCTTGATCGGTTACCGTGCCAGTTACCGTCATGGTTTGACCCGGAACCTTTGGAGGATTGGATGAGGCCGGACTAGTACCGGAATTCAACTTTTTGCCGTTTTCAACCAACACGATAAGTTTTTTTCTAATTTCAAAAGAAACATTGGTTTTCTTTAGAACTATACCCATCAGTTCATCTATCTTGACTTTGTCAACGTTTACGGAAATACGTTTATTGATGTCTAAAGTGGAATTCTTATAAAGAATGTTGAAATCGGTTGTTTTCTCTATTTCTTCAAATATTGACGCTATCGTAGCATCCTTCATGTTCATAGAAATATTGGATTTCTGGGAATACGTGTTATTTGCCTGAAGTTGAAAAAAGGCAACCAAAAGAAACAACATGGTAATTTTCATTTTCAGGTCTATTTTAATCGTAAAATACCTTTTACATAGTGTGTTTTTCATACTTTTGAGAGAGTTTAGAAATTGGTCAAATAGTTTTTAAATTCGTTTGGAATCATGGGATTGTTCCAGCAATCCCTGATTCTTTTAAGGTTCACTCCATACGCTTAGTTTTTAAGGTTAATTTTAATGTTATTGTTTTCAATGTTGTAATCAAAACTTTTAATCCGTTGAAAAGCCTGTAGTATTTCCTCAATGGTTTCCGTTTTAAACCTTCCTGTATATCTTTCTTTGCTTACCTGCATATCCTTTATCTCGATTTTTACATCATAGTGCCTTTCAAGTTTTTTTGCGATATGATAAAAGTCTTCGTTCTTGAACAACAATATGCCATTTTTCCAAGCAATGTAACTGCTAACATCTATATTGGCAGTGGATAGTTCATCATCGGAATAGGAATAGGAAGCCAGCTGATTCGGTTTTAGGATTACATCTCCCGAACCAATAGAATTATTCCGACCGACTGACAGACTACCTTCAATAAGTACCACTTGAATATGTTCGTCATCCCGATAACTGGAAATATTAAATTCCGTCCCTAGGACCTTTGCATCAAGAAGTTGTGTGCTGACCGTAAATGGCCTTAAAGAATCTGAAGCAACGGTAAAGTAAGCTTCCCCTCTAAGAACAACATTCCTTGGACCTTCGTCGTAAAATATCACTGGGTATGTAATTGAGGAACCCGAATTAAGGTATACTTCCGTACCATCGGATAGTAACAACTGAAACTTTTTTCCATAAGGCACATCCAAGGTGTTGAAAACCAACCGATTCACCTTTTTTTGGTTCGATGCTACTTTTTTATAGGTAATTTTAGTGCCTTCTTGCTCTACCACATAGGCATTTGTAGTAGACACTATTCCGGTTGCCTTGTCATTTAAGGTTTCCTTTTTAGACCCATCTTCAAAAGTAATCGTGGCTTCTTTTTCAAGAATTACTTCAGGACTACGTTGCTCGTAAGCATAAATACCTAACATAAGAACGCCGACAAAAATCGCGGCGTACCTGAGTAGTAAGTTCCTTTTTTTGACCTTGCCTGCGACGAGTCTAGTGTGATTAAAAGCCGATATCAGATTTTTCTTTAGGTGTTCTGTACTTTCTTCTTCTCCAGCCCCGGTTATTAGATGATGGAGTTCCACTTCTTCCTGAAAGCTAGATTTATTTTTATCGACCCATTTGGCCAAAATATCAAGCTCATCCAAAGTTGCCGTATTGATCAAAAATTTGTGTATGATAATTTCTATTTTCTTATTTTTCATCGATGATTTTTAGGAAAGTCCCAATTCATATTATGTAAACGATTGAACTATACAATACCCTTACTTTTTATTGTCAATAATCTATAATATTGATTTTTTTTTGTTAAAATAGCCTATGAATTCAAATAACTTAGATGAAAAAATTAATGTTGAAGCAATCCAAAAAGGGGATAGGAAGGCTTTCAAAACAGTCATTGAGTTCTATTATAATGAAATCTATTGGTATGCAAAAAGTTTAAGCCGTAACGAAGCTTTGGCAAAAGATTTGGTGCAGGAAGCATTTTTTAAACTATGGAAGAAAAGGGATAATATAAAAAAGGGAACTATCTTAAAGGGATGGCTCTACAAGTCTGTCCGAAACAATTTTTTGGACCATGTAAAAAAGTATAAGAAAGAAACTTATTTTTTCGAGACTACCTATGCCGAAACTTTGGACCTTGTAATTGAAAGAGAATATCAAGAAGACTTAAAACATAAGGTGGAACTAGTTGAAAAAGAGATCGAACAGCTTCCAAAGAAGTGCAACCAAGTATTTAAGTTAAGTAAGAAAGAAGGGCTAACCAATACTGAGATTGCGGAACATTTGGGTATCTCCATCAAAACGGTCGAAGGACATCTTACCAAAGCCCTCAAAATTTTAAGGGAAAAATTAAAAGAAAAAATTCAGGTGCTGTTTTTAATTCTTGGCCATGTGAGGTAAAAAGGACAAATGTCCTTACATCGGTTTTCAATTGACATGGTCTAAAAATTATGATTCTTTCTTTTAAAGGCCATAGGTTATTGAAAAGTTAACCCCGAATGGATGCCCAGGCCGTAATCCGGCAGGAACCCTTGACACCGCATAGGTGGTGTCGAACAAGTTAATGATATTGGCGGAAAAGGTGAAGTGGCTATTATAGAAATAGCGGCCCGACATGTCAACGACAAAATTGGAATCCACCCTTAAATTTGTGGGAATGGTCCCTGTTCCTGCTTGTGTCCTGAATGCATCGATATAGCGTGCGCCCATGTCAATGCCAAACTTTTCATGCCCCAGGCCAAGGTTCAAATTGAACTGGTTCTTGGCGATATAGGGTATCTCATCACCCACCGAGACTTCCCCGAATATAGCGTTGGCACTGTCAAATGAACTAAGGAACTCGGTATCGGTCAAGGTATAGTTAAACGTTAACGGTAAGCGGACCTTTTCCGAGCTGTTATTCAAAAGGTTATAGTTCAACGATACTTCTACACCGCTGACCCTTACCTCGCCAGCGTTGAATTGGTCCAAGCTGCCCGTACCACCTGTAGCCGCAAGGTCGCTCCCCAACAAGTTTTGATAGTCGTTATAGTAGCCTACCACTTCGCCTTGAATTCCATGGTAATTAAAACGGGTACCCAATTCATAATTTATACTGCTTTCCGCATCTTGGCCTTCGGTATTGCCGGGAGGGGAAAACCCTTTGTGCACCCCGCCAAAAACGGAAAGATTTTCGGTAAAGGTATAATTTGCCCCAATTCCCGGAATCCAAACATCCACTTGGTTCTCACGTTCGGAAAGGTCCGTACCCGATCTCGTTGCATCGTTGGTACCGTAATTTATCCTGCCCAAGGTAATATTCTCGTACCGAATACCTGGGGTCAATGTAAACCTGCCCAAATTTAGTTTGTACAAGGTATGCGCGGCAATTGCCTTTGCGTTGCCGATACGGTTTGCATCCGCCCCTTTGATGCCGACCGTTGTGCGTATTAGTTCATTGTTCTGAAAACCATACCTGTCTACCCATTGAAACCTATCCTCCTCATCCTCATGGTAGCGAATACCCAGCTCCAGGCTTTGTAACCAGTCAGCGCCCCATCGCAACCGGGCAATGGACTGTATTCCTTGGGAGGTATACCTCCTGTTATTCGCTTTTATGCCGAACACATCTTCCGGGGTATCCGTGTTTCCCAACAAGGCATTGTATTCCATGGCATAGGTTTCCGGATCTGTGAGCACATTGTTTATTCCAACGCGCTCCCCAAGATTTACATCGTCCAATTTGTACCAGTTGCGTTTAAACTTGTTCACATATCCCGTGGTGGTAATGGACAGGGTCTGGGAAAGTTTAAGAAAATGTGTTAATTGGTATTGTTGGTGCTCCGCGTCCATCACATCTTCCGAGGATGCCCTGTATCTACGGTACGGGTTTTCATTGAAATCGGCATCGGTCAACCCTAAATAGGTTTCATTGGCCCTTTCTTCGGAAAATTGGATTTTAAAGAGAAGGGATTGATAGACTTTGGCACCTTCATCGGTATTCATTCGAAACTTTGCCAAATAGTCCGATTTGTCAAAACCCGTATTTCCCCCTCCGTCAATATTTTTAAAACCGTCTGAATTGTAGTTATAGTATTCGCTTACGAATCCGAAGTTCTTAAAACTATCGCCTATTACGATCTGCGTATTCTTTGAATTGAAGTTACCGGCCGATAAGGTCGCTCTTCCAGTAAACCGGTCCGGTATCCGGGTAGAGATCATGTTGATGGCGCCACCCGTAGTATTTGGCCCGTACTGGACCTGACTACTTCCCTTCAATACTTCCACGGCCTGCATCCTTGCGATGGTGGGAAAATAATATGCGGCAGGGGCACTGTAGGGGGCAGGGGCTATAAGTACCCCATCTTCCATAAGATTGATTTTTGCACTACGTTCCGGAGAAGTACCCCTTAAACTGATATTGGGCCGTAATCCAAAACCATCCTCCTCGTATATGTTGACCCCGGGCACGTTTCTCAATATCCTGTTAATATCGTTGTAACTGAATTTTTGAAGTTCTTTCGCCGATATATAATTTGCGGAACCCGTTCTGTTCATGGCTTCAAATTTACTCCCTAGAATTGCACTTCCATTGACTATGACCTCGTTTAAAACTTCCGTTTTCAGGACAGTTGAATCTTTGCCATCATTGCTTTCCTGTGATAATCCTAAATTCGCTGTCAGGAGCATTATTGAAAATACAGTTAAAAACCATTTCATATTATACTTATTTAGATTGAATAAAAATAAAATGCAAATATAATTTTTTTTTTAGAATTGACGCAATCTTATTGAGAAAGATTCTAAATAATTTCCAATTATAATATTACTATAAGTTTGTTGCCTTATGCCAAAGTTTGATAATTGTCATCTATTTTCGAAAGACGAACAATTAGATTTGCATATTGAATAATTTTGATTTTAAAATTTTGTTAAATTTTAAGGGCATGTTAAATTTTATGTATTTTTGCAGTATTGATGAAAAGCGATTTTAATAAAATAGCGTCTTTTATAATGGCACTAGTAGTGTTGTTTTCAACCTTTTCTTTTACGGTTGAACAACATTATTGTTGTGACAATCTGGTTGATTTCTCCTTCTTTGGCCAAGTCGAATCTTGCGGAATGGAGATACGACAAACTCAGAACTCACACAATGACAATTTTGATTCTAATGATTGTTGTGATGATATTACATTTTCAAAAAACGGGCAACACGACTTGAAACTTACATTTGAAAAATTAAGTTTTGAACAGCAACACTTCGTTGCTTCTTTCGTTTACAGTTATTTAAACCTTTTTGAGGGATTACAAGAAAATGTAGTTCCTTTCAGTTGCTACTCATCTCTTCTTTTCGTTAAGGATATTCACATTCTGGATCAAATTTTCCTTATATAAAAGCGTATTGTATTGTTGAAGTATGGCTGTGCTATTGATATAGTGTGGTTCATATATTTATTGCCTTTGGAACATCTCATTTAATTCCAACCTAACATTACATAATATGCTTAATAATATCATAAAATACTTTTTAGAGAACAAACTAGTTACTGTTCTCATTTTAATAACTTTAATTACTTGGGGAGTTGTTACTTCTCCTTTTAATTGGGATACAGGGTTTCTCCCAAAAGATCCCGTACCGGTCGATGCTATACCCGATATTGGGGAAAACCAACAAATCGTTTTCACACAATGGCCAGGGCGTTCCCCACAGGATATCGAGGATCAGATATCCTATCCTATGACTACCTATTTGTTGGGTATACCAGGGGTAAAAACCATTCGTAGTTCTTCCATATTCGGATTCTCCATGATCAATATTATTTTTGATGAGCAAACCGAGTTTTACTGGTCCCGATCCCGGATTTTGGAAAAATTGAACTCTCTTCCGGCAGGCCTGTTGCCCGATGGTGTAACCCCAGCTTTAGGACCTGACGCTACAGCATTAGGGCAAGTATATTGGTATACGCTGGAGGGTAGGGATAAAAATGGCAATCCCACTGGTGGTTGGGACTTGCATGAAATTCGCACCGCACAGGACTTTTATGTAAAATACGGTTTAAATGCTGTTGAAGGTGTTTCAGAAGTAGCTTCGATTGGTGGTTATGTACAGGAATATCAAATAGATGTAAATCCTGATGCCCTTAAAGCCTATAACATTCCCTTGCATAAGGTTATGCAAGCCGTTCAAAAATCCAATAGGGACGTAGGCGCAAAAACCATCGAAGTCAATCAGGCGGAATATTTGGTAAGGGGCTTGGGGTACATCAAGAAAACTGAAGATATAGAAAAAGCGGTTGTTGCTGTCCAGGATAACGTTCCTGTACGTATCAAAGATATTGGAGTGGTCAGTTTAGGTCCAGCGACGCGTAGAGGAGTGCTTGATAAAGGGGGTGCAGAAGTTGTTGGGGGTGTTGTAGTGGCCCGTTACGGTTCCAACCCCTTGGCGGTTATCAACAATGTCAAGGATAAAATAAAAGAAATTGCACCTGGGTTACCAAAAAAGACCTTGGCCAATGGTGTTGAAAGCCAATTGACTGTTGTGCCATTTTATGACCGTACTCAACTTATACATGAAACCATTGGCACGCTCGAAAATGCCTTATCCCATGAGATTTTAATCAGTATCATTGTTGTATTGGTACTTGTCCTCAATTTAAGGGCTTCCATTATTATTTCAAGCCTGTTGCCCGTTGGGGTATTGATGACCTTTATCGTCATGCAATATGCCGGTGTCGACGCCAATGTCGTTGCTCTATCAGGCATTGCCATTGCTATTGGTGTTATGGTGGATGTGGGAATCGTATTTGTTGAAAATATTATTAGGCACTTGGAAATGCCAGAGAATCATGGCGTTAAAGGGAAAGAGCTTATGCAAGTAATTTATAAGGCAACTGTAGAAGTAGCTTCAGCCATTACAACAGCATTGGCCACTACGGTTGTAAGTTTCGTGCCAGTTTTTGCCATGCAATCGGCCGAAGGAAAATTATTCAGGCCTTTAGCGTTTACCAAGACCTTTGCGTTGTTAAGTGCGTTTGTTTTAGGTATTATTGTATTGCCAGCACTGGCCCATTTTGTAATGGGAGTGAATTATGACAAAAAACGCGTACGCCGTTTTTGGTCTATATTATTGATTGTTGCAGGTATTGTATTTGCTATTTATGCCCATATGTGGCTGCCGTTGGTTATAACGCTGATCGGATTGAATAATTTATTGGAGCCTAAATGGCCAGAGAAATATAAATTGTACCCCAATTATATCAATTTAGGACTAACGATTTTCATCGCTTCTTTTTTCCTTACAGAGGAGTGGATGCCATTAGGACCTCAAAACGGGATCATCATAAACTATATTTTTGTGCTGTTTTTGATCGGAATTATTTTGGCGGCGTTATTAGCCATTGTACATTTCTATACCCCGGTATTACGATGGTGTTTGCAGAACAAAGGAAAATTTATGCTAATACCTTTTGTGACGCTGTTTTTCGGGGTTTTGGTTTGGATTGGCTTCGACAGTTCTTTCGGAATTGTTGCCAAAGGCCTTGAATCCGTAGGATGGAAAAGCGTTCGGCAATCCTCTGGTTGGCAGGCGGCTTCAAATAGATTTCCTGGTATAGGGTCGGAGTTTATGCCATCACTCAACGAAGGGTCGTTCCTATTGATGCCTACCTCAATGCCACATTCTGGGGTAGAATATAATAAGAATATAGCAGGACAGCTGGATATGCTGTTGGGAAATATCCCCGAAGTAGAATTGGTCGTGGGTAAGTTAGGTAGGGTAGAATCGGCACTCGATCCGGCACCTATTTCCATGTTTGAAAACATCATCAATTACAAGCCTGAATTTATTTTAGATGAAGAAGGTCATAGGGTCCATTTTAAAGTGGATAAGGAAGATAGGTTTATTACCAAACAAAAGGACACCCTGACCAATGAAGAAGCCTTAAAACAGGGAATTACCAAAAAAGATTTGATAGAGGACGACAATGGCGAATTTTTCCGCAACTGGAGGCCACAGATTAAATCGCCGAACGATATTTGGGACGAAATTGTTAAGGTCACAAAAATTCCTGGTATAACATCGGCTCCCAAATTACAGCCCATTGAGACCCGGTTGGTCATGTTGCAAACAGGAATGCGTGCTCCCATGGGGATAAAGGTATTTGGGCCAGATTTAAAAACAATAGAAGAATTTGGAATGCAATTGGAGGGTATTTTAAAAGAAGTTCCTTCAGTAAAAGCAGAGGCCGTATTTGCGGACCGAATTGTTGGAAAACCCTATTTGCACCTTAATATTAATAGAGATGAAATATCCAGATATGGACTTAACGTGGAAGATGTACAGCAAAGCATTGAAACCGCCATTGGTGGTATGAAAGTTACTTCTACAGTCGAAGGTAGGGAACGGTTTCCTGTAAGGGTGCGTTATCCAAGGGAATTAAGGGATGATCCAGAGTCTTTAAGTAAAATATTGATTCCCACCCCAGTAGGAGCTCAAATTCCACTATCACAAGTAGTTGATTTTGAATATGTAAGAGGGCCACAGGCCATCAAAAGTGAAAACACCTTTTTGGTGGGCTATGTTCTTTTTGATAAACGCGATGGCTTTGCAGAAGTAGATGTTGTGAACGACGCGCAAGAAGCCATTCAAAAAAGAATTGATACAGGGGAATTAACCGTACCAGCGGGAATTAGTTACAAATTTTCTGGTAGTTATGAAAACCAAATCAGGGCAGTGAAAAGATTGTCCATTGTTATACCAATCAGTTTAATTGTTATATTCCTGCTGCTGTTCTTCCAATTTAAAACAGTAATAGCATCATCCATTCACTTTTCGGGTGTATTTGTTGCTTTTGCAGGAGGGTTTATCATGTTGTGGCTTTATGGACAGGATTGGTTCATGAATTTCGCCATATCCGGTGTTAATATGCGCGACCTGTTTCAAATGCATACCATCAATTTAAGTGTTGCTGTTTGGGTAGGATTTATTGCCCTTTTTGGCATCGCAACAGATGATGGTGTGATTATGGGAACCTATATCCATCAGGTTTTTGAGGAAAAGAACCCACAAACCATTCCAGATGTAAGGGCGGCAGTACTGGAGGCTGGAAAGAAAAGAGTCCGTCCGGCAATGATGACGGCAGCGGTGGCCATTATTGCACTTTTGCCTGTGCTTACCTCAACAGGAAAAGGGGCAGACATAATGATTCCCATGGCAATTCCGACCTTTGGGGGGATGGCCATTCAAATCATGACCATGTTTGTAGTACCTGTATTACAGGCATATTGGAGGGAAACGGTCATTAAAAATCAAAATAAGAAATTGAAAAAAATACAATAAAATGAAAAATGTATTCACAATAATACTTGTCTTAATAAGTATGGGATTATATAGCCAGACTTTAGAGGAATACTTTAAGATAGCGGCAGAAAACAATCCGGGATTGCTTTCGCAGTACAAGGAGTTTGAAGCGGTATTGCAAAAAGTGCCGCAGGTAAGCACCTTGCCAGATCCTTCGCTTTCTTTTGGATATTTTGTTTCACCGGTGGAAACCAGGGTTGGACCACAAAAAGCTAGGTTTTCATTGACCCAAATGTTCCCTTGGTTTGGAACTTTAAAAGCACAAGGTGATGCCGCAGCACTTATGGCAGAAGCCAAGTATCAATCCTTTTTGGATGCCAAGAACAAATTGTACTATGAGGTTTCAGCGGCTTATTTTCCTTTGTACGAACTCCAAGAATGGATGAAAATTGAAGAAAGGAATATTGAAATTCTAGAGTCGTATAAGACCATTTCCAATTCAAAATTTAAAAATGGTGTAGGAACCTTGGTGGATGTCTTGAGAGTAGATATTTTTTTAAAGGAATCACAGACAAATCTGGAAATACTGAAAAAAAAGGAACGCCCGCTTTTAACAACTTTCAATAAATTATTAAACCGTGGTGAATTTGAACCGGTATCTATTTCTGAAACCCTTGAAATTGACATGTTGTCCTTTGATAATGGTAAAGATTCCCTTTTGGTAGATCATCCACTCTTAAATTCTTTGGAATTGAAGGTAAAGGCTGTAGAGGCCTCTGAACGGGCGGCTATTAAACAAGGTTTCCCAAAAATCGGCCTTGGCTTGGACTATGTAATGGTAGATAAACGTACCGATATGGTTGTGCCTGACAATGGCAAGGATGTATTAATGCCAATGGTAACCCTAAGCCTGCCTATTTTTAGGAAAAAGTATAAGGCAGCCGTAAAGGAAGCGCAATTAATGCAGGAAAGTTATTCGCTACAAAAGACAGAAATGACCAATTCATTATTATCAAATTACGAAATGGCCTTTTTTGATATTGAACAACAAACCGAGTTGGTGTCACTTTTCGATGAACAAATAACAGAGTCGGAACAGGCACTTAATCTGTTGTTTACGTCCTATGGGAATTCTGGAAAGGACTTCGAAGAGGTATTGAGAATGCAGCAACAATTGTTAAAGTACGATAAACTAAAAATAACCGCATTGAAACAATATAAAATAGCATTGGCTAAATTAAATTATATCACTGCAAAAAAATAAACAAATGAAATGAGCATAAATTTTTTCATCGACATATTTACCTACTGGGATGAATAAAATTTGTGCGAATTACTTAATGTCTTAAAATTTTTAAGGCATTAATCTTCAAAAAATTAAAAATTTTATACAGATGAAAACAGAAACAAAAAAAATCATAAAAGTGGCCGCATCTACCCTGGTTTTAGGCTTGTTGTTCGGGTGGCTATTGTTTGGAGGTTCAGAAAACAATAAAACAGATGAGCACCAACATACGGAAGAAGAAATAGCTGGAGAAACCATCTGGACCTGTTCCATGCATCCGCAGATCAGACAAAATGAACCAGGTGACTGCCCCATCTGTGGGATGGACTTAATTCCTTTGGGAGACGATAATGATTCAGAATTGGATCCCATGGTCATAAGCATGTCGCCAACAGCCATGCAGCTTGCCAACGTTTCAACAGCCGTAGTGGGCAAGACCAAGCCCATAAAGTTGCTTAAATTAAACGGCAAGGTTGAAGCCGATGAGCGGTCTGTATATTCCCAGTCATCCCATATACCTGGACGTATAGAAAGACTTATGGTCAATTTTACAGGTGAGAATGTAAACCAAGGGCAGGTGATTGCTTCCATTTACTCCCCAGATTTGGTAAACGCCCAGGAAGAGCTTTTTGAAGCGAGAAAGATTGTTGAGACCCAGCCACAGCTTTTTGATGCCGCAAAGGAAAAATTAAAAAACTGGAAACTATCTGATAAGCAAATCGTACAAATCCTCGAATCTGGTATTGTTAAAGAAGAACTACCCATACATGCCGATGTTTCGGGCTATGTAACCGAAAAAATGGTAAACCTTGGCGACTATGTCAACAAGGGCAAAGCATTATATCAAATTGCAAATCTTTATAATATTTGGGTATTATTCGATGTCTATGAATCGGATATGGCTTGGGTAAAAAAGGATGATGAGGTAAGTTTTACTATCCCTTCTTTACCAGGGGAAACCTTTAAAGGTCGCATTTCTTATATTGACCCGGTAATCAATCCCATGACAAGGGTAGCAAAGGCCAGGGTGGAAATCAACAACAAAGGTTTAAAACTAAAGCCTGAAATGTTCGTTTCTGGCACGGTGGAAGCGAAATTGCCGATAAAATCAGATGCTATCGTAGTTCCCAAAACCGCTGTGATGTGGACAGGACAGCGTTCTGTAGTATATGTTAAGAATACATCTGCAAAAGGTGTGAATTTTATGATGCGCGAAGTAACTTTAGGACCCGGTTTGGGGAATGGTTTCGTGGTAAACAAAGGCTTGGATGATGGGGACGAAATAGCCATTAACGGAACATTCAGTATTGATGCCGCAGCACAATTAGCGGGTAAGCCTAGTATGATGAATCCTGAGGGTGGTCCTGCAATGACGGGGCATAATCATGGGGGTATGAATATGGGTGACACTCCTAATTCTAAAGTGGAGTCTAAAAAATCAGTTCTAAAAAAAATAACAATTGGGCAGAATGCAAAAGATGCGCTTCAACCTCTTTTTACAAATTACATTGATATGAAAGAGGCTCTAACCAAAGATGATATGGAAGGCGCAAAAACGGCAGGAGCAAAAATATTAAAGACTTTGGAAGGGGTTAACATGTCCTTGTACACAGGAGATTCACACAATGTTTGGATGGGGTTGAGCAGCGATTTAAAAAACACGCTTCAACATGTTCAGCATTTCAAAACGCTGGAAGACATTCGAAAACCTTTCCAACAGGTATCCAGTACTATGATTGATTTGGAAAAGACATTTAGTCCTTATAACAAATCGTTATATGTGATGCACTGCCCAATGGCGAACAACAATAAGGGAGCCGATTGGTTGAGTACAACAAAAGAAGTAAAGAATCCCTACTACGGAGAAGCAATGCTTACTTGTGGAGAAGTAAAAGAAGAAATACAATGAAAACAAAAATGAAAACAAAATTAACATTATTATTTCTAGTTGCAATAACTACTGGTGTTTTTGCACAAGTAGTGCAAGTAGCAGAAGGTAATATATACAACCTTCCTGTTAGAGAACATACTATAACTTTGCGTGAAGCAACTGTAAATAAAGCAGGAAAAAATGTTATGGGAATGACCGTTAACGGTACTATCCCAGGGCCAACTTTAGAATTTACTGAAGGAGAATACGCGGTTATTTACGTAAAAAATGAAATGAGCGAAGAAACTTCTGTGCATTGGCATGGTTTGTTATTACCTAATTTTTATGATGGCGTACCCTATTTAACAACACCACCCATAGAACCTGGGCATACACAGAAATACGAATTTCCTATAAAACAATCTGGAACCTATTGGTACCATTCACATACAATGTTGCAAGAACAAAGTGGTGTTTATGGTTCTATAGTCATTCATCCAAAAGAACAACTATTGGAGTACGACAAAGAATTGGTCTTGATGTTGTCTGATTGGACCAACGAAAAACCAATGAATGTACTTCGCAATCTTAAACGAGGCAATGAATGGTACGGCATTAGAAAAGGAACGGCTACCCCATTGAACCGAGTAATTAAACGAGGTGCCATGGGAGCGCAATTAAACTTTTGGAGACAGCGAATGGAAGGTGCCGATATAGCCGATGTGTATTATCCTGCCTTTTTAATTAACGGCGAAGAAAGTATTGAGTATCCTGAATTTAAACCCGGTGAGAAAGTTAGATTAAGGATTATAGATGGAGGGGCTTCTACCTCTTTTTGGATGACTTTTGGAGGAGGAGACCCACTTTTAATTTCGGCTGATGGTCTTGATGTTGTGCCTGTTAAAAAGAACAAAACGTTCATAGGTATTGCAGAAACCTACGATTTTATTGTAACCATTCCAGAAAAAGGAAAAATTGAATTTAGAATTACGGCACAGGATGGTTCTGGTACGGCTTCAGCCTTTCTTGGAACCGGCGACGTGCTTCCTGCAGAGATTGTTCCGAGACCAGATAAGATTGGCATGATGCAGAAAATGGCAAAGATGGACATGAAAATGGGTGCACATGCATTAAAATATCGCCCTAAAAAAGATGAACGCTATAAAATGAAGGAAGAATATGGGATGCAGATGGATAAGATGCAAGGAATGGACATGGGTAATTCCGAAATGAAAGATGATGATATGAAAAATATGGATCATTCAAAAATGCAGGGCATGGAGATGAAGAAAGATTCCATAAAACAAGACAAGATGGAAGGCATGAAAAGGGATGACATGAACATGGAAATGCCAAAGGACACAACGGCCATAGACCATACGAAAATGAAAGGTATGGCAATGAATATGCAAAAAGATACCATCAGAATGGATACCATGGCTGGGATGAAAATGGAAGGAATGGATTTGTTTTCAGAATACAATTACGATTATTTGAAGTCGCCCGAAATAACCACCTATGATAAGGATGTTCCAGTTAAGGAAATATTGCTGAACCTTACCGGAAATATGAACCGTTATATCTGGAGCATGAACGGGGTGCCATTGTCTGAGGCGGATAAAATAAAAATAAATAACAGGGAAGTTACCCGTATAATATTCAATAACCTTACCATGATGCACCACCCCATGCACCTGCACGGGCATTTCTTCAGAGTACTTAATGAAAATGGAGAGTACTCACCATTAAAGCACACGGTAAATGTACCACCAATGCAAAAGGTAACCATTGAGTTTTATGGTAATAATGGCGACGAGTATGGTGATTGGTTTTTCCATTGTCATATTTTATATCACATGATGGGTGGTATGGCAAGGGTAGTATCTTATGATACACCAAGAGACCCAAGAATGAAAGGATATCCAGTTTCAAATTTGATAGCCGAAACTAACAAATACTATACTTGGGGTATGGTTGATGCTGCTTCGCATACAACGGCTCTCAATATTATAAGCTCCAATATTAGAAATCAATTTAATGCTTCTTTTGAATATGGATGGAACAAAAATTTAGAGGCCGAGGCAACCTACGAATATTACCTACACGATTATTTACGTGTTTTTGGAGGTGTAAATATTGAAAATGAAACCCGTAAAAGTCTTGACCAATTTAAAACAACCGCAGTGGTTGGGGTTCGCTATTTAACACCTTATTTATTTGCACTCGATGCCAGAATTGATAATGAATTACGACCGAGAATTGGATTGGGGAGAAGCATTATGCTGTTCCCAAGATTTTCCGTTTTTGGCTATTATGAGTACCAAATAGATTTAGGATTTGTAAATGACTTACCTGCAAATAAAGACTTCACTTCAGAAACAGTTTGGAGTGCAGGTGCAGAATATTTTTTATCGAGAAACGTATCCCTTATGGGCAGCTATGACAACCGTTTTGGTGGAGGTGGTGGGCTATCCGTGAGATTTTAATCATTCAATATATAAGTCAAATAAAAACAAGTATTAATCTAAATAAAAACAAAATGAAACGTTTAAAAGTAACAACAAGTATTATGGCAATTGCATTGGTAGCCCTTACAACCACTTCATGTAAAGACGCTAAAAAAGAGCATAACGACGAAGACGGCCACCATTCGGAACAAATGGATGACAATAGTCATATGGATGGCGCAATGGAAGAAGACCATAGCAAAATGGATCATGGCGATATGGAATCGTCGGATAAAATGATGGGCAACGCACAGCATGCATCAAAATCAACAACACTTATTGCCAATTACCTAGACCTAAAGGATGCACTAGTCTCCGACGACAAAGATGGTGCGGCGAAAGCCGGGGGCACGATGGTAACGGCTTTAAATAGTTTTGATGCCAGTTCTTTTAGTTCAGAACAACAAAAAGAATTGAAGGATATTATTGAAGATGCTACTGAACACGCCGAGCACATAGAAAAAAGCCCAATCGACCACCAAAGGGAACATTTTGATGTGTTGAGCAAAGATATGATAGACCTTATCGCCATTACAGGGACGGAAGAAAAGTTATATCAGGATTTTTGCCCCATGTACAATAACAACAAGGGGGCACAATGGCTGAGCGCTACCAAGGAAATAAAGAATCCATATTACGGGGCTAAAATGATGAGCTGCGGGAGTGTACAAAAGGAAATCAACTAAGTGAAGAAAAGTGTAAAAATCATTGCACTAGTGTTTTTGGTCGGGTTAGTGGGAATTCAGTTTATTCCCACGCAACCCAATCAAAGTGATAGTGTACCCGAAACGGACTTCATGCTAGTATATAATGTTCCTAAAACTATACAGAAGAAGTTACAGGTGTCATGTTATGATTGCCATAGTAACAACACTCAATATCCGTGGTACAATAAAGTGCAACCGGTGGCTTGGTTATTGGAAGACCATGTTAAGGAAGGAAAGGCCGAACTCAACTTTAACGAGTGGGATTCCCTGAGCAGTAGAAGAAAGGCAAGTAAAATAAAATCAATTATTAGTCAGATAGAAAATGACGAAATGCCTCTAGCCTCTTATACTCTTATCCACAGGGACGCCGTTTTTACGGATACTGAAAAACAGGACATCATCAACTTTTTAACGGAACTTAAAAATAAATTATAAACAACAATTAAATACAATAAAAATGAAATATCTAAAAATGAGTATGGCAGCAATGCTATTGTTAACCCTTTCTTTCACCAACGCACAGGAAAAAGAAAAAATGAACATGGATCATAGTAAAATGAACATGGATGGGATGAAAATGAACATGGAAAAAATGCAAGACATAAAGGCTGAAGCAATATTAAACGACTATTTCAGTCTAAAAGATGCCCTAGTTGCAGATGACACCAAAAAGGCAGCCCAAACAGGTGCTAAATTGGCGGTTTCACTAAAAGCCTTTGACAAGTCAAATTATACAGCAAATCAGCAAAAGGAACTGGTAGATATTATAGCAGACGCTATTGAACATGCAGAACATATTGCCAAAAGCAATATCGACCATCAACGCGAGCACTTTAAAACGTTGAGTAAGGATATAGCCGATATGGTGGCCATTACCGGAACAAAAAACACGCTATATCAGCAATTTTGCCCGATGTATGATGGTGGCAGTAATTGGTTGAGTGCTAGCAAGGACGTTAAGAATCCATATTACGGTAGTAAAATGTTGACGTGCGGAAAGGTTACACAAACTATAGAAATGTAGGCCTGAATAAGGGAAGGGGAGATAAAGTTAGCGGTTAATGTTTACAATGCTTCCCCTTTTCAGGCATTAATAGTTGATTCTTGCTGAGCACAGCTTTACGAGTATTAATAAAATAAAATGCAAAAAAAGATTTAACGTAAGCAAAACCAAAATGGAAGCATTGAGCCTTGACATTTTTATAGTACCAACCATTGCGTTGACCGTGGTCGTTCTGCTATATCTCTATTTTGCCAAACAGGTACGGGACAAAAAAAATTATAACAACTATATCATCGGTATTGCAGTAATAGCGTTTTCGTTCAATTTTATTTGGGAGCTGGCACAAGGTCTGCTCTATGAAGGTTTTGAATACGATTGGCAACATATATCGTTTTGTGCCCTCGCATCTGTAGCTGATATGTTGATGGTGCTTATCCTGCTTTTCGGATTTGGTTTGGTTTATAAAAATGTCTTTTGGACAAGCTCAATGGATATCAATAAAATATTCCCGTTGATTTTTATCGGAAGTGCTGGTGCAATTTTGGGAGAAATTTGGCATACATCACGGGGCGATTGGGCTTATGCAGAGGCAATGCCTATTGTACCATGGGTTAATGTGGGACTGTCGCCGCTACTACAATTTGCATTGTTACCCTATTTAATTTTTGTGATTGGTAAAAACTTTATAAACGAAGGGAATTTGGAAAAGTAAATCTGGGTCGGTCGGGAATGTGTTTTTGGATTGTTTGTTTGACATAGTTAATGTCCACCCAGATTCGTGTTATATTATTAAGTCCTGTTAGGGAAGGGGATATTGGTTAATCAATGGTTGGTGTTTAACGCTCTTCCCTTGACAGGCACAATAAACAAAATTAGGATTGAAATGAAAGATTGTTGTAAAAATGGCCCGGAAAAGTCAGGGAAACAAGGTTGGAAAAAGTGGTTCAACTATACCATTTTCATCATTATAGGCACTATTGTTATAGGTGCGCTTATTTTACAGATTATGAATAGTTCATCATAAAAACGATTGATTATGAAAAAAACAGTTTCATTTTTAGTACTGCTTTTAAGCCTAATGTCGCTTCATGCAAGTGCCCCTGAGTCCATTGGGAACAATTCGGGATATTCGGCGAATAGTTTGGGAACCTTTTATGCTCTTGAATTGTCCGAAAAACTACAGCAACATACCGAAAGCCACGCTGAAAAGCCCATAAACAAGGAGGAGGTGGCTTTGGATGAATTCGACAATTTACATCCGTTGGTGGTGCATTTTCCTATCGTACTCCTTTTGTTTGCGGCATTGCTCCAAGGTATTCAGCTGTTCGTCCTTAAAAGGAACTTGGACTGGGTTATCTTGTTTCTTATTGGTACTGGTTTTATTGGGGCCTACGTAGCGGGAACTTTTGTACACCCGCATACCCATGGCCTTACGGATATAGCCCAAAAAGTATTGGATAACCATGATAAATATGCAGATTGGACCATTTGGTCGAGCGCTCTGGCCGCAGTATTGAAGGTTATCAGCCTTTTTTGGATAAAACTGAATCGAGGTTTTGAAATAGCCGTTCTCCTTGTTATGGCCTTTTCGGCGTTCTCCGTTTCACAAGCAGGACATTATGGCGCTCAGCTCGTTTATATTCAGGGCGTTGGCCCACAGGGCCAGTATTTGGAAACTGAAACGCCAGAGGAAGAAAGCCATTCGCATTAAAAAATAAAGCATGAGAAGAATATTTTTAATATCGTCGATAACGCTGCTAGTTGTACTTGCAGGACTTATAATGTGGAAGCCTCATTTATGGTGGCTTGCGCTGTTGATCGCACCTTTTATGCTTCTCGGCACTAAGGACTATTTTCAAAAATCCAATAATATAAGACGCACCTATCCTTTGCTGGGAAGAATTACCATTCTATTGGAAAAACAACGTCACGTCGTTCAAGAAACGGTTTTATTGAATAGAACAGAGGGAAAACCTTTCAATTGGATACAGAAAGAAATTGTTTATAAACGTGCCGAAGATGCGGTCAAAAACCAACCCTTTGGAACGCAGATTCCGTATGACGAAGTTGGTCGCGAATGGTTTACCCATTCCACGTATCCTGCAAAGGAAATCAAAGATGATTTCAGGGTTACCATAGGAAGTTCAAAGTGTTCAAAACCCTATTCGGCAAGCATCCTCAATCTGGCTGGAATGAGCTATGGTTCCATAAGCAAAAATGCGACCCTTGCTTTTAACGGCGGTGCAAAAATCGCAGGATTTGCCCAAAATACCGGCGAAGGTGGATTTACCCCCTACCATCAGGAATATGGAGCCGATGTTATTTTTCAGTTTGGTACTGGATATTTTGGATGTAGGACAGAAGAAGGGGATTTCGACCCTAAAAAATTTGCAGAAATCGCATCCAATGAGGTGATCAAAATGATTGAGATAAAAGTCTCACAAGGTGCAAAACCCGGTTTTGGTGCCATTCTTCCTGCCAAAAAAAATACCGAGGAAATCGCAAAGTACAGGGACGTAGAAAAAGGAACCGAAATTCTATCGCCACCACATCACGCTGCATTTAGCAATGATTCGGAAATGATTGGCTTTATACAAAAATTACGAAAACTTTCTGGAGGAAAGCCTATTGGGATAAAAATGTGCATCGGACAGCAAGACGAATTCGAAAAAATGGTCCGCATTTTCGCTGAAAAGCAAAACTATCCAGATTTTATAGCCATAGACGGTGCAGAGGGTGGTTCCGGTGCTGCGCATATGGAATCGCTGCATTGGGCCGGACTCCCCATAATTGAAGCCATAGATTTTACACATTCCATTTTAAAGAAATATAAGCTACGTGATGAGATAAAATTAATGGCAGCAGGAAAAATAATATCGGCTTTTGATATCTATAGAATGTTGGCACTTGGTGCCGACGCCTGCTACAGCGCAAGGGGGATGATGTTTGCCCTGGGCTGTGTACAATCCTTAAAATGCAATCTGGATACCTGCCCTACGGGAATCACCACAATGGTACCTTCAAGGGTCGCATCATTGGTAGTAGAAGATAAAAAGACCAAAGTAGCCAACTACCATAAAAACACCATGGAAGCTTTTAAGGAGCTGCTAAAATCAATGGGGCTTGAAAGTAGAAAAGGTATCGACAAGAAGTTCATTGTCCGCCGAATCAATGAAAACGGGACAAAAACATACCAAGAATTATATTCAAACGGATTGAATGGTCGAAAAATAAAAAGCAATGGATAAAAATGCAATGTATTTTTTAATAATACTGTTGTTTTCTGGCAACGTGGCTATGAACGCCCAAAACTTTATAGTAAAGGAAGGAAGCGCATCCTTTAAGGCAAAAATGCCCCTTAATTCCTATATCGGTAAATCTGATGATTTACAGGGCACCATTGATTTTAAGGACGGTGCGTTGAACTTTTCGGTACCTGTAAAATCCATAAAGACAGACAATGAAAAACGGGATGGACATATGTACGAGTTGGTAAAAGCGGAAAAAAATCCCAATGTCGTTTTTGAAGGAAAGCTTAAAGACGATTTTGATTTTGACGAAAAAGCGGCGCAAACGCTCACCGCAAAGGGCGACTTTACCCTTGCGGGAGTTACACGGGAAATAACAATTCCTATTGAGTTGAAACTTGTTTCAGAAGAAACAATTCAGTTAAAAGTTTCTTGGTCCCTGTTGATTACCGATTATAATTTAGAACGCCCCAGTTTTACATTTATAAAAGTTAATGACAGGCACGACTTGAGTGTGGATGCGCTTCTTCAGAAAAAACAGTAATGAAGTAAAATTATAGTCGCAGAAAGTTGAATAATTCTATTTCGATGAAGCTTTAAAACTATAAAATTAAGTTGATGAACAGTAAACACATCTTTGCAGTAAGCACCTATTTCATAGCGATGGCCATCCCATTGCTAATGGTATATGGCTTAATGCCAACTACTGAAGAGGGGTTTATTGCGCAAATTGGGATGCTAATGGGTTTATCAGGTATAATGATGGTGTTCTTTCAATTTATCATTTCTGCCAGAATAAAATGGTTGGACCGATTGTTCGCCTATAACAACTTGATCGATTTTCATAGAAGAATGGGTATCTGGGCATTTATATTTATTGTGGCCCATTTTATGCTGCTTACCTTATCAGAGCAATCTTTTGATATGCTTTTGGGCTATGACGAACCTTGGTTCATCAATTTGGGCAAAATTGCGTTTTTAATATTGTTAGTTCAGGTTGTAGTAAGTATCGGCCACAGGAAAATAAAAATAAACTATGAACGGTGGCGTGCTATGCACGATGTATTTGCCATCGGCATTCTTCTATTGATGTTCGTGCACAGTTTTTATGCTGGGGACGATTTGGAGTTGTTGCCATTACAGGTATTATGGTTCATTCTCCCCCCTACTGCCATAGCGTTTTTTATATGGCAACGGTACTTTTTGTTCACGTTCGCACCCAAATATAAAGTGCTAAATGTTGTAAAAAAGGCCAACAACACATACAGCGTTCAGTTTGTTCCTATAAATGGCAATGAGCCCTATTCGCATAACCCAGGGCAGTTCCACTTTATCAAATTTATAGATTGTAGGCATATAAAATCTGAAGAACACCCATTTACCATATCCTCAAGCCCAAGCCAAAAATTGCATTTGGCATCCACAATTAAAGCATCGGGCGATTTTACCAGTCAAATCCATCAACTTCAAGAAGGTGATAAGGTTAAAATCATAGGGCCGTTCGGCAAGATGTCCCATATAGAAAAATCGCACTCGGGCCCCATAGTATTTATTGCGGGTGGCATAGGAATAACGCCTTTTGTGAGTATGTTGCAGTATATGGCAGATAAAGGTGAGGAGCGGGAAGTAATGCTGTTCTATTCCAATGCCACCGAATCGGACATTGCCTTTAGAGAAGAGTTAAGCCACATTTCAGAAAACACCTCCCTAAAACTGAAAGTAGTGCATATACTCAGCAAACAGGATGATTGGGAAGGTGAAAAAGGACGGTTTGATATGGAATTATTGAAAAAATACTGTTCTGCCCCGCTCTCGCAGAATGATTATTATGTATGCGGCCCTCCACTTATGATCGAGGTTGTAATCAAGGATTTGAGACAATTGCAAGTGCCACTAAATAAAATACACAGTGAAATGTTTGGGCTTGCGCAATCTGGCTCGCCCATTACCTATCATAAAAAACAAGCCCAATTGGTTTCCAGGCTTATTGTTCTTGCTTTATTGGTACTGGTCATTTTATTTGCAGGGCTTCGGTCGGGCTGGAAATTATTTGGGGCAATGCATTAAAAGGAGATTATGGTACTTTGATATTGTCCAATATAAAAAATGAAACCAAGCTAAATCAAGATGGAATGTAAAAATGGAAAAAATAGTAAATAAAAAGATTGTTGAATTAAATAAATAATTATGAGAACATTAATAAAAATGGTAGTCTGCCTTATAATAGGTGTTACCGCAGTCAGTTGCTCGGTCAGTTCTTCGGCCATCGTTACCGATTATGACCGAGAGGTACCATTTGGAAATTACAAAACTTTTTATTGGAGCGATGATTTTCAAATGGACAGCAATAAGGAAAACGAGCCGCTTTTTTTTAACACATTGATAAAGAAACGCTTAAAAGCCGCCATACAAGAACAAATGGAAAATAAAGGCTATGTCTTGGATAAGAACAATCCAGATTTACTGGTAGATTCCCGTGTTGTGGTCCAGACAAGGAATATGAACTACAACAGTGGCGGCTACCCCTACTTCCCTTCTTATGGTCACGGCTTCGGACACTTTGGTGCTTATGGCTATGGATATTATGGCGGTTACCAATCAACTGAAGAACATAAGGAAGGTGGTGTCGTTATCGAACTTATAGATATGAACAGACGGCAATTGGTCTGGCAAGGGTTTGCGCCCGATGTACTCCACGCAGATACCACAGATAAACAAAAGGAAATCAGGGAGGCCGTAGCGAAGATATTCGCGAAATATCAATTTGGAAAGACTGTAAAAAATTAATTTAAAAAAACTTGATTTTGGGAGATGGATGATTTTGTTGATTGATAGTTCATATCCCATCTTCAAGTACTGATTTAAGCAGACAAATGTACTGTGTTTGCAAAACTTTTATATTGAAAATGTACCAATAACAATAGTGGAAGAAACAATAAAAACTATATCAACCGGCAAGGGGTTTTACGGACAGCTCTTTAAAAAAGTATTGCTTACCGCAACAGCGGTTATTGCCATATCATTGAGTTATATATTTTGGGCACAAGCTGATACCGACATCCTTTGGCAACATATTCTTATTGTCGGTTTGGCTTTAATAAAGACCGTTATTATTGTTAGGCTTACGTTTACGCAGTTGGCCAAAATAATTGGCGAAAGCCATCAGCTTGCGCACGTCCTCACCTTATTTGCGGTATTGATTGTATTGATTGTTTTTTCTTTCACGGCAGATTATCACGCTTTATATGTTTTGAACCCCGGAAATTTTAAATCGAGCACAGCACTCAATGGTTCATTTTTGGTACAGTTTTTTGAGTTTATCTATTTCAGTATGATCACATTTTCCTCGGTGGGCTATGGCGATATCGTGCCGATTTCCATTTCGGGAAAAATACTGGTGATTCTGGAGATTTTCTTGAGCTTTTTGGTCCTTGTCTTTGGCATTGCCAATATAAATAGAATACACGTCGATAACAAATAACCCTTTAAAACTAAAATTATGAAATGAGCATGACCGAAAACTCGTCGCAAATACGAATTAAGATATGCGAATTGCTGAATGTCTTAAAATTTTTAAGACATTAATTTTCAAAAAATTAAAAATTTTATACAGATGAAAACCTTTAAATTAACAACTTTAGTAGCGCTATTAATTATGGCGACAAGCCCATTATTTAGCCAAGATGCAAAAACAGAAAAAGAAGCAGTGCTTACAGTAATGAAAAGCTATAAGGATGCCCTACAAAATCTTACGACCGATGGTACTTTCGAATTATTTACCGAGGATTCCGAGGTTTTTGAATCGGGAGGCGTCGAGGGTACGTACAGCCACTATATAGAACATCATTTAGGACCGGAATTGGGTCATTTTGAAAAATTCGAATTTTCAGATTATGAAATCGATGTAAAGGTAGATGTACCCTATGCCTTTACTACCGAAACGTACCTATATACCATTGTCCTCAATCCGGACGACAAGGGAAATAGTCGGACCATAAAGAAAAAAGGGGTAGCAACCTCACTCCTTAAAAAAATAGATGGAAAATGGAAAATAATAAAAACCCATTCATCTTCAAGAAATACAAAATAACAACCGATGAGTAGATATATTTCAATAAGTATAGTGTTCGGTCTTCTTCTTATTACCAGTTGTAAAGAGAAGAAAACCGAGCCAATGCCAGAACAGTCAAAAGAAGCAACCACAGACCAACCGCCAAAAAAAGAGCTAAGCCCACACACCTCTGCAATGGCGACCATTGGTAATGCGCACATCCATATTGATTATTCATCGCCAGGGGTTAGGGACAGGATGATTTTTGGTGGTTTGCTGGCGTATGACCAAGTCTGGCAAGCTGGGGCACATATGGCTACGTGGATAGAGACAGATACGGATATAGAAATAGATGGTAAGGAACTGAAAGCAGGTAAATATGGATTTTTTACCATTCCTACAAAAGAAGAATGGACCATCATTTTAAATTCCAATTGGAACCAGCACGGAAAGGATGAATATGACGAAAAAGATGATGTAATACGATTTAAGATAACACCGATTATTGCAGATAGTCTAAAAGAACACTTAGAATATAATATCAAGAAAATTAGTGATACGGAAGGTGAGATAACATTAGCTTGGGAAAAAGTTAAAGTAGTAATTCCATTCAAAGTAAAATAACAAGATAGGGTCAACAAGGGTACGATGATAAAAAATATAAAAAAACGTGTATCATCAAAGAATAAAAAACTAATACAGTTTAAACCGTGAACGAATTTTTAAAACAATGGGGCGAAGCCGCCTATACGACTACCGGATTTTTCTGGATGGCGCTTTGGGCATTCATTTTGGGTTATATCATCAGTAGTATGATACAGATTTTCGTGACCGAAAAGAGGATGCAAAAAACAATGGGCGAAAACGAAGGCAAAAGTGTGCTGTTGGGCACGTTTTTCGGCTTTATAAGCAGCTCGTGCAGTTTTTCGGCTTTGGCAGGTACAAAATCCATCTTTAAGAAAGGGGCAAGCTTTGTGTCTTCCATTGCTTTTCTGTTGGCATCTACCAATCTCGTCATAGAATTGGGGATTATCATTTCCATCTTTTTAGGTTGGCAGTTCGTGGTGGGCGAATATGTAGGTGGTATTCTCTTGATTGGTATTTCGTGGATTCTGATACGACTCATCAATCCTAAAAAACTCATCGAAAAAGCCCGTAAGAATCTCGAAAATGAAGATGATGATGAGATGGACGGTTCCAAAGATTGGAAGAAACAAATCAAGAACGAAGACAGTTGGGCGCGCGTTGCCAAAAAATATAAGATGGAATGGCAAATGGTATGGAAGGATGTAACCGTAGGTTTTACCATTGCAGGTATAACAGCAGCTTTTGTGCCAGATTCGTTCTTTCAGACCTTATTTATAAATAGTGGTCAAGGCAATACAGATTTCACATTTCTCGAAATTCTGGAACATATTGTGGTCGGTCCAGTTGCCGCATTTTTGACTTTTATCGGTTCAATGGGCAACATTCCGTTAGCAGCGTTACTATTCGGAAAAGGCGTGAGTTTTGCTGGCGTAATGGCCTTTATTTTTAGTGATTTGGTGGTTTTTCCAGTACTGAGAATCAATGCAAAGTATTATGGTTGGAAAATGTCATTGTTTATCTTGTTTTTATTATTTACAGCATTAATTGGTACGGCATTGGCACTTCATTATGGATTTGATTTATTGAATATGCTACCAGGTTCATCACAAGTGAAGATTCAGGATAGCGAATTTTTCAAGATTGATTATACCTTTTTCTTGAACGTTGCTTTTCTCATCATTTCGGCCTATCTCGTATATCTGGGTTTTTTCAAGAAAAAAGATGTAGAACATTCAATGAGCGAGATGGCACCCAAAAGTCCATTGTTGGAAAGTGTTTTAAAATATGCAGCCTTCATCTGTTATATATGGCTTGCAGGAGGACTGATTGTAAATTTTTTAATCAACTAAAATTAGTGGCTATGAAAACATTCGATACCCTTTCCCAAACAATGACCCACTTGCAAAAGCAAGGTTATACCTACGATTTTAATTTATGTTCGGGACACATTGAATGTAATGCGCTAAAGCTAAAATTACATCCAGAGGATTTCGATGTAGATGAGATGCATCGTTTTGAAGGAATGAGCAGTACCGATGACAACAGCGTTCTTTACGCTATTTCATCAAAAAATGGAATTAAAGGATTATTGGTCGATGCCTATGGTGTCTATGCAGAGAATATTTCTGAAGCAATGCGAAAAAAATTAAGATAAAATGAAACATACCTATCACATACACGGAATGACCTGCAAAGGTTGCCAGAATCACGTCGAAAAAACCCTTTCCAATATAGAGGGAGTAACCAGTGCATCGGTCAATTTGGAAAAGGCAGAAGCCACCATCGAAATGGAATCTCACATTCCTATCGAGACTTTTCAAAAGGTATTAAATGATGACGGCGGTACGTATTCTATCCACAAACCGGGCGAGCATCATCATAAAGAGGATTCCGCTTCCGCGAAAGCGAAAAAACCACAACCCAAAGG
This sequence comes from Maribacter cobaltidurans, assembly GCF_002269385.1. Lineage (NCBI taxonomy): Bacteria > Pseudomonadati > Bacteroidota > Flavobacteriia > Flavobacteriales > Flavobacteriaceae > Maribacter > Maribacter cobaltidurans. The sequence continues at coordinate 2,753,093 of NZ_CP022957.1, forward strand.
CAAAGGAACAGGAACCTTCTACTGTCCAATGCATTGCGAAGGAGATAAAACCTACGACAAGCCAGGCGACTGTCCTGTCTGCGGAATGGATTTAGTCGAGGAACAAAATTTAACCGCCACCACTTCCGAGCAATGGACCTGCCCTATGCACCCTGAAGTTGTTAAAGACGGACCTGGAGACTGCCCTATTTGTGGGATGGACCTGGTGCCGATGGAACCAGACCTATCGGCAGAAGAAAAGACCTATAAAAAATTACTTAAAAAATTCTGGATAGCGGTTGTCTTTACGTTGCCTATATTCTTTATAGCAATGTCAGAAATGCTGTCAAACAATCCCTTGGAAAGTATTCTCGAAATAAAATACTGGAACTGGGCTCAGTTTGTGCTTTCCCTTCCCGTGGTTTTCTATGCTACGTGGATGTTCTTTGAACGTGCGTATCGCAGTATTGTCACCTGGAACCTAAATATGTTTACGCTCATTGGGATAGGTACCGGAGTGGCTTGGGTTTTTAGTGTTTTCGGTATGCTATTCCCTCAGATATTTCCACAAGACTTTTTAACGGAATCAGGAACTGTATTTGTGTACTTTGAGGCGACCACAGTTATTTTAACGCTGGTGCTACTCGGCCAGGTACTTGAGGCTCGTGCGCATAGTAAGACCAATTCTGCGGTCAAGGAACTCTTAAAACTTGCGCCCAATAAAGCCATTAAGGTAGTCAATGGAAATGAGGAGGAAGTTTCCATCGACCAGATAGAGAAAGGAGATATATTACGGGTGAAGCCAGGAGATAAAATTCCTGTTGATGGCAAAATTACCGAAGGAGAAACTACCGTAGATGAATCGATGATTTCGGGAGAGCCCATTCCAGTTAATAAATCTGTAGATGACAAAGTAAGTAGCGGTACCATAAACGGCAACCAGTCGTTCTTGATGGAGGCCGAAAAAGTAGGTAGCGACACATTACTTTCCCAAATCATCAAAATGGTAAACGATGCCAGTCGCAGTCGTGCGCCCATCCAAAAATTGGCCGATACGGTTTCAGGCTATTTTGTGCCAGTAGTCATATTTATTGCGGTCATAACCTTTATCGTTTGGGCAATCTGGGGTCCGGAACCCGCTTATGTCTATGGGTTTGTGAATGCCATTGCCGTACTGATAATCGCCTGCCCCTGCGCCTTGGGGTTGGCCACACCTATGTCCGTTATGGTTGGCGTTGGTAAAGGAGCACAAAATGGTGTGCTAATCAAGAATGCCGAAGCTCTGGAAAAAATGGACAAGGTGGACACCCTTATCGTGGATAAGACTGGAACCATTACTGAAGGAAAACCTACGGTTGAGAAGGTAGGTTCTTTTGATGATAAACAATTTAGCGAAAGCGAAATTCTACATTTTATTGCATCCCTAAACAGTTCCAGCGAGCATCCATTGGCCGAAGCTACTGTGAAATACGGAAAGCAGCAGAATGTTGAACTATCAAAAACCGAAAATTTCAGCGCAATAACGGGAAAAGGCGTAGAAGGTACTGTTGATGGCAAGAAGCTCGATTTAGGAAACGATAGGATGATGGAATATGCCAAGGCTACTATTTCATCTGCTATGAAAGATGAAGCACAATCCTTTCAAAAACAAGGGAAAACCGTTTCGTATTTAGCTATTGATGGTAAGGTTTCAGGCTATGTCGTGATAGGCGACAAAATCAAGAAAACAAGCGCCAAGGCCATCAAGGAATTACAGGACAAGGGGATTGCCGTGATAATGCTCACGGGCGATAACCACGATACAGCACAGGCCGTAGCATCAGAGCTAAACCTTGCTGACTTTAAAGCCAGTATGTTACCTGAAAATAAGTTGCAGGAAGTTGAAAAATTGCAGAATGAAGGGAAGGTGGTCGCAATGGCAGGTGATGGCATCAATGATGCACCAGCACTGGCAAAAAGTAATGTGGGAATCGCTATGGGGACAGGTACAGATGTAGCCATAGAAAGTGCGATGATAACCTTGGTAAAAGGTGATTTGCACGGTATCGTAAAAGCTAAAAATTTAAGCCATATGGTTATGCGAAATATCAAGCAGAATCTCTTTTTCGCTTTCATCTATAATACCTTAGGTGTGCCCATTGCGGCTGGAGTCCTATTTCCGTTTTTCGGTTTGTTATTATCACCTATGATTGCAGCTTTGGCAATGAGTTTTAGTTCCGTATCGGTTATTGCAAATGCCTTACGATTACGTACCAAAAAAATCGAAAGCTAATGGTCAATAGAAAAACAGCAAAATGGATTCGAAAAGCCCACCGCTACTTGGGTATCTTCCTGGGTATTCAGTTCCTGATGTGGACGATTAGCGGGATGTATTTTAGCTGGACGGATATTGATGAAATACACGGCGACCAGTTCAAAAAACAGGAGCCAAAACAGATGGTTTTTTCAGATTTATTGGGTACGGGTCAATTAAATAGTATGCAACCCATCCAATCGCTGGAATTATTGGAAATAGCAGAAGAACCTTACTATTGGATAAACGAAGCAAAGCTTTATAATGCCAAAACAGGAGAGGGAAAGGAAGGTATCACTAAAGAAGAAGCGCAAGAGGTAGCACAAAGATATATGCTTCCAGAGCTTAAAATTGCCGCAATAAAAAGGATAGAAGAAGTCGGAAACCACCACGAGTACCGCGGACGACCATTACCTGCTTATGAGATTTCATATAAAACCGATGAAAATTTAAAAGCCTACGTGGCGATTGAGAATGGTGCTTTTCAAACAGTACGTCATCGCGATTGGCGCTGGTTCGATTTTTTATGGATGACCCACACAATGGATTATGACACGAGGGATAACTTCAACACCATTGTTTTAAGAGCCTTTTCGCTCTTAGGCTTGATAACGGTATTGAGCGGCTTTTTGCTTTGGTATATTTCATCACCATCTGTACGAAGGATGAAAAGCAAATCAAGAAGGTAATTTTTGAATGAGTGGAGACGCAATATATGAAAAGAAAAAACCTAAGTAAGCGCGAGATTAGAAAAATGCCATTTGAAAAGGAAGGTGCTTATATTTTATGGGTCATTATCATACTTTTAATAGTACATACGCTCATTGTACTGGTTTTGAAAAATATTAGTGAATCCATATAAATTTTTAAGAAACAATAACATTTCAATTTTCAATATCATGAACAAGAACATCATTTACATTGCAGTGGCTGCGTTAGCGGTCGGTTTATTGGGGGGATATTTTATTTTCTCAAATGCTGAGGCCGATCAATTGGCCATAAAAGATCTTTCGGATATGTCCGATAGCCATGACCATTCCGGAGAATCCGAGAATCAGATGTGGACCTGCTCCATGCACCCACAGATCATGCAACCCGAACCGGGAGACTGCCCAATCTGCGGTATGGATCTCATTCCCGCTGAAACCGGAGGAGAAGGGCTGGGCCAAACGAAATAAGGATGACGGACAACGCCTTGGCATTAGCCAATATACGGGCCTCTACCGTTGGTACAGGTGGTTCGGATGGGAGTTCACTTAAGCTCTCAGGAAAGATTCGCGAGAACGAAGAAGCCAATGCTACCCAAGCTACATATTTTGCGGGTCGCATTGAACGGCTAAATGTGAATTATACCGGAGAGAACGTTGCCAAGGGCAAACTTTTGGCAACCATCTATTCCCCAGAATTGGTAAGCGCACAACAAGAGCTGTTGACGGCCGCATCCATGAAGGAATCGCAACCGGCATTATACAATGCCGTTCGCAATAAATTAAAATTATGGAAGCTTTCTGACAATCAAATAGATAAGATAGAAGAAGTGGGCAAAGTGCAGGAAAACTTTCCAGTCTATGCCACAGTTTCAGGAACGATTACCGATATCATGGTTGAAGAAGGAGATTATGTAAAACAAGGGCAGCCTTTGTACAAAATTGCCAACTTAAATTCCGTTTGGGCGGTATTCGATGCCTATGAAAATCAGATAGCATCGTTGAAGGAGGGTCAGGAGGTCAAGATAACGACGAATGTCTATCCCAATGAAGAATTTACGGCTAAAATATCCTTTGTAGACCCGTTACTTAATTCTTCTACAAGAACGGTTATGGTAAGGGCAATACTTAACAATAAGGATAATCTCTTGAAGCCGGGTATGTTCGTGGAAGGTACAATCAAAGCTGCCGAAATGCCAATGGATAACGCGGTTATTGTCCCCGCTAGCGCCGTGATGTGGACGGGGGAACGGTCGGTGGTCTATGTAAAGACCAATCCCAATGAGCCTGTCTTCGAAATGCGCGAAGTTGCCCTTGGAAATACCAATGGCGATACCTATACCATAATCAGCGGGCTTGAAAACGGGGATCAAATTGTGACCAACGGAACATTTAGTGTTGATGCGGCCGCACAGTTACAGGGTAAAAAATCGATGATGAACGCAGAAGGAGGCAAAACCATGACCGGGCATGAGGGTCATTTGGGTATGCAGGAAGGAGATAAAATGGAACCCTCAACAAGTACGGGCACCGACCATTCTAATATGAAAAAAAGGATTAAAGTATCAAGTGAGTTTCAAGGTCAGTTGAAGCAGATTTTCGAAGCCTATATAGATGTTAAGGATGCCTTGGTAAACGATGATGGCGCGGCCGCACAAAAAGAAGCAAAACAAATGGAAGAAAGTTTGGCCAAAGTCGATATGAAGTTGCTAAAAGACAAAGAGGCACATGATCATTGGATGACCATTCAAAAAGAGCTCAAAGCATCGTCCAATGCAATGGCCAGCACTTCGGATGTCAAGGGGCAAAGAGACCACTTTAAACATTTATCGGCCCACATGATCAGCGGTGTTCAGCTTTTTGGAGTCAATCAAAAAGTGTACAACAGCTTTTGCCCGATGGCAGATAGCAATAAGGGAGCCAATTGGCTAAGCCTGGAAAAGGAGATTCGAAACCCATATTATGGAGAAGCGATGATGACCTGTGGAGAGGTAAAAGCTACTTTGGAATAATTAATTTCCGTAAAAGGCGGATGTGGCCAATAGGTACTAAGTTCCGCTTTTTTACTTTAAAAAAGTTGGATGACGATGAGCGAGAACAGAAGGAAAAGGAGAAAGAAAGAGAGAAAAAAACCGCAAAACAATATCGATAAGAAAGATAAAATTTACGGAATACTGGCGATAGTGCTATTATTTCTTATAGCCACTATATTAGTTATTATCAATGCATTTTCATAGTAACTTTCCTTATGATAGAAGTTGAAACTGGAATAACATGAGCAACATCATCCACATAAAAAATATGGTCTGCCCCAGATGTATAGCGGCAGTATCCAATATTTTGAAAGATTTGGAGATTCCATATGTATCTATAAAATTGGGAGAAGTGGAATTGCCTGCAACACTTGCTTTAAAGAAAAAATTGTCCTTGTCCATAGAGCTTCAGGAATCCGGATTCAGCTTGATAAACGACCGTAAAAGTCAACTTATAGAACAGATGAAAACCTTGGTCGTGGACAAAATCCATCATTCTTCCGATGGATTGGATATTAAATGGGCGGACTATATAAGCGAAAAACTCCATCTTGATTACAAGTACTTAAGTTCCCTTTTTTCATCTGTGGAAAGCATCACTTTTGAACAGTATATCATCACCCAAAAGATTGAAAGGGTAAAGGAATTATTGGTGTATGACGAACTTACCTTGAGCGAAATTGCCTATCAACTGGGGTACAGCAGCGTGGCCTATTTAAGCAATCAATTTAAAAAAATCAATGGTATGGCACCTACACAATTTAAGAAGAGTACTATACAGAATAGAAAGTTTTTGGATGATGTTTAAGAAGTTTTTGTTGCAAGTTCACTTTATCAAGAAAGCTGTCCAAGGCAACTAGACCATCTCAATACTTCATAATATAATTAAACTTTTAATCGATGCTTAAAATCATACAAATAGTTGCCTTACTACAAGGTCTTTTTATTTTATTCATTTTTTACAGAAGTAGAGCGAATTACAGGAAAACAACTTTTTGGCTCTTTTTTGGAAGCATTGTATCCATACTGCTATACATAATTGGTGATGATGATAACAACCTTTTTATAGATGACGCAGATTGGTTCTTATTTGACAGCTCGTTATTTCTAACATTTCTTTTTTTATACTTCAAGTACTTTAATTCTGCCAAAGAGGTTTTTTTGAAAAGAGACTATTTGTTTTTCTTACCCAGTATGTTTTTGTTTTTAAGTGAAACATTGGAAATGATTTCGGATGGGGAAAACGATTTTTTAGAGATAATAGAGACGTTAATAGAATTCGTGTTTTTGTGCTACTTAATCTATATTTTATACAACTTACTTAAAACTAAAAGGACTAATTGGATTCTTTACTTTGTTGCCCCTATTGTTTTAATATTGAGCATTTCGTATATAAATGGTCTTCTAGATTTGTTTGAATTGGCGCCTATTGTTTTTTCCAGTGATGACGATTTTAATTCCTATTTGCTTCTTGTTGTCGCATTCTTGTTCTATTTTATTACCTTTTATATGATAAGTAAGCCCAAAGAACTCATACCAAATGCTGAGGTCACCAAGTACAAATCGTCTAACCTAACGCCCGAATTGATTGAAAAATATAAAAACGCTTTAATACAAATAATGGAAAAGGAAAAACTTTATCTAGACCACAGGTTATCAATCCATAGTGTGTCAAAAAAATTGAATATTCCTAGACAGTATATTTCTGAAGTTCTAAACTTACATTTAAACAAAAGTTTTCAAGATTTTGTCAATGAATATAGGGTTGAAGCATTTGTAAAAAACCTACAAAACGACCAACATGCCCATTTTACGCTTTTCGGGATGGCCACAGAAGTCGGTTTTAGTTCCAAGTCTTCTTTTAATGCTACATTCAAGAAAGTCAAAGGAATAACCCCTACGCAATTCAGGAATTCTATTGCCCAGAAAAAGGTAATAGGTACAGAATAAGCATTCTGGACAACAGGCAAATAATCTTGTGCTTTGTTGTTTCGTTCTTTGGGGGAATTAAATCCTTAAAGCATGGCATTACAAGAAGAATTGAAAACACAAGGCGACTTTTTATTTAAAAATAGAAGTTATTTACCATTGATTATTTTAGTTATTGGTTTATTGGTATTTATCTATCAAAAACATTACAACAGTGAAGCAATAGACAATTGGTTACCTGAATTCTTCGACTACATTTGGCTTGGCATTAGTTTATTCGGCTTGTATATAAGAGTGGTTACAGTAGCCCATACACCAAAAAACACATCTGGAAGAAATACAACAGAGGGGCAAATTGCTGAAGAGCTAAACACTACGGGCATCTATTCAATAGTTAGGCATCCTTTATATTTGGGCAATTTCTTTATGTGGCTTGGCGTGGCAATGCTCACTAATAACACTTGGTTTGTGATAACCTTCGTTTTGTTCTACGCATTTTACTACGAACGTATAATGTATGCCGAAGAAAGTTTTTTAAGACAAAAATTTGGTAATATCTATCTTGATTGGGCCAAAAAAACACCTGCATTTATGCCTTCATTTAAGTATTATCAAAAAGCTAAATATCCGTTTAGTATCAAAAAGGCATTAAAAAAAGAGAAAAACGGTTTGGCAGCCGTGTTTCTAATATTTTGGGTTTTTAGTTTTATCGGCGAAATGATAAAACTACAGGCTATCAAATTTGAATATGACTTCTGGTTTTATGGTGCTTTGGCTTCATCAATAATATACATAGTATTAAAGATTATGAAAAAACAAAAATTATTGGATGAGATCAATCGCTAATATATTCACAACGCCGCAGATACAGTAATAAGATAATCATAGTCTTCATAATATCTTCTACAAAGACTGGTTTGCATCTCGGCCAAGAGTAAAACTCAATCAAAACTTTAGACATTACAAAAAGAATCTATTTTAAAACAATCAAATTATATATGGAACATTTAAGTCAATCAATCAAGAAATCCTTTTTACCATTATTTTTCATCATAATTAACAGCATGCTATTTGCCCAAGAAGAATACACCTTGAGAGGAGCCATTAGCGATGAGTCAAACGGCGAAGCCATGTTTGGCACAACGATTTATTTAAAAGGCACCACCATAGGCACCACCACAAACGAGTATGGCTTTTACTCCATAACAGCACCAGAAGGAAAATACACATTGGTTGTTTCGTATTTAGGATACAAAGAAATACAAAAAGAGGTGTTTCTTAATAAAGACACAAAACTCAACATTGAAATTAAAGAAGATCCTAGCACACTTGATGAAGTCGTAATTACAGCAGATGAAGGCGTAAAAAATCTAAATGTAAGAAAACCACAAATGGGAGTTGTTACCTTAAAGGCAGAAACAATTGAATTAGTGCCTGCTGTATTAGGCGAAGTAGATCTTATTAAAACCATACAACTTTTGCCAGGGGTTTCAAATAATGGAGAAGGTTCAGCAGGCTTTAATGTAAGAGGTGGAGCAGTAGACCAAAACTTGGTGCTTTTAGATGAAGCCATCATTTACAATACGTCTCACTTTTTTGGATTATTTTCTGTATTTAATAACGATGCAATTAAAGATGTAAAACTTTATAAAGGTGATATTCCTGCTAAATTCGGCGGAAGGACAGCTTCAGTTTTAGATGTAAGGCAAAAAGACGGTAACAATAAGCGGCTTGAACTCAATGGAGGTATTGGATTAATTTCAAGTAGGCTTGCAGTAGAAGCACCATTATTCAAAAAGAAAGGCTCTTTTCTTTTAGCAGGAAGAACAACTTATGCTCAGCTTTTTTCTGGTTTGATGGACGATTTGGCAAATAGTAATATTAGTTTTTACGATGTAAACCTAAAAACCAATTATGAAATTAATGAAAACAATAAAATATATCTGTCCAGTTATTTTGGGCGAGATGTTTTTAATATTTCACGTTTAATAAATAGTAATTACGGAAACATCTCTGCAAATCTTAGGTGGAATCATGTTTTCAATGATAAGCTATTCTCTAACCTATCGCTTATATATAGTAAATACGATTATCAGATAATACTGGACTTTGAACAACTGGATTGGATATCTGACATCACAAATTATAACTTAAAATACGATTTTGGATATTATGCAAGTGATAAACTAAAAATAGATTTTGGACTAAGTGGCATTTCTTATAATCTAAATCCAGGAGAAATTATGCCTTCAACGCCAACCTCTCCTATTAATCCATTGACATTAGATCAAAAAAGAGCTTTTGAAGCAGGGACTTATGCCAGTGTAGAACATAAACTTACAGATAAGTTTACTGCAAGATATGGTTTGCGCTACAGTACATTCAACCGATTGGGCGGGCAGGCCATCACAAATTATGCAAATAATCAGCCAGTAGTTTATAACCAAGGATTAGGCATCTACCAAAATGGCGAAGCCATAGGAGAAACAGCTTATTCAAAAGGCCAAACAATTAAACAATTTGGAAATTTAGAACCGCGTTTAGGCTTGTCTTACTTGCTAACAGACAACTCTTCAATAAAAGGAAGTTACACACGTACAGCACAATATTTACATCTACTGTCTAATACGGTATCTGTTACCCCATTAGATGTTTGGACACCTAGTGGGACCTATATTAAACCTCAGCTTTCTAACCAATATGCTTTAGGGTATTATAAGAAATTCAATGGCAATGCATATTCATTTGAAGCCGAAGCTTATTATAAAACTACAGATAATCGTATTGACTACATTGACGGAGCGGATTTAATTGGGAATAATACAATCGAAACCGAAATTTTGAATGGTGAGGCAAGAGCCTATGGTTTAGAATTAATGCTCAGAAAAAATAAAGGGCGTTTTACAGGCTGGCTATCATATACATTGGCTAAATCTGAGCAACGTTCTTTTGGCGGAAATGCTGGAGGCCCTGGAATCAATAATGGTAATTGGTACAATGCACCTTTTGATCGTACACACGATATTTCTATTACAGGAGTTTATAAATTAACAGATAAATGGAAATTTAGTGCAAATGCTATTTACCAAACCGGTCGTCCAGTCACCTATCCAACCGGGCAATTTGAATATGACGGATCCTCTGTTGTAATTTATAATGAAAGAAATGCCGACAGGCTACCTGCTTATCATAGGTTAGATGTTTCAGCGACCTATAAGCCCAACCGTAATCCCAATAAGCAATGGAAAGGTGAGTGGGTATTTAGTATTTATAACCTTTATAACAGGCAAAATGCAGCCTCCATATCATTTAACCAAGACTATAACACTGGAGTAAACGAAGCCTTGAGAACTACAATATTTGGCATTATTCCTTCAGTAACCTATAACTTTAAATTTTAAAAAACATGATGTCCTTAAAAAATATATTTAAAATAGAAAATAAGATTAAAATTGTAAGCCTTTTAGGATTAAGCATTATTATTTTTTCTTGTACAGAAGCTATAGACCTATCTGTACCTACCGAATCTCCACGATTGGTTATTGAAGCATCTATAGGTTGGGAAAAAGGTACTTTAGGAAATAATCAAACCATAAAACTGAGCCTTACCACACCTTATTATGATACAGCACCAAACCCTGTAGCAGGTGCATCAGTCAGAGTTGAAAACATCACAAATGGCGATATATTTATTTTTGAAGACCAACAAGATGGTCGTTACACAACCTCAGATTTCGAACCAATGATTAACAACACCTATAACTTAGAGGTAATTTATAATAATGAGACCTATACTGCTGAAGAAACATTAATGCCTGTCCCAGAAATAGATAGAATAGAGCAATCTCGTGAACTCGGTTCGGACCCAGAAGAGTTAGATCTCACAATATACTTCAATGATCCAGCAAATGAAGTGAATTTTTATTACATCACCTTTTTAGAAGGAGAAGATCTGCTTCCGACAAGAGAAATAATGTCTGATGAGTTTACAAATGGTAATGAAATGTCCCTTTTATACGAAGAAGATGAAGCGGATGCGGAAGACGAAATTTTGCCTGGAGATATGGTGGACATAAACCTATATGGCATATCCGAAGAATACTATGATTTTTTACATAGATTAATAGAACAATCTGATAATGCAGGAGATCCTTTTGCAACTGTTCCAACAAGGCTAAGGGGCAATTATAAAAATTTAGAAAACCCTGATAATTATGCGTTTGGGTACTTTAGGATTACAGAATTTGTAAATGAGGTTTATACTTTCGTTGAGTAATAAATCATCAACCAATAAATTGAATGTATAAAGGAGTTGTTGGTGTACCATAAATCAAGCTTGAGCGAGATAGCTTTTAAACTTAACTATAGCAGTGTAGCATATTTAAGCAACCAGTTTAAAAAGGTAACGGGAATGACTCCCTCATAATTTAAAAATAGTATAGATAAGAACAGGAAATCGTTGGATGATATATAATTTCTACGATAAGCTTCCAAAGGAGCCCTCATATTGGTTGCTTTGAAACAAATGTCCCAATTTCAAATGGGTCAATGTTTGTTTTTTTAGAAACAAATGATCTTTACTGTAAGCTTTATTTTTAACTAATGTCCATTTGCACGTTCTTATTTAATGGTTTGGTGTAGCACAAAAGAATAACTCAAAACCATAAATAGAATAACCAAATTGGTTATCGCCTGTTGGCAAAAGTGATAAATTCTTTTTCGCGAAAAAATTATGAAAGCCGTTGGCGTGCAGAAAACTATTAAAAGGTAATAAATACTTACGAAATCGGAAAATTTCCGGTTTCACGAAAGAAACTAAAATAAAATACGTCATGAAAAAAAAGTATGAAATAAAAGGAATGACATGCAACGGCTGTAGAACCCATGTAGAAGAAGCAATTCTAAATGTCGCAGGAGTAGCCAATGTATCGGTCGATTTGAAAGATGCCGAAGCGACGGTTGAATCTCAATTTGAAGTGCCTTTGGAAAATTTGCAAAAGGCCTTGAAAAATACCGACGGTCAATATAAAATACAACCTATGAATAGCGTTGAACAAAACTAAAACAATGCCTATATAGTTATGCGGTAATTTGTATGATAGCTACAATCAATTGAAATTCTAATAATAACCAAAAAACAATTTTACGATGGAAAACAAGGAAAAACAAACAGATAAGTATTTAAAGTTCTTCGCAATGATTGGCACCTCAATGGTCGCGATGTTCTTTTTAATGTACACGCACTCCTATCAGATTATCGATCACTTCTGGTATAGTGAAACCAGGTTCTTTATGACGTTGATCATGGGCGGGTCCATGGTTATTATCATGCTGCTGTATATGCTACAAATGTACAAAGACCGCAATAAGAATATTGCCATCCTGGCATTGGGCGTTTTGCTGATTGCAGGCGGAATATGGCTGGTCAGGAGTCAGGTTACGGTTACCGGTGTTGATTATATGGAAGGTATGATTCCTCATCATTCCATCGCTATCCTAACTAGTGAACGATCTCAAATAAAAGATATCAGGGTAAGGGAAATCGCCGATGAAATCATCAAAGCGCAGCGTCGGGAAATAATGGAAATGCAATGGTTGATTAACGATATCAAGGAAAATGGGATAGTAGAAACAGAAGAAGAAAAGGAAAAGCGTCCGCTTCCCAAATTTGAAGGATCGCTTACCGAAGAAACAACAAACCTTGACTGATACGGAAAAGTGAATGTCAGGAGGTAATAACAGTTTTTACTTTCGAAAGGAAAAAACGAAAATACAGGAGAATAAACGAAGGCATTTCGGACGTTAAATTATAAACGCATAAAATTTTTATGAAAATACAGCAATTTGAATATGAACCACTTTCCCACTATTCATACGTACTGCTGAGCGGAGGGGAGATGGCGATAATCGATCCCGATCGCGACCCGATGCACTATTATAACTTTGCGCATAAAGAAAATGCTAAGATCAAAGTTGTGCTATTGACCCACTCCCATGCAGACTTTGTAAGCTCACATTGGCAAATTAGCAAAGAAACTGGTGCCACGATCTATAACAGCAGCAGATTGGAAGCTGAATACCCTTTCGAAAGTTTTGATGGGAACAGTGCCATTTTCGTGGGCAATACCAAACTAGAAGCCATAAATACTCCTGGGCATTCATACGATAGTATTTCCATTCTTGCCACAGATGAAAATGAGGTTGCACTTTTTACGGGGGACACCTTATTGATCGGGGATGTCGGACGCCCGGATCTGCGCGGAAATGAAAATGACAAAGAGCAAAAAAAGCAAGCACTGGCCCGTGAAATGTTCAACACAATTCGAACTAAATTCAAAAAAATACCGAATGAGGCCATTATTTACCCCGCCCACGGGGCGGGATCCCTGTGCGGCAAAAGCATGTCGGCAGATAGCAGTAGCACATTAGGTAGGGAGCGAAAGGATAACTGGGCATTTGGCCATCAAAATGAAGACGAGTTTGTCAAAGAACTCCTTGAAGACCAACCATTCATACCGGCCTATTTCAAACATGATGTAGCTATGAACAAAAAGAAAGTTGAATCGATTGATATGGCAACCGCTAAAATCCCTATTCATCTTAATGCCGAAACACCAAAAGAAAATATCTTAATTGTCGATAGTCGTGATGAAAACGAGTTTAAACAAGGTCATTGGCCACAGAGTATCAATATTATGCAGGGTGGCGAAGCATCCTCTTTTGAAACATGGTTAGGTACTATAATCCAACCAAATGAGGAATTTCATCTGGTTGTTGATTCTCCAAAAAGTGTAAAGACCATCGCCCGGCGGGTGGCGAAGATAGGGTTTGAAAATCAGCTTAAGGCGATAATTACCCTTTCGAAGAAAAGCTTTGTCGAAAACGAGCGATTGGATTTCAAGCATTTTGTGCAAAATCTGGATAATTACACCATTGTCGATGTCAGAAATACGGATGAAGTAAGAAAAAAGAAAATTTTTGACGGTGCCCTGAACCAACCCCTACACGAACTAAGGGATTCAATTCAGGACATTCCTAACGACAAACCCATTATTGTCCATTGTGGCAGTGGATATAGAAGCGCGATCGGAAGCAGCATACTTTCAAATGAATTGCAAGACGTAAAAGTATATGACCTAGGGGAAGTTATTGAGAAATTCAAATAACCAAGAAGCTAAGTTTTTAATGGGCAGAAGATGTAAGACAAAATTTTAAATGGCCATGGGAAGACGTTTTTTTACAGGTTTAATCATTTCACTCTTAGTATTGGCAACTACAAATGCGCAGACCGTCGATTCGCTACCGCCGATATCGGCCTCCAAATCCTATTCCAACTATAGCAATGTCATTGGCTGGAAAAATGGAAGGACCCCTAAAGCCCCGCCAGGTTTTACCGTTACAAAATATGCTGACGGTTTTGAGAATCCAAGGTGGATATACGTTACACCGAATGGCGATGTACTTGTGGCGCAAAGCAATTCGAATTATCCTCTTTGGAAAAAAATCGGGGCATGGTTCATCGGGGCATCAAAGTCGAAAAGCTTTAAGAACAGTGCCGACTTGATAACCTTGCTCCGCGATGTAGACAAGGATGGGTCTCCCGATGAACGCGCCGTATTTCTCGAAAAGGAACTCGATCAACCCTTCGGAATGCTTGTGCTGGATGATTGGTTCTATGTGGCCAATACCAACGGATTGCTACGTTTTCCTTACAAGCCCGGTCAATTGCAACTATCGGGAAGAGCGGAAAAAATTACCATCTTGCCCGCAGGAAAGGCCAATCGACATTGGACACGCAATATAATTGCCAACATGGACGGTTCAAAAATATACATAGCGGTCGGTAGTGGCTCAAATGTCGGGGAGAAAGGGGCCGAGGCCGAATTCATGAAGGCGGCCATTCTGGAGATCGACCTCGATGGTTCCGTATTAAGGGTCTTTGCTTCCGGATTAAGAAACGCCGTGGGTATGGATTGGAACCCCATTACCTGAGACTTGTGGACGGCGGTCAACGAACGCGACGGATTGGGCAACAACCTCGTACCAGATTATTTGACCAGTGTCCGCGAAAACGGATTTTATGGTTGGCCCTATGTGTACTATGGGCAAAATGAAGATCCAAGGGTAAAATGGGTGCCTTCGGCCCAAGTGGAGAATACACTGCTGCCCGATGTGAACGTTGGCTCCCATACGGCATCTTTGGGATTGACGTTCTACACGGGCGATTCCTTTCCTGACAAGTATCGGAACGGTGCCTTTGTCGTGCAGCATGGTTCTTGGAACAGACAGGTTTTATCAGGTTATAAAGTGGTTTTCGTGCCATTCATGAATGGAGGGCAAACTGGAAAACCCGAAGACTTTTTAACCGGTTTTATTGTTGACGGCAAAAAGGATGAGGTCTATGGCCGACCCGTGGGTGCCGCCATACTACCCGATGGATCGCTGTTGATAACCGATGATGTGACCAATACCATCTGGAGAATCAGTTGGGACGGTAAACGCGGTATGTGAGCGATTCTCAATGGGGGTTTGCCGTTAAATAAGTATTTTTATTTATGGAAGATGCACAACCTCCGGTAAAGGATTTGAGAAATCTTTTGAGTATCCTTTATTTATACGCTGATATAAACCAAACACATTAGTCAGGATTCCAATAACATCACCGTTCCCAGTCCACCATCGGCACAGACACTGACCACCGCTTTCTTGCCGGGTCCCATTTGTGCCAGTTCCTTGATTGATTGGTTAATAATTCTTGCGCCGGTCGCTCCGAAAGGGTGACCAATAGCAATACTACCTCCATTTGGATTGAGATGGTCCCAAGGGAACGCTCCAAAGTCGAATGAAACACCCACCTTTTTAAGGTGATTTTTATCTTCAAGCAATTGAACGTTAGCAGCCACCTGTGACCCAAAGGCTTCGTGCACCTCCCATAAATCTATATTATCATAGCGTAAATTGTGCCTGGCCATTAATCTGGGAATTGCAAATGTAGTGGCCATCAACAGTCCTTCTTTTTCAATATTTACGGCGGCAATTTCCCAGTCTATTAATTGAACAGCATAGGATTCATCGGAAAATTTCTCTTTTGCCTTTGAACCACATACCCATAAACCTGCGGCACCATCGGTCAATAAGGAAGAATTTCCGGCAGTCAATGAACCGTTGCCCGACTCCTTATCGAATACCGGATTGAGTTTGGCCAACTGCTCCAAACTGGTATTTTCCCGAGGAATCTTATCCTCTTCAACTCCATCCAACGATAAAATCAAATCATCAAAAAATCCATTATTTCTTCCTTTGATATAATTTTGATGGCTGTTAAGGGCTATCTCATCTTGCCGCTCTCTATCAATATTAAGACGTTTTGTGGTAATTTCGGAATGTTCGCCCATACTCAAACCAGTAGTTCTGTTGGTAACACTCGGGATAAACAAACGTATATCCCCAAAACTCAAATCTTTCAATTTTGAAAATTTATCCGCAAGGGTCTTGCTTTGGAACAACCGCCGTAACCAGTCGGAAAAATTCTGGTTCAATCCAAGTTGAACCCGACTCATACTTTCAACGCCGCCCACCAAGGCAACCTCTTCTTCGCTTATCAATCCAGCAGCCTCAATGGCTGCCATCATACTGGTGCTACAGGCCATAATCGTGGTCAACGCAGGAATACTCTGATCTAATTCTGCATCCATAAGTATCTCACGTGCAAGATTGCTATAACCTAGATTTGGCGCTACTGAACCCCAAATAAAAAGATTGGGGGATAAAGAGTCTCTTTTTATCATTTCCTGGACAACGGGAATAGACAAGTGAAGGGCATCTTTATCTTTAAAATCTTTATCAACCTTTGCAAAAGGTGTTCTCAATCCGGCGATCAACCAAATTTCACTTTTAGAGTTTTTCATAGTAGTAATTCTATTAAGCCTTAAATTAGGAAAAAATGGTCCTATGAAAAATAATTAAAGCATAAGATTATTGTATGTAAGCAACTTTTTAATGCAACAAGTAAAGCTTTGCAGAGACTTCTACTATCGCTGGAAAGAGGGAGTACTCTATTTACCTGTCACAGCCATTGATAAGAGTGGTCGAGGCCTGTGGTCAAGAGGCGAAAAACTTTATGTAGATTTTTGCACGATGGTCAGTTGTTTCTTCCGAGAATTCTACAACTCTTTCAGCAAATTTCGTAACACGGTTGGCGGCAACAATTCCGAACTTTGCATAAAGTAATTCAGATAAAGCCATGGAAACCACAACTGTTTTGGAGCAAAAGGATAAAACCAAGAAATCAGATATCAAAAAATCGTTTCCGGTCACGGGAATGACTTGTGCGGCCTGCGCATCAAGTGTTGAATCCATCCTGTCGCATACTGAAGGTGTCAATAATGCCATTGTTAATTTTGCGAGCAGCTCGGTACTCGTAGATTATGATGAGAACGTTACCGAAGAAAAATTGCAAAACGCTTTACGTCAGGTGGGCTATGACATTATCATAAATGCTGAAGACCCTTCGGAGGTACAAGAGGAGCTTCGGCAAAAGCATTATTATGATATAAAAAACCGTACTATCTGGTCAGCGATTCTGACCCTTCCCATTTTCATTTTGGGAATGTTTTTTATGCATTGGGAACCTGGAAAATGGATATCCTTGGTATTGACTTTTCCTGTTTTATTTTGGTTCGGTCGTAGCTTTTTCATCAATGCTTTCAAGCAGGCCAAACACGGGAAGGCGAATATGGATACCTTGGTCGCCTTGAGTACCGGAATCGCTTTTCTGTTCAGTGTTTTCAACACCCTCTTTCCTGAATTTTGGCTGAGCCGTGGTATTGAACCACACGTCTATTACGAAGCGGCCACGGTCATTATTACATTCATTTCCCTTGGAAAATTATTGGAAGAAAGGGCCAAATCAAACACCTCTTCGGCCATTAAAAAACTGATGGGATTACAACCCAAAACACTAAAAATCATTGAGCATGGGGAAGAAAAAGAAATTCCTATTTCCTCGGTTCAAGTAGGTCAAACTATTTTAGTTCGTCCAGGAGAAAAGATTCCTGTGGATGGGGAAGTTTCCAAAGGCAGCTCGTATGTAGATGAAAGTATGATTACAGGGGAACCTGTTCCCGTGGAAAAATCAGGTGGTGGAAAAGTATTTGCGGGTACGGTAAACCAAAAAGGAAGTTTTCAATTTACCGCTGAAAAAGTAGGTGGGGAAACCTTGCTATCCCAAATCATCAAAATGGTTCAGGAAGCCCAGGGAAGCAAGGCACCCGTTCAAAAACTGGTCGATAAAATTGCTGGAATATTTGTTCCTATCGTTTTGGGTATATCTATCATTACGTTCATTGTTTGGATGTCGGTAGGAGACGATAATGCATTTTCGCAGGCCTTATTGACCTCTGTAGCAGTATTGGTTATCGCTTGTCCCTGTGCATTGGGATTGGCTACACCTACGGCTATAATGGTGGGGATTGGCAAAGGTGCCGAGAACAATATCCTAATAAAAGATGCCGAAAGTTTAGAACTAGGACATAAAGTGAATGCGGTCATTCTTGATAAAACGGGTACCATTACCGAAGGAAAACCATTAGTGACGGATATTCATTGGTCTGAGAATAATAAAGACACGAAGAAATACAAACAAATTCTTTTAGCAATTGAAGCACAATCTGAACACCCTTTGGCGGAAGCGGTGGTCAACCTTTTGAAAGAAGAAGATATTGAACAAACTGAAATAGATTCCTTTGAAAGTATTACAGGTATGGGTGTAAAAGCTCAAGCAAAAAATGGTTCACAATACTATGTGGGAAACCATAAATTAATGCTTGAGAAAAATATTCAAATTAATGCTTCCTTAATGCAAACAGCAGAAAGCCTCGAAGAGCAAGCAAAAACAGTCATATTCTATGGAAATGATGAACAAGTACTGGCAATACTCGCCATTGCAGATAAAATTAAGGAAACTTCAAAGAAAGCCATAGCAACGCTTCAAGAAAGAGACATCGAGGTCTTTATGCTTACCGGAGATAACAATAAGACCGCAGCTGCAGTAGCACAACAGGTTGGAATAACAAATTACCAAGGCGAAGTAATGCCTTCGGACAAGGCAGCTTTTGTAGAAAAACTGCAAGCTGATGGAAAAATAGTAGCTATGGTTGGCGATGGCATCAACGATTCCCACGCCTTGGCGCAAGCCAATGTGAGTATTGCGATGGGTAAAGGTTCTGATATAGCGATGGATGTTGCAAAAATGACTTTGATAACTTCAGATTTGCAATCCATCCCAAAAGCATTGGAACTATCAAAGAAAACGGTTTTGGGTATCCGTCAGAACTTATTTTGGGCATTCATATATAATATCATTGGAATACCGATTGCGGCGGGCGTTTTGTATCCCATAAATGGGTTCTTATTGGACCCAATGATTGCGGGAGCAGCAATGGCATTCAGTAGCGTATCTGTCGTTCTAAATAGCTTAAGGCTTAAACGAGTAAAACTTTAAGATTAATCATAAATTTAAATACTATGAAAACTATAAAATTCAAAACAAATATCAATTGTGGCGGTTGCATCTCTAAAGTAACCCCCTTTTTAAACAAACAAGAAGGGGTCGAAAGTTGGGAAGTGGACACTACTAATGCTGATAAAATCTTGACCATAGAAAGCGATGGTGCTTCAGAAGAAGATGTAAAAGCTACTTTGCAGAAAATTGGGTTTAGCGCGGAAAGTGTTGATGTTCGTTAATCACCAAACGCCTATAATAAATTTATATCCAATCTAAAAGATATCGTTCTGTCAGTACTGACTTAAGTCAAATGAAAAGAAAATGAAGGTAGCGGAAAAAAGCAAATTCTATAAAACGAAGTTATTGTGGCACCGAATACGCCATGGACTATTTTTATTCACCCTTAGAAATGCTCTGACCCGGATAGGATTGGACATCGCACCCTACTATTGGTATAGGGAAATAAAAAATGGAGCCGAAAAACCTGAGATTCGAGATAGCTTCAAAGACTATGAATTATGTTATATAGGTTTGGACGAGATTGGGATAATGAATAACATCATGGGGCTTACAACCAAGGAATTAGAGCAGAATTTAAGTATGGGGCAGATATGTATCGGTCTCAAGCGAGGGAAAGAGATTGCCGCCCTATTATTCGTTGATTTGCAGGATTTTGTGTTTAAAGGCCGCTCCTTCAAAATAAAAGATAAGGAAGGTTACCTTTTGAATGTTTACACGTTTCAGGCGTATAGAGGTAAGAACTTGGCTACCTACTTACGTTATCATTGCTTTGAACTTCTTGAAAACTATTGCGTAGAAGAACTTTACAGTATTGTCTCCTACTTCAATACGTCATCAATAAAAGTCAATAAAAAATTGAATGCCCAAAAGTTGAAACTCTATTTGTACATAGGATTGTTAAAAAGATACCATTGGAATTTTCTGTTGAAGGACTATTCCAAATAATCAAACCGGATAATTTGTTATTATATGGTGGTTATTCTGGGAAAAATTAAAATCAGATGATATTCCCTTATCCGCTACATCAACTATGATTTATACGATTATATTCGGATTGATATTGGCGCTTGCCGTTTATTATTTTTCCGGAATAGGAAAAAAAAAGGTAAAGCCCTTCCCAAATCATTGGCATCCGTTGCTGATGGATCATGTACTCTTTTACCGGAAACTTCCCAAAAGTGAACAGGCAGTTTTTCAACAACGAATGATGCAGTTTTTAAGCGAGGTTTCCATCGACGGAGTACAACTGGAGTTACAGGAACTGGACAAAATATTGATTGCCGCAAGTGCCGTGATTCCCGTTTTTGGTTTTGAAGAATGGCATTACACTAATTTAAGCGGTATACTTTTATATCCCGACCATTTTAATGAAGATTTAGAATTTGACAGCAAAGGACTACTGCGAAATATTGGCGGATTGGTCGGTAACGGAAGGTTCGAAAAACAGATGATTTTATCAAAAAAAGCGTTGTATCATGGCTTTGCCAATACGACTGATAAAAGCAACACCGGTATTCACGAATTTGCACACCTGATAGATAAAATAGACGATGTGACCGATGGAGTGCCAGAACGGTTATTGAAACATCAATATGCAATCCCATGGCTAAAGTTGATCCATAAGGAAATGGAAGCCATAAGCGATAATCATTCCGATATCCGAAAGTATGGCGGCACCAACGAAGCCGAGTTTTTTGCAGTGGCTTCTGAATACTTTTTTGAACGGCCCGATTTACTCAAGAAAAAGCATCCTGAACTCTATAAAATGCT
The DNA here is from genome assembly GCF_002269385.1 of Maribacter cobaltidurans. Taxonomy (NCBI): domain Bacteria; kingdom Pseudomonadati; phylum Bacteroidota; class Flavobacteriia; order Flavobacteriales; family Flavobacteriaceae; genus Maribacter; species Maribacter cobaltidurans. Next base: position 2,774,330 of record NZ_CP022957.1, read on the forward strand.
GGTGGAATGTTTTAGGCAGGAACCAGTAGTTTTAGAAAAACAATTGCAAAAAGTTAAGGTCCACTAACAAATAAGGCTATGGGTGCTGTAAATGGCACGTATGATCGGCGTCATCACACAGACCATCAAGAGGTTTGCTGGAAGGCAGAGTCCAGGCCCCGCCATAGATAGCGGAAATCCCGGCGGACATTGGACACTCTTCCTCAGAATCAAGGAATATCAAACAAGAACGTCCAACTACGATGCCATGCCCTCGGGCCATGTGGCGACTTTTATGGCGACCATTACCGTCATTGCTACGAACTATCCTGAGATAAAATGGATAAAGCCCGTTGGCTATACCTTAATGGGTATCATGGCCTTCGAAATGATGAGCAGCAGGGTACATTGGGCCTCGGACTATCCCTTGGGTCTTTTTATCGGTTATGTAGTAGGCAAGGCGGCGGCCAATCGACGAATCAAGAAAATCGATACAAACGATGGTTTGGGTTGGAAAAAACCAGAAAGCATGAGGACTGAATTTGTTACAGGTCAGTTGGAAGGTTACACAACTTTGGGGATAATGTTTAGTTTTTGAAATATAGAGATCATTTTCATATTGCTCTCCCCTGTGCCTGCGGAAGTTGAAAACCCTCTGCCTCCAAGCCTGACCGAGCGAGCACGCTACGCTGGCCCGCATTCGGTCGTCTTTCCGGCTACGGTTTTTAAACATCCTCAGCACCGCGCATAAAAGCATGGAGGCACAAAAAAAGTGCTCCATGCATTTATCTTGCCTAAGCACAATTAATTTCGAAAATTCTTGTTTAAAATATGTAATCCTTAGTGATATATTTGTAGTAATTCAAGGCTAGTTCCAATGAAACCAAATATTTTCATCTTTTTTGCATTCCCGATGCTGCTATTTTTTTCGTGCAATAGCGACGACGACAGCGTTGCGGAATCGGATAGGAGCCAAGCTTTGTTGGGCCAGTGGGAGTATGAATCTATTGATTCCAATACAGCCGTGGACATCAATGGCGACGGTACGGTCAATGTAGACCTGTTCAATACCAACGAAATACGTCAATGTTTAAAGGATAATCTCACTTTCTTCAGCTCTAGGGGAGCTGAAGAAAAAGGTGCTTTTTCCATTAATGAAAACGGACTGTCCTGTGGGGAAGTGCCCGCATTTCAAAATGTCGAGGACGATAGGTACGAACTAATAGACAACTGGATCATACGATTTGATAACCGCAACGATTGGATTATCGTGGAGTTTACCAAAAACCGATTGGTCGTTGACCAAGAGGATTTTCTGGATGATCAGGATGTAGTGATTACCTACACTTTCAAGAGAAGCTAGTTTTAGTTATGCTTAGCTTAGCGCGTTAAAAGTGCCTTTGACATCAAACTCTGACCACTCTTCCCCTTACTTTGTCACTCCATTGGCCATTGGTATCCCTGACCCTGACCTCAAAGTCCTGGTCAAGATATTTTAAACGGCTTTCACGGGCTTCCTCTTCCAACATGAAATACCTATCCACCCCATCGCCCGAGGCTTCATTGTAATTGAATAAGCGGGTATCCCACCGATTGGTACTCCGGTTGAATATCCTGATTTCCACTTGATCCAACGTAGCACCGCCATAGGCCTCCGAACACTCGATATCAAAACAGGTATAGATCCTGACTTGATAATCACAACCGTTCAATCCCCCACAACTGACATTGTGCTTTTCCCCCTTGACCAATGCCACGGGCCTTCCTAAAGTGTCAACAAATGTGCTTCCGCTTTTGGAATGCCCCGTTGAGTTCTCCACCTCAAAATCAATGGTAAACGTATTTGAGGTCTCTGGATAGAAAGTAAGGTTGGTACTCCCGTAGTTCAACGGAATTGTCTCCCCCTCATCATATCTATTCCCACCATAAAAGAAATAACCGACACGGTTTCCATTGAAAGAAAATGTCATTTGATAGGTCACGGCCGGGTCATGAGTGCCTATGGCATTAGTAATGACCGTGATGTTAAAAGGTTCTTCTTCCAAACGTTCCCCTGGAGCCTGACTAACGGTCAACTCGAATGGTTCCTCGTACCTTTCATAGTTGATGTTGACGCTGGCCGTTTTCTCCACATCCGATGAAGAGCGTACCGTAAACGTTATGACATGACTGCCTTCGGTCGTTCCGACATACTTTCCCGAAAATGCCCCCACAGGTACATTAAAACTTTCTCCAGCGGAATAGCTAGTGCCCTCATATTCAAAAGAACCATTGTTGCCGCTTGCCGAAAAATACATCCCGTAGGTATCCCCACCGATTCCGATTTCGGAAATATTGAAGTTCATATCCACCTGTTCCCCTGTATAGGCTTGCTGCAATGTGCCCGATGCGGTAAAGGTGTAATCCTTGGCCGCCACGTTTACCGTAATATCCACAGTTTTCTCCAATCCCGTATCGTTTCGGACCGTGAAAGCCATTCGAACCGTACTTTCACTGGTTCCTTCGAGCGTCCAGTTAAAGTTGCCCGTATTGACATCGTAACTGTTTCCTGGGCTTACCTCTATACCATTGTTGTCCCTGATAAGCGCATTCCCGTTCATACTGAAACGCATGGTGTAATCCGAAGACCCGACACTTTCCGAAATATTGAAATTGAGACCGGTGGTTTCCCCCACGGTTATATCCGATTTTTGGGTGCCCCCGGTAAAGGTAAAATCGACCTGGTCAAAAGTGATGGTAGAGTTGGCCGTGCGGGTAACGTCCGATCCTGATTCGACACTGAGGACAATATTGTGCTGTCCGGGTTCCGATCCGGTATAGGAAATATTGTTGACCCCGGCGCCCAAGGGAAATTGTTCCCCCGGACCGTAGGTTATACCATTTACGGACATCGCCCCGTTTTGGCTGGAGGAGAAGAACGCTATGTAGCTGTCGTTCGCTCCCTCGGGCAGTTCGTCGATATCCACGATCATACCTACCGGAATATTGGAAAATTCCGTAGCCTTGGATGGGGTCATATTGACCGTAAAGTCGTTATTCCCGACAACGACGGTAACCTTATCTTCAAGGATCTGACCGTTGCTGTCACGAAGCAAAAAGGTTATTTCGTAGGTTCCTGCCTGTTCCCCGACGAAATCATACGCAAAGCTTCCCGGACTTACCGAAAAATATTGGCTAGGGATTATTGGCGAATTTCCATTGTATAATTGTGCGTCACCACCTGAAATGAAGTAGTTCAACTCATAGGAAACCCCATCGTAATCCCCTTGTTCGATAAGGCTTAATGAAATTGTACCACGCTGGCCTACCAATACCTCGTTGCTATTGGCCGAGGCATTGAATTCCAGTTCAAGTGGATTGGCATCCAGATCGATTTCGACGGGTCCGACCGCTTGCCCGTAATTGTCCGTAACGAGAAAATTGATGCGATGCGGGCCCAAGGTTTCGGGCGTATAAAACAATGGGAAATTACCCAAGTCGACCGGATAATCGGTATTGTTCTGAATGGTATTTCCATTGACCCCAGTAACCCTTCCGTTTCCTTCTTCTAGGTCATAGGTCAGGAAGTAATCGATATTGGATGTGTTGCCGTTCGATTTGATGTTGAAATTAAGCTGTGTCCGTTGGTTTACGAATACCTGGTTGCTTTCCGAATTTCCGCTAAACGTGAAGGGAATGTTGGCAATCTCGATCTCGACACTGTCCCTTTTCCTCTGGCCATTGCTGTCTCGTATATCAAAATAGATTTTGCGCTGCCCCAATTCATCGTCCTCAAAAGTATAGTTATAATTGCCGGGATCGATGCCGCGAAAAGTCCCGGGGTCCATGACCCCGCCATTTTGGTCCCGTACGATTCCCGCGCCTTGGCTATCGGAAGAAAAGGAATGGCTAATATCATAGGTAACTTCGCTTTCCCCGTCCTGTGTCTGCAAATCGATATTGATTGCTAGATTGGTGTCCAGCTCCACTTGTGAGGATGCCGCCGTCGCCCTGAACGTGAAATTGACATTTCCGACTGTCAGCAGCAGCTCGTTCGTCAGGGACGCCCCATCGGGAGCCCTGGCAACCATGGTCAATTTATGCTCGCCCAAGGTTTCTGGAAGGTAGCCAAATTCGGTAATGCCCTTGGGCAACTTGAACGGGGTTCCCGCATCGTAGGTAACATCGTCCAAATGGAGCTTGCCAGAACCATCTTCCAGTTGGTAGGTAATCCCAAATTCCTCGGTCGATTCCCCATCCGGAGCTACCGTGTTCTTGTCCCGTAGCAAGGTTACATTTACGGGATTCCGACTATTGATAATGAAATCCCCGGTACCCTTTCCCAAGAGAAAGCTGAAACTGGCGTACTTGACATTGTAGGCCAACTCCAACTCCTTTTGCAATTGGTTTGAATCCCAGGCCAATACCTTGACTTTATGCATACCCGTATCGATGGGCATATACCGGTAGGATAGGTCAAAGTCCTTGACCAAAATGGTGTCATTTTCGCGGATGGTATCGTTTTCCGTACCTAAATAATAGCCTTTTCCGTCAAGGATATTATATTTCATGAAATAGGAAACGGTGGAGACCATCCGCTCTGGTTCCAAGCTGAAATCCGTTCTTGCAGCTTCAAATACAAAACCGTTTTCCTCGTTGTTACCATCAAAGGTGAAATCGAAGGGATCCTGCACTATTCCTTCAAAGTCCTTGCTACAGGCAATTATAAATATTATGCATAGCGAACCTATGGCGACTATGCGTTGTGGGGTATTGAATTTCATAACGTCGCTTTTTAAAACAAAAAATACCGTAGGCCGACGCCGACATACGGATAAAAATTTCCCACGTCCGAATTGACATGGTAGTATTCGTTGGCCTTGACCAATAGCGAAAAATCATTGCTCAGGCCTATTTCCATTTCCGCACCGAGATACAGGCCATAAATAAACTGGCTTTTACCATTGATAAGGGCACCGGTGGGCAGTTCATTGCTTCCGTTATTGATGACCTCGTATCCGAACAGCCCACCGCCACCGAGGAAAAGGCTAAAATTTTTTCTTCGAGGCGCCATGAATACACGATAGTACAGCCCCGGCTGAATAGTGAAAATATTATAGGGAATATATTGGGCACCCTTGTCCTCGGCAATTGCGGCCAAAACACTTATCTGAAAATATTGGAACCGATTGGGATGAAAATTGAACGTTCCCATAATGCCGTATCCATCCTCGACATAGCCACCGCTCACTCCGACCGAAGAGGCAAGGTTCCCCCGCATTTGGCCTGAAACGGCTGAACCCGCAAGACAAAACAACACCGTAATGAAAAATAACTTTGCTTTCATCTATTTAAAATTTAGCCAACCAGTGATGATAATCGTTTTATTCTATCGGTTGGAGTTGGTCATTATCTTATAAATGCGCATTATGGCCTTTCATAATTTAAATCCTGATGGGTTATTGATGACAAGTTGATCTATATCCAAGGATAGGTTTCGATTGCCCTTTTCTTCATCTAGGTCCACTACGAGGGACTTTCTCCGGTCAAGGGTAAACTTATCGAAGACCACCATAAAATAGTTCTCGGAATTCCCCTCGACCTTTTTGGGAACTTTATACCTGAACAAGGGCTTGTGTTCCGTCTTGACATTGCTCGAACTATTCTTGTAGTTGGTGGCGATGCTGAACTTTATAAAATTGACATCATAGTCTATATGTTCCTTGTTCTCCAAGCGAAACTGTAGGTATATTTCGTTATTCTCATAGTACACGTTCTCCAGCCAGAGAAATACATCATCGTATTTGGAAAAATATCGGATGATCTTGCCCTTGTTGAACTGGTTGTAATAACATCTCCGCCGTATATATTCCATTCTATCCAAGACATACAATTCCTTGGTAAGCGGCAAGGGTTCCCCATCGATTTCCTTTTCGAGCTTAATCTCCAATTTTTCCCCAACTGTTTTGGTAGTTGCTAAAGTGTCCTTTATGTCAGGATGTGAGGCAAAGTCGGATTCATCCAATTCAGTAGCACTTTTTTTATGGGATAGCTCTTCGAGGTTATCGACCATATCGGTGGTTATGGTCCATCGCTTCTTGGCGGGGATGTCCACAAGTTGCAGGATAAAATCATAGGCACGACCGTCACGGGTATAAATGGTATAGTTCGTAAAATCGGAGGTGTCGGGCGCCACATCGTTATAGATAAGCAAAACGATACGCTCTGAGGTTGCGGAAGCATTTTTCGTCGGGAAGGACTCCAAAAAATTCAGCTCCTTCCCATTGATGGAAAAATCATAAGGGGCGGGCAGTACCAGAATGGTCTTATAGTTCCTTGAAACCGGAATGGTGTCCATTTTCGCCATAACCGATAGAGACCCCAATAGCCCAATTATTGTAAGTACAGCTTTTATTTTCATTGTGTTGCCAATAAGAGTTCATAATCATCCATCAATAGGATTTTTTCTTTTTCCCGTAACCTTTTTTTTCGAAGGAAAGTCCCCAACCCTTGGGCGATGCCTTTTAAAACATCCGGTGCGCCGCTGGTAATTTCGTCGGTGGCCCCTCGTAGTGCATCGCCTCCCATTTCGGCCTTGTACTCCCTCCAGAGTTCCCCGGCCCTTTTGTTGTAGATTCCTTCCCTGCCATCGTTGAAGTCCCTGACGGAGATATCGACCGGATGGTGCTCGATATTGTCTATATCCAAATACACCCTGTTTCCCTGTATGGAAGCCATAGCGTAGATGAAGGTATTTTTGGAAAATCGTTTTTCGCTAAGGACCATATCTTCCATGAGTAGGAGCCTTACGTTCTCATTGGGCAAGATGAATTGGTCGCCATATACGGTGGCCCTAAAGAAGATTGGCTTTTTGGTAACGGGCATCCGTTCCTGTTGGGGCCTGCGGTTCCCTCTCAAGGATTCCCCGACTATTTTCTTTTTTCCCTCCAGCAGCATCTCACGGTAGGCCAAGCGGTTCTCGACGAATTTTTGCTTCTGCTCTTCAGCGGTCATTGCGCTCTTCTTTTCCCTCTCCACGGTTTTCTTTCCATCGGGGATTTCGGCCTGCACCGTTTCCTGTGGTTTAGCATCCAGGGAGAGTCCTTCCAATCGCTTCAAGATCTTCTGGAGAGAATCGTTTTGCGAATCATTCATTTGGGTCATGTCCGGTAAGGACGAAGATTTCCCTACCTTTTTCTTTTCAGTTGAGTCCTTTAATTTCCAAGGCTCGGCGATAGCTTCGGATTCCAAGGTCGGAACCTTGCCGGGAAGTTCTGGATTGAAGCCATTCGTAGGATCGGTAGTGTCGCCGAACCCCATTTGAAAATCCTTGACGTTCTCAATGACAAAAAAACTGGTCAGTACCAGAATAAAAGGTAGGGCCATAGCAAAATTTCTGTGCCTTACGACCCATCGCTTCAAACGTTTTATGTTGCCACTGAATTTCATGTTACCTACGCTCGAGATCGGAATTGTCCACGACCTCAAAGTCGATAATCTTGATTCCGTTCAGGTTGTTTGGGGTAATGCCCGCTTTTTTCAGGTGCCCCTTAGTGACCAAGTTCCTATACGTTGTGGATTTGCCTTTTTCTATGGCCTGTTTGCCGTAAAAAGTAAACGGAAACGGATAGGTTGCATAGTCGATTTGAATCGAATCAAGTTCCACAAAGTAGTGATAGTCACGCATTACCACATCATGGAAGTATTTTTTTTCGACCAAACGGGCATATAAACGGTTGCCTGACCAATCGACCATGAACAAGGCTTTTTCCTCTATGTTTCTTTTGATCAGGTTCAGATCGGGTTCCAACGAGAAAAACAGTTCATGAAAGTTTTGGACGTGACCTTCGCAAAGAATTTCGAGGTTTTCCTTGGCATCCCTGATCGGTACCATGGGGAGGCGTTGCCCCCCGTGCAGCACATAGGCGTTATTGTTGGCACGCTCATGGGCCGATACCACGAAATAGATGGCGATCGCGAAGACCGCTATCATCAAGATCAGGCAGCTATAGACGAGCCTGTTGTTGTGCCTTCTACTTTGGGCGATATCATTGAATATCTCGTATTTTCCTTTCATAATCCTAATTATTGCGTAAGTGTCCTAACCGCTTTTGTGGCCCCGCCGCTCTTTGCATCGATGACCGTTTGTATTGCTTTTTTGCCATAGTGCTTGGGCTTGGAGACGATGCCCCCACCCGATATGTTAAGTCCCTGCACTACAAAGTTGGCCAGTGTAGGGGCCTTGATATAGAAGAAGGAGGTCATCAAGACCAGGAGGGAGGAACTCAAAATCAATCCGAGGTCGTAGGCACTGTTACGCAACAAATGGTCCACGAGCGCATCGACAAGATTGACCATAAACATATCCACTACATATAACATGGGAAGCCAAAGACAGAGGCTCATGAACTTTTGCAACCATGCTTTCCAAAGGCCCGAAATGGCGGGAATGAACGAAAGCCCGATATTGATCGGCCCGAAAATGATAAGGATGAACAGGTAAATGGTGGCCAATGCCTTGATGCCCACGAAAATCAGCGTAGAGATAATATGTGCGAAGGCCGTTATGGAACCTGCCAGACCCGTAAGGGCAAAGGATTGTAGCGCATCGATATCCATGCTGAACATGTTCCATTCTACCACATTGTTGGCTGCCACATCGATTTGGGCCAAGGCCACCTTTTGCCCGATGGTATCCCAGTTCTTTTGGGTACTGACAAATGAGGAGCCGAGGTTGTTATAAAATTCAAAGATGGCGTGTGCAAACTCGGAGTAGTTGAAAAGGATGAACATCAAGGGAAACCACTTTAGGGCCTTGAACACATCGGCGCGATCATTGCCCACAAAATGCATGATGGCGAAAATGCCCAACCCGATCTTTGCCATTTGGAAGCCAATGCCCAAGGTAGGGCCTAAATTCGCGAAGGCATCATCGATATATTGGTCGAATATCGTGTTGACCGTTACCCTAAAACCTGTATCCGATTGCATTACGTACATCAATTGGTCTTAATCAATGAATAGACCGCTTTGCGGTGTTCGTTTTTCTGTAAAAGGGAGGTGTTGACTTTTATGATGGTTTCCAGCACGCTGTCCATTTTGTCCAAGATCGACCGTAGTGCCGAAAGCCGGTCGGCCGATTCGATGATCTCGCCCGTGGAGGCGATATGCGACCCTTGTGAGACCAAGGAGGTAACCTGCACGAGGGCATCGGCCAACGCTTCGGTCGCCCGTTCCTTTTCCACCTTTTCCAGATTGGCGAACGAGCGCAGATTTTTCTGAGTACCCTTATAGGCTTCCACGATCTTGTCCTTCAGGTTATAGAGTTCGGTCATTTCGGGACTTCCCATGACATAACTGGCAGGGGTCCGTTTTGCCGTAAGGTCCTGGCTCAGGATCTTGGAGGCACTGGAATTGGCGGTAACGTTCCGTTCCATCTGTGCCAAAAGCTTGCCCATGGTCGAGTTCAACGTGACCAGTTGCGAATTCAATGTGGCCACATTTTGATTGAGGATTACCAGTTGGGCATTGGCCGCCACATCGGTCACGGGAATCTGAGCGGACCCGAAATAAGGGAGTAGCCCGATTAAAATTCTTAGGTAAACAATTTTTGGTTTTAAGTACTTCATCGTTTTTTATTTTTAGGGTTATAATCTATGCCGTTCAAATTCCCAGAACCGGATTCCACCAGTTCGTTTTGTAGCTGTTTGTAGGCGTTGGCCGTTCTTTGCCAAACACGACCGTGTTTCTCATGGAGACGGTTGATCTTTGCTTTTTCGTTGGGATTGGTCTCGAACAGACATTTGGTCGGCAACGAAGTCTCCAATCCGAACACCTTGACGCGGTCCTTCCAACAAATGGCCATTTCCCGCAACTTTCGGCCTATGGGCAAATCTTTGTTGATGGATAGGATCAGTTGCTTTTGTTTCTCGTTCAGGCCCAATAACCGTTGGATCTCCCCAAAGGAATTGCCGAACTCGCCGAGGTCAAGCAATACCTTGATATGGCTGTTGACTACGATGGTATTGCCTATGTATTTGGATTTGACAAAATCGCTTACTTTTTGCGAGATAAAAATGGGCTGGCCCCCATATTTCCGGGCCATTCTGGATTTGGCGTCAAAATAATTGGCCATTATCGGATTGTCGAACAGGTTCCACGCCTCGTCAACGACCAATATTTTGTTTAGGGAAAGTTTTTTTGGATCCTTCAGTTTTTTGTCGAACACATCGATCATTAGGAACGCCAGGATCGGAAAGAGCTGTTCGTTTTCGATCAGGTTTTCGAGTTTGAAGTATACCAACCTTTCACGACCCAATTGGGCTATCCTTTTGTCCCTACTGTTCAACAGGTATGCCCTGGGGCCATCGTGGGCATATTTGCCCAAGAGCAGTAAAAACAGATTGGGGTCGAAGACTTCCTTTCGTATGCCCTTGGAATCCATAAGCCGCTCCAAATGCCTTTCCGAATACCCATAAAAAGTATTGAAGGAGTTATCGGGATTATCCTTAAGGAACTGGTCCCTATAATATCCCTGTACCAACAATTCGATAATGGTCTGGATTACGGCACTGTCATGACCGTCGTCCGTTGTAGTATCCTTTCGCCCCAATAGAAGATAGACCAATGCGATAAGCTGCGTCAGCTTGTGCTCGGTAAGCATCTTTTGGCCGTCTTTTTCTACCATATCCCCCGGATCCAGCATAAAGGGGTTGAACGTAAAGGGATTTTTGTCGTCGTTCTCTATGACGACCCCGTCCAGATGGTCCAGCAACTTGTCATAGGAATTCCCGTTCTCAAGAATGAGGATTTCCGCTCCCTCGCGATATTCGGAGAACAGGTAGGCATTGGCAAAAAAGGTCTTTCCGCCACCGGAACCGGAGGCGATGAGCATGCCCCGGTTAAAGATCCAGTCCTTTGCCTCGGGATCGCGGTAGAGACTTACCAATAAAGGTTTTCCCGTGGCCCTATCGACCATGCGCAGGCCGTGGGGGCCGTGCATCCTGTTTCGATATCCCCCTTCAAAATACCAAAGGCTGGCCGCCATCTCCGAGGAAAAGGGGCTGAAGAGTTCCATGCTCAACCCAATGCCGTTGCCAAGGATACCCCCAAAAAAGAGGTTTTTCCGATCCACGGTATTTTCCTTGGCATGAATACCCAGCTTCCGAAAGGCCGACCGGACGGAATTGCACATCGACCTAAAGGACTTTTTGGAATTGGAAATGCCCAATACGTTCAAGTGATAATAGACCAGTTCCTTATGCTCGTTCAGGATATGCTGCTGGAACTCATAGATTTGGTCCCGGTAGGTGCTGTTCTTGTCCCCCTTGCGGTTCCGGGCATATTTGTCAAGTCGTTTCGCCTTCGACCGAAGTTTGGCCATGGCCTTCTCCTTTTCGGGTATATAGATATATTGGTTGACAATATGTTCCTGCGGAATCCTGAACCCCAAGGAAAACAGGTTTCCTATGGGGAAGAGGTTGTCCCCTGTACTGTATTTTCCGAAATACTCGTGGAAGGCCATATCCTCCTTGGAGAACTGGTCCAGATTTTCCAAAGTGAAGTATTGCCCTTGTTTGTCGCCGACCCGCAGCCCGTGGTCGGAAAAGTCGATATCCCTACCCGTACCTTCCCCGTAGCCCGCTTCCAGATAACTATCGTAATAGCCCGATCGTCCAAACAGCCCCTCGGAATCAAGGATTTTTGAGCTCATCAGGCCCGAATCGTTGATAAGGTCGTTGACGGCACCGACCCTGGCCTCGAAATCCGCCATTGTGTCCCCATCGAGGTATTCTTCGGGAACATAGCTTTGGCCATAGAACCGGCGCTCCTTTTTTAGGAAGGAATTGGCCCCGATAGGCGTTCGGCCGATATAGTTTTTGGGTACTTTGTGGATGGCCAGATAGCACCGGTGCTCCAAAAAAGGCCTGTCCTTGAAATAGCATTCGTCCTCGGTCTCGAAAAAATCCCGTTCCAACCGCTGCCGGTCCATGGAATAGGTTTCCCCGAAGAACAGGTCCTGTTTGTGCAAAAGACAGTTCTCGCCCAGGATTTCCAAGATACCCGAGACCATCCGGTTCAGGTTCAGATAATCCTTGCTGTCCAAAGTGTAGGTTTCGGGAAGTTCCAATTGCAGCGGAATGCTCAGGCAACCCCGTTCCTTGGATACCAAGATCGGTGCCTCATAGCCATAAATGGGAAAGGCATCCAGAAGATTCAATCTTTTTTCCATAGCACCAGCTTTTTTTTGTTGACATGGCCCTTAATGGTATCCGGCCCCTTTCTGTCCGCTCGGGACTTGATAAAACCGTTTTCCCCATAAGCCTTTGAATAGAAAAGCATGAGTGCGATATAGAGTGCCGCTGTACAGAAGGAGAGCAAAAGGCTAAGAAAGGTCGGGATGACCGTACTGAGGAACAGTCCCACCATCAGGGACAGGAACGAGCCCTTAAAGGCTTGGTCCACATATTTGGCGCGAAGCCCAAAGAAGGAAACGTCCTTTTGCAGGGCCTTTGGAATTTTGACCAGCTTGTTTTCCATGATCAGTTGGCCAAGTTTTCCCCGATTTCGATAAGGCCGTAGAAAATGACCAGCCCCACAATGGCGTTGCCCACTTTACGGGCCATGTCCTGGTTCTGTTCCCTAATGATGAGAAAGGCCAGTGCCGCAATGGCCAGAAGTACGCCCGCGGCAATCTTGATGATACGGAAAATACTGTTCCCTATCTGTGCCGTACCCTGTTCCGCCTCGTTGACCTGATCGACCAGTTCATCGATCTGGGCAAAGCCGGCCGAATGGAAAGCAACAATAAGGAATAGTGTCAGGAAGACGTTAATCGGAGTCGTCCACCTCCGGTTCCGGAGGGGACTCGGAGTTTTTGATAATCTTGAATTTTTCATGTTCTGGAATTAAGGATTCATTCTGAACATCTTTATCGGACGCATTGAAAATATCCAACAGCTCGGAGCTGGTTTCATTCTCATCGACACGGTTGAGTAACTGGCCCATATCTTTATCCTTTGAAGATGTGTTTTTTACAAATATATGTGATTTTTGCATATATGAATCATTTTCCTGAACATTTTTTTCGTTTTTTGATTTTTTAAGTATGACAAAGATCCATAAGTACCACAGCAGGCACAGGATACCGATGACGGCATAGACGATATGTTCCCACTGCCAATTCAAATCTTGTCGATAATTCGTTGAAGTTCCCGAATGTTTTCTTGGTGGTAAAGCTCCAAGGCCTTTCGCATGATATCGTTGCGCGAGACCTTTTTTTCCAACTTGTAGCTGCATGCGCTGGCCAGTCGCTCATAGTCCTCGAAACAGGTCTTGCTCAATCTAAAGATAAATTGCTCCTTTTTGTCGATATAATTGTTTTGCTTCAGCAACGTCTCGAAATCCGTTACCTTCTTTTGTTCCCTACGGCTTAACTTTGCCAAGGGAAATGTACGTCCCGTGGCCCCACGCGTGTTACCATCTCTAACGTAGTCATCGTTTCTTTTGTTTTTCCGGATTGGACTTTTTCCAACTTTTCCGACCGTGCCGTGCCGTTGTTCCCTAAGTCCCTCGACCTCTTCCTTGGTATCCGTATTCTCTAGGATGGCCGATTCCAGCAAGTCCTTAACGTTTACTTTTTTGCCCATTTTTAATTTTTTGAAATTCTCATGACCTCTTCCAAAAATCGTTTTAGCCCCAGTTCCCCGTTCTCTTTTGTCGGGGGAATGGGAATCAGGGTATTCCGGTATCGCTCCCTGTACACGGTCCGTTCCATGACGACCTGTTCCATCATGGGCATTCCCGCCTTTGCCAAGGTTCTCCTCACCGCATCGAACTTATTGACCTTGACCAGTTCGTAGCGGTTGAAGAACAGGTTGACGGACCGCAGTACCCGATTTTCGTTCCATAGATAGTTCCGTTGCAGTGTTTTGTAGAACACCGCCGTACTGTCGATTTCCAGTTCGTCAAGGAAAAAGGGAATAAAGATATGTTCGACGTACAGCAGCCCCCTTACCATTTCCTCGTTAAGGTTTCCGGGGAAATCGACGATGATAAAATCCACGGTACCATAATATTTTTTAATCAACGGTTCCAAGGTCTGGACCGTTGCCCGCTCCACGGGAAACATCGGCATTTCGGTCGAACCTACCTGTCCAAGATCTCGGTTCCTCTTTTTGTAAACCGAGTACTGGGGATTATCCATGTCGATCAATACTACTTTCTTCCCGTACAAGTGGAAAAGGTTGGTGGCCAAGATGATATTCAGGGTCGTCTTGCCACAACCGCCCTTTTCCCCCGTACATGAAATTATTTTTGTTTCCATAAATATACTTTTTAAAACCATAGTATCATATGGCCATATGACACTATGAACATTTGAAACTATATCCATATATAGCATTGAATATCTATTGCATTATACGTTGCTATATAGCAATGATTATAATGCTATGGACATTGCTATACAGCAATTGAACAAAGCATAGGTAGATTGTTGCGGACAATAATGGGGATATTGAACCTAAATCTTTTTAACGGCAAGAAATTACTTCGAATGCAAAATTTACAAGGACGATTTGAAATCCTTCATGGCCTCTGAAACCCGTTCCTCCAGCTCAAGGTATTTCTCGCGAAGTCCTTCTTGATAGACCATATTTTCCCCGAGATTACGCTTTTGCACGAACTCGTTATCGGGCAACAGGATCCAAATGGGGTTATAGCCCAAGCTGTAGAAATAGAGGATGATCTTGATTGAATTGACCATTGAGGAACCGCGCTCCACATTGGCCAAAGTTGTACGGTCCATGTTCAGGTAATCGCTTAGGTTGGTCATCGAAAACTGACTGAACCTTTTGTCCTCGACATCGTCCAATTCCACCAGTTCAAGACGTATTTCCTTTAAGCGTTCCCCGATATACCCCAAATCCTTGGAGTCCAGATTGATGATCGATTCATTGTCCATTATTCAAAATTTTCTATGGGATACGAGGAAAATTCCTCTTCAAAATTATACTCCGTCTCTTCCTGCCAAGCTGCCAAACTTTGGGACAGGGACTCATCAAGTTCCTTCCCGAAATCGTCCATGAACTTTTCCACGGCCGCCTCGGAGTTGTCGATTGATCTTGCAATTTCACCATTTATTTTCTTTTCGTCAAATATGGCACTCTTCAGCTCTTTTCCCGTAAGGGCTTTATACTCTTCTTTGACCAAGCTGTCCACTTCATTAATGATCTTGTCGAATTCGGCCTGGGCCACACGGTCCATTTCCGTACGTACCAAAAATTCCTCCACAATATAGGCCAATAACCTTTGCCAATCGGCGTCCCTAACACCCGTATTCAGCAGTTCCAGAATATCCTCCCTGAAATCGAACAGGCGAAGCTCCTTGACCACATCCTTAAAAATTCGGCGTTTGGTACCATTGGTAAATGCATTTTTGGCCGTTTCTTCCAGACGCTTTCCATAAAATTCGATGTACCCAATTTCCCTGGTAAACAGGCCCGAGACATTCTTCGGTAAATCCAGCTCCTCTATGAGCTTCATCTGTGCTTGGAAAAGTTCCCCGAAATTCTCCGGTTTGAAATCGTTGACAACGGGCAACTTGTGCTTCATGGCCCTTCGCTTGCCTTCGATGTCGGGGAGCAACTGGCCATAACATTTCTTTTCCTTGATCTGATGCTCGAAAGTATCGGCCACCAACCCTGCGAAATGTCCGGTGGACATGGATGCGATCTTGCTCCTGGGCAAGAGCTCCATCATCTGTGTACTCAGATTGGTACTTACGTCCGAACTGCTCGTGTTCTTCGAGACCTTTTCTTGATGGATCTTTCCGAAAAGCTCGCTCAACCGTTTGGCCGTCTCGCCCTTGGCCGCACCGCAGATAATGTTCGCACAGTTGTCATAGATGACATCGGCCAGTTCCCGGCCGTAGTCCAAGATCAGCTGTCCGACGCTCTGAAGCCCCAAAATGGTGGCGATCTTGTTTTCCCTCCCGGTATCGATTATGGTCCGCAACAACATGATGAACAGGGTGGGTACCTCGTCGATAAGCAATGCCATGTGCCGCTTGCCCGGTTTGTTTACCCGTTTGAGAATGGTGTTCATGTACAGGCCCAAGGGTGCGGAGTAGACTTCCTTCCGTTCGGGATTGTTCTGTAGCGATACGATTTTGGGATACCGGGGATCGTTCACCTCAAGACTGAAGTCGTTGCCCGACATCACATAGAAAATTTCCTTGGTCGCAATACTAGAAAGGCTTATCTGGACCGTACTGGTCTGGCCAGACAGTTGTTCCATGGCCTCCTTTTCCAATGCGTCCCGAAAAGGAACCAATATTTGGCGTACCTCTACGTCCTTGGTCATGATTTCCATCAATATATCGATCTTTACGGTGGTCAGAATGGCCAAATGCCCCGGGGTACAGAGATACCTGCCCGTTTCTTCCGATTTTTTCTTGAGATACCAGATACAGCCCCCTGTATAACTGATGGCACTACGTGAAAAATAGTCCTGCCGTTTTATCCATTCGGGATTCAGGTTTTTCATAAGGGTCGTGGCCGTATCGATGGCATCCGACTGATTGACCAGCCCATAGGGATCCATGGGGTTGTTCCGGTGCGTCATCCGAAGGTCATCAAAACAGATTCGGTAGAGCTTCGGGAAAGGCATTTCGGAATCGTTCCCATGCTTTTTTATGGCCTCCTGTAGATAACCGTACGCCTTGCGGGTCAGCGTATCAAACTTAAAATCGTAGATGACCATGGCGTATTTCTTGTCGATGAACTGGGCCATGATCTCCTCGATAACGGAAAAGGATTTGCCGCTCCCCGGAGTGCCGATGACCAACAACGCCCTGAAAAGATTGACAAAATTAATCCATCCTTTCCGTTGTTTCCCATCGTGCGAATAGGTATATGGGATATTGGCGGAATATGGGGTATCTATACGCTCCCCAGTCTGCTCGAAGGTTTCCTTCGTATCGTTAAAGGGGTCATTTTTTGCCAAGTTCATGAAGTCCAAAAACTGGAACAATCGCATCCCGAAGGTCATCAATCCCAAGTAGGCCAATGAAAGAAATATCATGGAGGCCCACATCCCCAGCTCGGAAACACCGTGGCACCACCAAGAAACGAACAGCAAGGCCAAGGAAACGAGAAAGCCCGTAATACTTTTTCTGCGACCGACTTCCTCTTTTTTGACCGGACGGTACATCATGATACCGCCCATCAGAAGTCCCAACAAGAGCAGACGGGCGACCATGCCTTGGGACGGTAGCCCGGACCGTACCAGAAAGGAATGGATGCTATCCAAGAATCCCTGATGCCCGTAGTGGAATATGTATAGGGCATATTGCTCCCGGAACAGGATAATGGTGAAGTGGAAGGCGGATAGGTACATGCCCATATAGCCCTTGTTCTTATCTTGCATGCCCTTTTCTTTTTTGGGTTTTCCTCGGTCTGTCCATGACAGTCTTTAAAGTAGATTCACTAGCCGACAACTGGACTTTTTTTTTACCGAGATCAGTTCCTCGTTCCAATCCTTCATGGTGGGGCATTTGTCCATTTTCAGGATGCCCGATGCGAAGCATTTTGAAAGTGCCTCCACTGCCAGCCCCCAATAGGTTCTGGAATGTTGGGGGAGGGAGACTATCCTTTCCAAATCCAGTTCCCAAAGCACCTTGTCGCGATAGCAGATGGCTTTTAGAAGACCTTCGGGCATTCCGTGGGAACCTCTGGAAATCCGTTCATTAATGTAATCGGTATCCCGTTCCATGATAGCAATGGATTTGGAAAGATAGTTTAGTTTCAAACGCATCACGGGGCGTTTCCAATCCGTTTCGATGAATACCCGGTTGGACTTTCGATTGATCCAATGGCTCAAAAGAATAAGGTCGTAGCGCATCCCCTCGATATCATGGTCAAAGGCCAAAAGAAGAGGGAGCGTATGGGAAGGGTCTACCGTACGGTTCCATTGGAGGAACTGTTCGAGTTTCCGCTCGTCGATATGGCCCGACATGGAGATGTAGAATATTTTTGGGCAACCGTGTAGTTCATGGTAGGCCATGGCATCGAAACCGCTCTCGACACAAACTATTTTTTCCGCATTGATATTTGGATTGGAAACGAAAAGGTATTCATAACGCTCGTTGAGGAACAACCGGAACTTTTTCACCTTTCCGTCCTTTCTGTCCCGATAGGGCCTATTATAAAGCGTATAGTTCTTGATGTTACCGTCCAATCCATATTTGGGAAGGGCGATATTGGCGATGCGGCCCTTGTTGTCACTGACGTGGAAGGCATTGAAGATCCTGCCCTTGAAGGCTTCGGATTGGAGGGTGTTTATGGAGAGTCCGCGACCTTCCATTAAATAGTTCGGTCTGGTTAAGGGACCGATACGATAACGATCTTCCAAGCTGATGCGCTTGTTGTTCTTTTGGCTCACCTTAACGGTGGTTGGTTCGGGATAATCCCTTTGGATGATGCCCAGTCCCTGTTTTACGGCTTCGTAAAAATTGGCGGAGCGTTTGTGGAGGTATTTGAAAAATCGCCCCTTGTCCGAAGAGTCGTTGCGATTGAAATAGGTTACGGGATCTCTTTTTGTCTGTAGGACGAGGCGTTCCGCCTCCTTGCCAAATTCCTGTGAACCCGAACTTTTCTTGAGCAATTGGTAGCCCTGTGCGATCAGGTATCCGGGAAAATCGACCTCACGATCGATCTGGGCGATCAACCGTTTGTAGTGCTCCGGATTTTTGGTATAGTTTTTCATATAAGCATGGGTTTTCTGGGAGGATTCCATGCGGATATGTCCCAAACTTTGCTCGGTAATCGAGATTTAAAAGCTTCGAGGCTTGTCTCGAAGTCTGCAAGTCGTTTCATAGCGAATGCCTCATAGGGTTGCCCAGGAGGTTGTTTACTTTAGTGGATAGTATAGATGAAAAGAAGGCCGTCCGTAATGGACGGCCATTTGTTTGGTCAATCGGTCAGACTTTCATGCCTCGGCTGCGTGACTTTTTTTTTTCGCCGGGGTTGACCTCAAGCTTTTTGGCCTTTTCCAATTCGACTTTTTTGGTAATAAAGGTCTGCCTGCGAGGGGTCCAGGATACCAAATACGGTTTGTTCCCGTGGACCTTGCTCTTGATGACCATTTCTAGTTCCTGGCCTCTGTTCAGCGCATCGGCCTGTTTTGCGGTCAACTTTGACCCATAAAATTTGGTGTTCGTAGAAAGTGCCGGTTTGGTACGGATATCCTTTAGCTTTGGCTCGTAATAAGCCAGTTTTTGGAACACTTCGCCGTCGTTGGTGCTTCCCTGGAACAGGACAAACTCCTTTTTGTCCACCATGCGCTCGAACTCATCGGCACTGAAACTATGGTTATAGGCCCATGCATCGTCCAAGGTTACCTTTTCATTTCTACGGTACTGGACGTCCAATCTGGTACCCAAGTTCCGGTCATAGACCATCTGTATCATTTTGGCACTTTCCTTGAGCTCGCCCTCGGAGATATAGGTGGACTCGTGGAAATACTCCTGTCCCTCGGTCAGATTCGTGCGTACATTCGGGGCGAGCTTCTTATAACTGATGTACTGCCCCTCCAATTGTTCCCTGACATCCCGATAGGCGAATTTCTGGTCCATGGATTCGATGGGTTCAAACCATTTCTTGTTTCTCGTCAGTTTGAACGACTGCCCATCATTGGTCATAACGGATACTTTTCCGTCCTTTTCTCCGGTTACGGTCGCTCGCTGCCACCGTTGGTTCACTTTTACGAAAACCTTCTCTGCTTGTTTTTCCATTTTTCAAGTTTTAAATTAAGGATTAATAAACAATTGTTAACTTTGTAATTCTGGATATGACATTTCCATTTTTCATGTCCGGAATTAAGGATTGAAGGGGGCGGGAGCGCCCCCTTTATTTATACGGCCATCCTAAAGGCCTTTAATTTTTCGGTTCCACCATAGACCCCGTTCTTTTCGAACTCCAACCTCCAATTGGCGTGTACGGGCTTAACGATCTCAACGGTCTTGTCCATATAGTTTCGGTAATAGCTCCAGAGAAAATAGCGAAGTGCGTTGACCTCAAAGGGAATGCGACAGGATACCCATTGTTTTTCCTTGGTCAACACGATGCTCTTCCTGTTCAAAAGGGATTGGTCGGGAACTTTGTTGTATTTGACATACTCCTTTGCCAAGCTCCCGTTGTATTTCAGTACCTCATTGTGCAGCTTGGCCAACGGTTTCTGCCCTTCGGGATCGAACCGAACGGCCAAATGGTCCTTGCCCACCCTAAACAAAAAACGCGAATCGTTGATAAAGGAAATGAGCATAAGGTCATGGATATAACCTTCGATCTTGGATGATCCGGTAAAACTGAGCACCATTTTTTTCAGTTTCGTACGCTTCAGAATCTGTACCAGTAATTTCGAGGTGTCATAATTGATGTTGGATACCGTGAGATAGACCACATCCTCCAATCGGAACCTTCGATGAAAGGCCATGGCCTCCATAGGGTTGCGGAGTACCACCAAATGCTTGATGGTATCGGGTACCTTACTGAACCAAACCGATTTGGAAATATCGCTTTCCGCTATCAGGGAAAGTTTCCCATCCTTGTCCATGGCATACCCTGTAAGGGCGTTGGCCAAGTTTCGATAAGGGAAATACAACTGGCCTTCCGCATTTTCGTAGATACGATCTTGGAAAATGTCGGAACTGTCGCCCCCTAGGCTTTTCGGCCTTAGGGAAAGTTCCTCGTTGAGCGTTTCAAAATGGTTGAAACCGATGTCAACAATTTCAAGTGAATTTTTGGAGCCGTTATTTAGAAAAAATTCCGGCTTTTTTTCAAGCTCTGTATAGAAATCCTCGATTTTGGCCCACAGACCCGTTCTCGCCTCTGCATCCGTTCGGGAAAGCCGTTCCAATATAAAGTCAAAAGCGGTCAGTTTTGTCTTGGGTCCGCTCGGTTTGTAATATCGATATCCGAGCTCGGTCCTTATGACGATATACTGCTCCTTCCCGATTTGGTAGCATATAAAGGTACCCGTCTTTCGCTGCACCACAAGTCCAAAATAATCCATTAGGGCCGGTAGATCCAGCGTTGCATCAAATTTTCGCCATGTGTTATTCATATTTGTAAAAATTACATATATTTGCAATAATTACTACAAATATAAATAAAATTTGTAACAATCAAAATTTTGTCAAGATTCTTCGCAATAAATTCGTTATGAGCACATGGAAGAACATTAAAAAATCTTCGATCGGTTGGATAAAGGGATACGCCCAAAAAGTGGGCGGCATCACCAATTCCACGGATAGCGGTCATTTTACCCCACAGAACAGCAGTTACTGGATTTTTGTCGGGGTGTTCTTTCTTTGTATCGCCGCCAATCGATTTTTTTACAATAATCCCCAAAATACCAAAGACCTTGGAAAGCTAACAAGGCAAATAAAGAAACCCATGACCGAGGAATCAAGGGAAGACCTGATCTATCAACGGCTCAACGAATTATTGCACGACTTGGAAAATTTCGAGCAAATGGACCGGTTAAAACCGTTTTTGCCCTTGCGCCCGGAAATCTTGGACAGTGTGCCCTCGACGGTTCCCCTGTTCCGGGAGCACTATGTTCTCTCAAGTTCCTATGGAAACCGGCACCATCCCATCCATCGGGTCACAAGGAAACATTTTGGGGTCGATTTGGCGGCGGAAAAGGATACCCCGATCTATTGTACCGCTGCCGGAAGGGTGGCCCATATCGAAAATGATCCCAACGGGCATGGCCTGCACGTTATCATTTCACATGCCTATGGTTTCAGTACCCTATACGGGCATATGGAATCCGTGGCGGTCGAACTCGGGGAAGCACTCGATGCCCACGATTTTATCGGAACCGTTGGGAGTACGGGGATTTCCACTGGGACACATCTGCATTACGAGGTCATTAAGGACGGAAACAGAATAAATCCAGCACCTTCCTTCAATATGAAATATGAGGTGTATTCCAATTTAAAAATCGATTGAAACGATAGCCATGAAATCGTACCGTACTATTCGCAATTTCGTTAAACTCTTCCACAGGGTCAAAAATTTGGTGTCTCAATTTTTGGATCCCGACTTCAGTACATTTAAAGAATTTGAATTTAAGGCCGTTCCGACCGATCAATTGAACGATCTCAGAAAACTGCGATATGTACGCGATCTCAAATTGGCCGAATCGGGTTTTATCAATACGGCACTGAAAGAGCAATTGGCCCTTTTAAAAAGTGAAAACCGGCTGTTCCAAAAAGACCGGAATATAACCCCCGTTGGTCGGATTTCCATCCATGAAAACGAAAATAAGTTGATGAAACTATTATTGGGATATCATAAGATAGAAAATAGGACTTATATATCCTTTACCCATGTGAACAATTGTCCGGTCTGGCACAACAATACCATTTCGCTACTAAAGGAAAGGGTTCAACACCTGTATCCTTCCAGATCCGATCATTTGTTTATGAAGCACAGGTATTTCCAAAGGGATGTCGACCATTTGGATATGCAGACCAAAAACAGGCTGCTCCACCTTTTCAACGATACTTTACGAAATATGTACTCGTACAATCGGCATCTGCAAAATGGCATCCGGCCTATGGTGCCCCCGGTCGGTAAACTACCGAAATTATCCAAAACATTGCCTATTCAGGTCGAACAAGGTTTGGATGGACTTTTCGTTCCTGCAACCCTAGGAAAAAACGTTGTCGTACTGGTGCCCTATCTAAAAGTCGCCAATGAAAAAAATCGCCTATATCTCTCGGTAGGCGAATTCCGCACATTACTTGGACAAAAATCAATAACCTTTTTGGCCGAGACCAAATACGGCGTTTCCCTAGGCATTCATGGGAACAGATTATTCCTAAAGGCTACGGACAGTGTGGGAGGTATCGATGTTTTAAAGCAATGGACATTGCTGGATGATTTTTTGGAATCCAAAAACGTCCCGAAACGGTTAAAGTACGAGGTCGTCAAAAACCTTATTGAGAAGAAGGACTATCTCATAGATGTGGACAAGATTCCCTTGCGGCAGACCAACGATACCCTACTGCTAAAAAAGCATTACGGTTCGGGCAAAACCTACTTTGCATTGTCGAAAAACGGCAAGAAACCAGAACTCAAGGAATATAGGCCCATTGCCAATCTAAAAAGTAAACATCCCGAATACTACCATAGCTATAGGGAATATATGAACCGTACCAATGTCTTGGAACCATTGGGGACAAAGAAAAAAAGACAAATTAAAATTTCCATTTGAACCATGCTTTTTGAGATAACGATTTTGGACACAAATGGCCGTCCCTTACTACGGGATGCTTTCCTTATGGAAAGTATTACCACATTGATGGATTTTACCTCAGAAGTATTAAAACCATTGAGCCAAAGCACCGAGAAAAAGGCCTTTGAGCTTTTCATCCGCTGCGAAAAGGGTCGACACGTTTTCCATCGCTTCGATTCACTTGACGGCGTGATACTGTTCAAGAACGCCTTGTACGAACACCTTATCGAATTGAACGAAACTCCAAATCGAAACATTGAAAGCACAATTGATTTTATACTGTCAAACAAACCTTAAAAAATACAATCCATGACACAGGAAGAACTCTTACTTACTTCGGAAACCCAAAGGTTCCGAACTGAACATCCGGAAACGATCAAGGACTGGGAGCGCCAGCTTGCCAATGGGGAATGTGGTCCCGACCTTCATTTTTGTTTTTACGCGTTGGAGGCTTATCCGAACCTGACCGCCCGTTTGGATGCTGCGGAATACCGTTTTGATTTTGCCATCAATGCCTATATCCTGCACGCCAAATTACAGGGGCAGTTTCTTGAGGACGGCCACATTGGGCCCCTTGCGCTGGAGCATGCCAATGAAGCCCTGTCGGATATCTATCGGGCCTTGAACGAAAAAGACCCCGAGGGAAAGGCGGCCATCCTGAAATCGCTTCAATAATTCGGGATGAAACAGGAACATTTGGCTCAGATCGTTGCCTTGATAAAGGCATCGAATCCCAAAAACTATTATATCAACAATTCCGGACTTGCCAAGTTGGGGGAGCTGTTGTTCTATCCTGCATCTGGGAAGGAAAAACAGGGGCAACAATTGCTGCAAACCCTTGAACAGGCCTTCCCGGAGACCTTCAGGGGAATTCTGGCTTCGTTGCGGCGGTACCATCTGACCAGTTACTATACCCCCAAGACCCTTATCGAATATAAAATCGGTCTTCTAAAAAAGAACGGGTTCGAACCCAAGACCATACTGGAGCCCTCGGCGGGCAATGGGGCCTATGTGCAGGAATTGAAAAAGGCGTTTCCCGAAGCCCAAATCACGGCTTTGGAACCCGATATCCTATCGTTTGAAATCCTTAAGGCCAATAACCAAAAAGACGACCGTGTAACCGTACTGAACACCACTTTTGAGGATTTTTTTCTGGATCAAGGGGAAAAGACCCGTTTCGATCTGGTCATGACCAATATCCCTTTTGGGGACATTCCCATCACCAAGGCCTATCGACACGATTACCTGACGGAAGGTCCGCTCAAGAATGTGGGCAATTATTTTAATTTTTATGCCCCAAAGATGGTACGCCATGGGGGAATCACGGCCTTGGTTACCTCTTCCGCCTTTGCCGAGCGAAGTGCCTACAATGATTTTAGGGAGTCTATATTATTGGATAACGACTTGCTCCTGGCCAACCGTTTCAACACGGACTTGTTCACCAACGAGGGCACCAAGGTCGTATCCGATCTATTGTTGTACCGTAGGACTTCCAACAAAAAAACGCTGTCCGCCGACGAAATGGATTTTGCGGAAACCGAAGCCGTTGAACTGGAAGGTCAATCCTTTCTGACCAATCGTTTTTTCAAGAACAATCCGGGAAATGTTCACGGTACGCCCAAGCTCGGCTTTTTCCACAACAGGCCAAGCATTATTGTTGAACCTAACGAAATATCCCTGTCGAATTTTCTGGAAGGACAATCCGATGGTTTCAAGTTCGAGGTCGGTCAGGCACCTTTAGATATACCGAAAAAACCGGAACCCTTGCCAAAGGAGGCCATAGCCGAGGAACAAACGGCAGCACCACCAACGCCTCCTATCGTCGATACGGTTTTACCTCCGATTGCCTTGCACGATAAAGAAGCCAAACAATACTCCCGATTGTTTTTTGGTACCTACAATTTTAACAAGAAGGGCGAAGTTTTGTTTTACACCGACCCACAGCGCACAAGAAAGGTACCCCATAAAATCAGGGAATTGGTGGCGGACTATGCCCGTATGCGGAACGAGCTCGTACTGCTCAACCTCAATATCGAAAAAAGGGAACTTCCGGAGCAAGAAGTTGCCCGACGCTTCCAGGACTTGGACTACCAATTGGACACCTTCCATTTTAAGTGGGGATTCCTAAAGGGGCATCTCATATTTCTGAAGGACGACCATTATTTCGAGCAGGTCCGCCAACAGTTTGAGAAAAAGGAGGATGGAAAGGGCTATGGCAAAAATCCGTCGTTCACCTTGAAACGATTTCTAAAGGCTCCCCGCGCCAAAACCAAACCCGATGAAACCGCTTCTGCTGAAATTGGCACAGATACATCCGACTCAAAGGAACCCAGATTCGAGAATCCCGAACAAATGGCGCGCTACCAATTTGACCATAACGGACAGCTCGATATAGCAGCCATCACAAGAGCCTTTAAGACCAACGAAAAGGAACTGTTGCTGAACGGGCTGGAAACCCGCTCCCTTTTTCTAGAGCCCGATAGGGAATCCGAAACGGGCTATGCAGTGGTGCCCTATTTCCTATTTTCGAGTGGCTATATCCAGGATAAGATCGAGTATGTCGGGAACCATCCTCCACCATTCGAAATCGAAACGGAAAAAATGGAACGGGCATTGACGGAACTGCTTCCCGCAAAGTTGGACCTGGACGATATCGAGTTCAATTTCGAAAGCCATTTTATTCCTATTTCCGCAAAAGAGTCCTTTTTGGAGGAACTCATAGGCGAGAAGGTACAGATCAATATGGCGCAGTTCAACTCCACCTTGACCTTGATGTTCCCAAGGGACTTTAACCAAGAGGCCCACGAACGCTTCAGTGTGGTGCTCCACCATGAGGTCAAGGCGAACTATAAACGGATATTGCAACATTTCGCGGAAAATAGGTATCCGGTCATTTTCACTTCGTACAAGGACCGATCGGGAAAGACCATTAGGAAATTGGACAAGGATGCCACCTTGATGGCCCAAAATCTTTACGAGGAGCTGCAGCTCCACTTCAAGTCCTTTATCGAAGGGCGGCAAGAGTTGAAGGCCACCATTGAGAACAACTATTACCAGGCCTTTTTGGCCGATGTCAATATCACGGTGCCCAAGGGATGGCTCACCTTTCCCGATACCTTGGTCTACCCGCCCTACCAACATCAGATTGACTCCACCCTCTTCGGTCTTACTAGGGGTAGTGCCCTGAACGATCATCAGGTCGGCAAGGGCAAGACCCTCTCCATGGCCATGCTGGCCCATAAACTGAAACAGCACGGGAAGAGCAGGAGAACCCTGCTACTGACCTTAAAAAGCGTGGCTCCCCAGATCGAGGCCGAGATCAGGGCCAATTTTCCCCAACTGAACATCCTCCGATTGAGTTCCAAGAACATGGCCAAGGGCAAAAGGGCCAAGACCTTGAAAACGATTAAAAACCACAGGGCCATTGACCTGATCATCGCCGAGCACGGCCACTTAAAGCAGATTCCCAAATCAAGGCAGTTCGTCCTGGATATCCTCGGCGAAAAAATAGATATGATCGAACAGGACCTACAAACGGCAAGGGAATATGGAAATATCAAGGAATCCAAGAAACTGATCAAGGGCCTGATCAAAAGGAAGGAGCATTTGGAGGACAAGCTACAGACGACCTTAAAAAAATTGGAGGAACGGTCCGGGGAAACGGAAACGACCCTGACCGATTTGGGCATCGAGGCCCTGATGATCGACGAGGCCCATTATTTCAAAAATATCGGTTTCACGACCCGGCACCAGAATGTATCCGGTCTCAACAACCATTCGGACAGTCAAAGGAACCTGGACCTCGAAATCAGTATAAAGTCCATCCATCACCGCATGGGTGCCGATAAAAATATCTTTTTTTATAGTGGTACCCCTTTGAAAAACTCGGTCACCGAACTGTATGCCTACCAGCGCTACCTTACCCCTGCGGCACTGAAGCGCAAGAACATCTTCAATTTCGATGCCTGGGCCTCGATTTTCCTGAAGCAGAGCGTTAGCATCGAACCGAATATTTTTGGCGATCCGAGGATGCACGCTCGATTTCGGTACTACACCAACCTGCCCGAACTGAGCAAGATGTATAACTCCTTTACCCATATCTGCAGGGACAAACATTTCAGGACCCATGACCTTGAGGTGGACAGGGAATTTATCATTTTGGAATCGACACCGGCCTATGAAGAGCTCAAACAGGCCTCGCTCAGGTTTACCAAGGACCGTAACCAAAATGCCCTGTTCAAGGTTCCCATTTACAACGAGGACCAAATGAAGTCCGCACACATAACAGCACTCAATATCAACCGCTCCCTTTTGATCGACCCTTTGGCAAAGGACAATCTCGCCATCGAATTTTCGGAACTCGATCAGTTCAAACTTCAACGCCTGTGCCAGGATGTTGTGGGGCTTTATAAAAAAACATCGGAACACAAAGGGGTATGCCTAGTGTTCTCCGACCTGAACGTTTGGAAACCGGGACAATACAACTCCTATGAAACGGTCCGCAAAATCCTCCGGGAAGACTATGGGATTCCCGCAAATGAAATTGCCCTGGCCCAAGAGGAAAAGGCGAGGAACAGAACAGATCGTATGCAGGAAAGGATACGAAAGGGCGAGATTAGGGTAGCCCTCGGCAGTACACAGGTATTGGGTACGGGCACGAACATTCAAAAACGGGTCGTGGGCATCTTCCATATGGACATTCCCTATTCCCCCGATGCCTTCGACCAACGGGCCGGACGGGGCTTGCGCAAGGGAAATGAAGTGGCCCAAATCTACGGCAATTCGGTGGTGGAGCGATTCTACGGCATCAAGGACTCCACGGACATCTTTTCCTATTCGTTGAATACCCATAAAGAAAGATTCCGGGAACAAATCAGGGAGGCCGATCCGAACAAGCGCATTTATGACGACCTCGTTCCCGATGACAAGAGCCTGTCCTATGAACAGATGCAGGCCGCGTTGATTGGGGATATGGACCAGTTTCAACTCGTCAAGCTTTCGGATGACCTAAAGTTTCTACAATCGCAAAAGCGGTTGCACGAGCTCAACAAGGCCAATTCCTTCAAAGCCATCGAGCGCATCGAAAAGGAAAACAAACATATTGTTTCCCAAGTGGCCGATTTGGAGAGGGCGCAAAATACGATCAGCCAGCTGAACCTGCCCATGGATGAAATCGAACCCGAGGACATGGGCCAGTTGCAAAGAAGTTTGCTAGGTCTCGTTTCGGGTTCCGAACTCGAATCGAGTGTCCATAACATAAGGGAACCCAAAACATTTTTCAAAGGATTGGGCCTGGCGATGGTCGAACGGTCGAATTTGAACCTGAACATACAAAAGCACAAGCAAGTTGCCCGCTTGCAAACCCTGAACGCCAATTTGGTCTTTCAAGCGGAATATGTTCCCTCAAACCACAATTATCTCTATTGCTATCGGCTAGAGTTCAGGAATATCCACATCGCTGGCAGAAAACAGCAACGGTTCGATCCGGAAAAAGTGGCCCTGCAACTCGTCAAGCTATGTCAAAAGGTAAAACGGGAAATCAGCTCCAAGAAATTCGATCTGGACTATAACCTGCGTTCGATGGAAACCCATAAAAAGAAAACGGCTATTGGCTTCCCTCCGGAAAAAACGGCCAAGATGCAGGTATTAAGACAGGATATCAAAGAGCTCAAACGAAAAAGGGCAGTCAAAGTCTAACCACGGCAAAGACTATTTCGTAAATTCCAATTTAGAATGTAAACACACCTAAAGTGAGATATAGCCACACTACCTTATAAATAAGTAGTTGAATGTTGACAGTTAGCCCCTTTAAAATGGATATTTCTTAGGCAATAGCTATGCGGTTGTTTTAAAAAGCAACTTACAGAGATTCCTGAGATTGTGAAGTTCAAATTAAATTGGAGTTGTTTGTCCGGCATATAATAGGGAGAAATTTCATTTAACCCTTTCAGAACCTATTATTAGCACTTTCTTTGAAAACAAAGAGCGATAAACTCTTTATTTTTATTATCCTGTTCAAATACAAAAAAGGAATTATCTTTAGGTTGTTATCTTTGTTCAAAACAAAATTTATATGCTCAATAACTTGCAATTTAACTTTAGGAAAGAAAAAGAAGGCCCTGAAAATGACTTGGTCAATACTTTTCTAAATCAATACACTCACAACTTTGAGAAGAAAAATTACAAGTTTAAAATATTGAAGGAAGTTTATGCTGAGACAGGAATCCCAGATATTCTGATTGTGGTATGGGAAGATGTTAATAAAAGTGATTGGTCGCCAAAGCGAAACAAACTCGATAAAACAGACATTAAAATCCTGCACCATATTTCTTCAAATGGTAAAAGAGGTATCCGTTTTAAAAGAATACTTCAACAACTTGGGTACTCCGAAAAATCCGCTCAGAAATCCCTTAAAAAGCTGGTGCAAGCAGAGCTTATATTCTTTAACGGAATGACTGCCAGAATAAAGGATTTTGAAAATTCCTTTTTTGTACGTGAAATCATTTCCATCGAAGCTAAAATGAGTGATTGGAAGAATGCGTTTAAGCAAGCACAGTTAAATGAAAACTTTTCCTCACATTCTTATGTGTTGCTTCCTGATAAAACCATAACCGAGAATGTAGTGTCTTCGATCAATGGCAACCTTGGAATTTTATCTCAAAGTGAAGACGGCGCAAAATTGAAGGTAAGGGCAAAAAAAGCCAAACTACCTGGGTCTTATTTCTCTTGGATTATCAATGAATATATAGGCCGTCAATTGGCATCAGCTTTGTAAGTTTTATGATAGAAGAATTAAAGGATTTAAATCTAATCAAAAAAGGGGGGCAAAAGGAAGTTTTCCAAGGTACACATGATGAACATGGTCAAATCGTATTCAAGAAAGTTTTTCCAAATTCTGACAGTTTAGAGCGAACAAAAAGGGAAATAAGAGCGGTATCCGTACTAGACGAATCTCCGAATATACCTAGAATCATCGCTCATAATTGCGAAGAAGCTGACCCAGAATTTATTTGGATTGTCGAAGAGTACATTTCAGGGCAAAATCTAAGGGACGCCATAAATGACGGCAGAAAGTTCCTAATAAATGATATTGTTCGGTTTTTGGACACTATGCTCGAAATAGCTGTTCATTCCGAAAACAAACAACTGGTGCATAGGGATATTAAACCAGAGAATATTATCCTCGACGATGATGACAACTTTTGGCTTCTTGATTTTGGAATAGCAAGACACCTTGATCTAGAATCCATAACCAAGTCTGATGACCCCTTTGGCCTATTTACAGTGGGTTACGCATCCTCAGAACAATTTAGAAACTATAAAAAAGATATTGATATACGCGCAGACCTTTTTTCAATAGGGGTGGTTTGTTATGAATTGTTAAGGGGGCAAAATTTTTATATGGTCGATGTCGATAATGATATTTTTAAGGTTCTTAGAAAACTGGAGAATATATCTTTACCGCCTCTGAGAATAGAAGGCGATGGACAATTCCAACTCTCTACCTTTATTAGTCTTTTAGGAGACCATCGAAGAAATAGAAGGCCGAATACGGCTAATGAGGCAAAAATTGTTTTTGACACTTTAAAGGAAACACTTACTTTAAATTAAATGGAACTATACCTTCAATTTGGATATGGAATGATGGCGCATTGCAAGCACCTTATTAAGAACTGGCAATCAGGCACTGTAATTTTGAGTCCAAGGGATCAAGACATAGATCAAATGAACGGTTTTGTTCCGGACATACATAAACTAGGTGGTCAAGTTGTCTTTGATCCTCAATTTTATGTGCCGCACGCTGACCATGGAAGATTGACATCCCATTCGTTTTGGCCATCGGATTATTCAACAGCTCTTTTTAATTCGGTCGACGTCAGAAGAATGCTCGCAGTATTAAGGGACGAGTATAATAGCCCTTATGAAACGCCATTTTTCATCCTACCGGGAAGCAGAAGCTCTGAAATCAATGATAATTGGTATAACTACCATACTTTAATTATCAATGAAGCACAGAATTTAAATGTTCATGAAAACATTTATTTCACTTTGTGTTTATCTCAAGAAGCTATGAATTCTGAGGAGGCAATTCACGATGTTTTAGAATATATGGATACTTGGAATGTGCAAGGCTGCTATGTGGTACCAGAACCATCTAACAATCGCTATTTGGTTGACAACCCAAATTGGCTTGTCAATCTAATGGATTTAACCGCAGGTTTAAAACTTCAAGGTAAACAGGTTGTTGTTGGCTACGCCAATCATCAAATGCTCAATTTGGCACTTACGAAAACCGATGCAATAGCATCCGGAAATTGGCTCAATGTTAGGAGCTTTAATGCCAATAAGTTCAACAATCCGGAGGATTCTGTTAGTAGGAGGTCAACATGGTACTATTGTCCTCAGAGCCTATCGGAATATCAAATACCGTTTTTAGATATTGCGAGACGTTTGGGTATTTTGAGTGATTTAAGAACGGATACAGAAAACCTTTCTGGTTATGCCGATATTCTCTTTTCTGGTGCGCAACCAACAACTGTCAAATATGGCGACCGAGAGTCTTTCCGGCACTATCTACAATGTTTACGAATGCAAGCCCAAAATAGCGTGAAAGAATCTTATATTGAGACTAAGGAATCCATTAAATTAAGACTGGAAGGAGCCGATAGACTTACCAAATATTTTAATGACAATGGAATACGAGGAAAAGACAGGGATTTTTCGGATGTTGTAGACTCCAACCTTTCTGCTTTAAATGTTTTTCACAGATTAAGAGGAATGGTCTTAAGTCACAAATGGGATTCTATTTAAATTTCCTATGGATTTATACATCTCAGTTATCAACTACGAAAAGCGCATGAATTAACGAAAGCCCTACTTCGTATGCAACACAGCCTGCCATAGATACCGTAAACTACTTCCGCAAAAATTTTTACGGTTACCTAAAGTCCATCCAAAAATTTGCAATGATTCCCGCCCGCCTCCAATAAGCGGACACCGGTTCCAACGCCCCTTCGGGGCGTATTTTGTGGTGAGGGGAAGAAGAAGTCGATTGTGGTTTAAATCCTTAATTTTCAATGATTAGAAGATTCTTGAGGGTATCTTGTAACAACAATTAAAAGCAAAATCTATGGAAACATTCTTTAAATCTTTGGGCAAGACGGGCATCGGGCAATTCTCCATATCGGTCTCCTTTCACGGTACGGACTGTGCGGTCTCGCTACTCCCAAAGGCATCGGAGGGGGATAACGCCCTAAAAGCGATACGGCCCTTCACGCTCAAGGGCAGCATCGAGGAAATCGATACCGTCTTTTTGGAACGGTTGGGGAAACCCATGCAGGAAACAAAAGTCCTGTTCGACAATGCCAACGGCTATCTCAGTAACCTGAAAAAGGCCGAGGAAAAGACCAAAATGGCGAACGACCGCAAGGAGAAAAAGAAAAAGGCGCTGTCCGACCTAAAGGAACTGGTGAAGGACAAGAACTTTAACCCAATGGCTGAACACAGGAAGGCCGTGAATCTGGCCAACAAAGTACTGGAACTCGATGAAAACGACGCTTTGGCAAAAAAGACCATCGAGGATATGAAAGCCTATCAACAACCCACCTTTTTTTAACCCACAAGCATTATGGAAGTATTAGGATTGGAACGAAAATTTATGATAAAAAACGTCTCGGGGGAATCCGTCTTGGACGACATCGACCTGAATTGGACACCGGAGCGGATCAAAGATCACTATGCCTCGGTGTATCCCGAACTGACCAACGCCAAGATCGTGGATAACGGCATTGTCGACGGGCGTCATGAAATTATGTTCAAGACCATAGCGGGAACCAAAGGATAGCGATGAATGAAAAAGAAGCACATACCATCAAAAAGGGAACTGTCGCACTTCCACAAGGCCTTGTTCGGCATTCTGGATTCACGGACAAAGCCATCATCGGGAACCCGAAGAGCCAAACACGTCCAACAAGGGGATCGTTTTTTTCTGACCTGACCATTCCGATCTTGCCTCGATTCGAGGTATTCGACGGTGGGGACGAAAATCGATGGGACATGCTAGGCACCCTGACGAAAAATGCATTGGATACGCTTACGGGCAAGGCATCCGCCTTGACGGAAGGGAGGCCTGAAATGCGGTTCTTCGGACAATTGCAACGATTGCACATGGAAATTCCCGATGCACTGGTAAAGGAGGTATGTACACAAGAGGGAAATGATGGCATCCTTGTCATGAAACCCGTTTTTGAGGCACACCATATTTGGGCGATTCCAATGGCCCCCATATTTTCGCTGCGAATCCGCAGTCCAAAATTGTTCGCTAGCCTGCTGTCCTTTGTGCATTCATTGCCCTTTGACAATGTATTCAAGCGGATGGGCTACCTCTTGGAATGCTTGTTCGAATGGTCGTTGGGGGTTTCGGAATCCGAATCCGACCCCGAGACAGACTGTTGTGCCGAGGGGCCATGCGTCCTGTGCTTTATCGAGGCCCATGCTTCCGATTATGCGGAGTACGAGGATTTCGATTGGCTGGCCTGTATGCGTGGCTACCGTCCAAAGAACACCTTGTTCAAAATGATACGGGATTTGCTTTTGGAAGCCCCTATCATTGATTTCAATGCCTTTGCCAACCTATGTTTTTTGGAAGATGACATGGATATGGAAGTGGACGACCTGATCGTCTTTTTGGATAGGGAGGATTCCCAATTGGAGAATGGCTATATCAACTTTGTAAACGAGATCGCACAGTACGGCTACTCCCATACCATCTACGACACATCCCTTACCCTTGGGAACGATATCAAACCCTTTGTAATGCGAGAGGAAGGGCAGGTAAATGCCGTTTTCAATTTTATGGATCTTTTGAACGAACTCTTAAAAAAACTCTGATGGAAGAATGCACCCTTCACAACCCGAAATTTCATTTTGAACCCAAAATAGCCATCATAGGTTATGAGGCCATAAACGGGTATTACGGACGGGACGAATGTTACTTTTCAAGGCATACCGTTCGAAATGGGAAATTGGGGGTAGGGTCCCCGCTTACCATGGATATGGTAAGGGACATGCTCAAATTGGTCGATGTGGACCAAAGTGAGTTTTCCTTTAAGGGCCGGTTGCCCAAACAGTTGCTCTATTTCAGGGACAAGGGGACGTTGCAGTTGGTCTGGTCTTGCGACCGAACCACGGAAAGGCTTCTTTTTAAGGAGCAATTGGACATACCTACGGGAACATATCCCATACCCAAATTGGTATTTTCCCTTTCGGGGGAATCGCTTTTCGTTTTTGCCATAACACGAAAAAAGCCGATCCATGACGGCACGGAACTCTACCATGCCCCTTTTATGAACGTCTATGCCTCTGGAAAGGTGTGCATGGGCGATGCGATGTTGCAATATCGCCATTTGGACTTTTATGAGGACATCATGGCCTTTGTGGAAAAGCAATTTTTCCTGTCCGTGTTTACCCATACAAACCACGACCATCTGCTCAACGGAAACTACACGGAGTTAATGCTCCAAATGCAGGGAATACAGAATTTCGAGGAGTCCCTTTTACTCGCGAACCACCAACTTTTACAGCATGTCTATGAAAACTGATTTTCACTACGCCCCGAATTATTTTTTCGCTCCCACACATCCCATTACCATTGCATTGGTCGGGGCAGGGGGCAACGGTTCCCTTATATTGGCACGTTTGTCAAGGCTCGACCATGCCTTGGTGCAGTTGGGGCATCCAGGCCTCTATGTGACCGTTTTCGACGGGGACTTGGTACAGCCCTCGAACGTGGGCCGACAGCTCTATGCCCCACAGGACGTTGGGGGCAACAAGGCCATTTGTGCCGTAACCAAGGTCAACCATACCTTCGGACTGCAATGGGATGCCGTTCCCGAACGGATAGGTGCGGACGATAAAAGATTGCACGCCAATTTGATCATTAGCTGTGTGGACGGTGCCGATTTTCGGTTGGAACTGGCAAAGGTTTTGGAACACCCACACTCAAGTTCCTATCCCTATGAGAACCAACATTATTGGTTGGATCTGGGCAACGGAAAATACTTTGGTCAGTATGTCCTCGGAAATCTGCAACACAATGATCGGCCTTCGAATGGGGAGGTGCAAAACCAAAAGTTATATCATATCGTTGATTTGTTCCCCGACCTATTGGCGATGGAAAAAGAGGTCGAACAGGGAATGGGATGTAGCTATGCGGACAAGTTGCAGGAACAATCGCTGTTCATCAATGATGCCCTGTCATCGATGGCCGTCCATTGCCTTTATGAACTACTAACGAACAAAAAAATCAAATATCACGGGGCATTCGTAAACCTTGAAACGGGCAGGACGAATCCGCTTCCCATAAAATCCAATATACATGCTATCGCTTGAAATTCTTTACGAAAAACTTCCCTTTTTGGGATTCATTATTTTTATATGGATTATTTTACAGGGAATTCTCAGGCTCAAACGTTTTTTGGGAATACCGTTTCTACTTTTTCTTTTCATCATGGTCGGCATTCCATTTATAAAAGATCTGGTATGGCTCTTCGGTGCAATGGAACTATCGGTCTGGGGATATTATATCGCTAAAAGATGGCCGAGGCCATATTCCTGATCTTACCATTGGAATGATCGTTCTTATTGGTTCGTCTTTTTCTCTCCCTCCCCATGGTTTCTGCGGGAATTGAAAACCCTCCACCTTCAAGCCTGACCGAGCGAGCACGCTGCGCTGGCTCGCATTCGGTCGTCTTTCCGGCTACTGATTTTCAACCCCCTCGAAACGGGATGCAAAAGTATGGAAGCCCCTATCGGGGTCCCATACCTTTGCGGAACGTGTTTTGTAGTTCCATTCGTATAAGATTTTTGTTCAATGTTTTTACCATCCATTTCTGTGTGTAAGATATTTGGCCGATTTTTTTAGGTAAACAAGTTGGAACGCAATTATGGTAGGAATAGAATAATTATCCCAAAAGTATTTTGTAACAAAAATTTACTAAATTTGTTACAGATAAGATGAATGTGTTATGCAGAGTGTTGAGTCCAAAATAAAAAAATCCATTTCCAAAAAGGAGCGGGGAGAATTAGTGTTCCCCGATGATTTTCGGGGATTAGGTTCATCTGAAGCTATACGGTTGGCCCTCCACAGGATTGAAAAAGAAGGTTATATAAAAAGAGTGGCCCAAGGAATCTATGTCCGTCCCAAGATAAGTAAATATGCGGGAGAGGTATTGCCAACGGCAGAGGAGATTGCCATGGCCATAGCCAAAAGGGACAAGATCAGGTTGGTACCTACCGGGGTATATGCTTTAAGTGCATTGGGGCTTAGCACACAGGTACCCATGAAACTTGTCTTTCTTACCGATGGAGCTCCCCGGGAAATAAAATTGGGGAAACGAAGCATAAAACTAAAGAAGACCACTCCCAAGAATTTATCGGCCAAGGGAGAGATAAGCAGACTTGTCATACAGGCCCTTCGCGAGATTGGAAAGGAACAAGTAACGGACGAGGAAGAATCTAAAATAATAGCCCTCTTGAAAAAAGAAGACCAAAAAGACCTGCTTCACGATATAGCACTGGCCCCGGCATGGATTCGGAAAATTATGGAAAAGAGCTTGGACAATGAATAAAAATGAATAAAATGAAATTTTACGATATACCCAAAGAAGATAGGCTTGCCATCTTTAAAAATGTAGAAGGCAAAACGGGAATACCAGATTTTGCGGTTGAAAAGGACTGGTGGGTCGTCAGTACATTGGGAATAATATTTGAAATGGGGATAGCGGAACATTTGGTCTTTAAGGGCGGGACGTCGCTAAGCAAGGCTTGGAAACTGATCGATCGATTTAGCGAAGATATCGACCTTGCCGTTGACCGGGGATTTTTTGGATATTCAGGGGAGCTATCAAAAAAACAGCTGACCAAGCTGAGGAAAGAAACGAGTTCCTATATTTCAGGGAAATTTTATCCAGAGTTGCAGCAGCGATTTAAGAGCAATGGATTTAAGGATGTGGGTTTCAATATCATTCCGGCCGAATCAAGCGACCAAGACCCTCGTATCATAGAAATCTATTATCCATTTCTGACCAAATCCCCCGGATACATCCAACCAAGGGTACAAGTTGAAATTGGCTGTCGTTCTCTAAGGGAACCATTTCAATCAAAACCGATAAGCTCCTTTGTGGACGAAGAATATCCCGATGCCGAATTTGTAGCGCCTCCAGTAAAGGTTCCATCCGTAACCCCTGAAAGGACTTTTTTAGAAAAACTTTTTCTATTGCATGAGGAATTCCAACGTCCCAAGGAAAAGATAAGGGTGGATAGGCTAAGCCGTCATTTGTACGATATTTTCCAATTATCGAAAACGGAATTTGCGGTCAATGCCATCCACGACAAAGGTTTATATGAAACCATTGTAAATCATAGATATGTATTCACAAAACTTGGTGGGGTCGATTATAATCTGCATCGACCTCAGGATATACGGCCCATCCCACCCCCTGAGTATGAGGACGATTGGAAGGCAGATTATAAAACCATGCAAGAGCAAATGATTTATGGGGATTCCCCAGCCTATGAAAATTTGGTCAAGGGAATCCAAGGATTTTTAGAAAAGATGAATGTTTTGGATTGGAGAATGGGAGTGGAATTTCCCTTACCCAAAAGTTGAGATCAATTTGGGCAGGACAACCATATAAACGAATCAAATAGGAATAAAGACTATATAATCGGAATCCATAATGGATGATGTTTGATATGAACACCTAAATTTAATCATCTTTGTTATCGATTAAAGAATCAATGAGTTATGGGAAAAATTAAAAAATTTAATTCGGACACCTTCTTAAGGATATTCGCCCTATTAATGTCCGTGTCGCTGTGTTCTTGGATCGCACCACTTGTTTTTGAATTAGAGGTTAATGAGATTAAAGTGGTCTACATGATAAGAACATTCACTTTCGTTATGATTACTTTAATGATTATTGTTCCGTTAATTTTATTCTCTTTCGAAAAACCAAAAAAGTACAAATAGGCAATTAAAACGAATAGGAATGCCAGAAGACGAATTTTCCATACAGGTAAAGTCAAAATAGCAAGGAGAATACCTTGATGGATTTGTACGGTCTTCCCATTTATAAGGAAGAAGTTATAGACTATCTTTTGGAGGGTAATTGCGATAATCAGTTTCTGCTATTTATGTTCTCTTCAAAAGGGTGGATACGGCCAAGAACGAAGTGATGTATTATTTGAATCTTTTCCGTTACATTGATTAAATTTATACCATGTCGGAAACCCTATATAAAGTACTGGATTTCAGTCGGCCGATAGGCCGACAGTCGTTCAGGGAAGTCATTAGTGAACTGGATGGTCATTCCCCTTCCCACAAAAAGTCTGCGCTTTCAGAAGGGCAACTGAAAACCCTTATCGCGGCCATCTTTACGTATGGACTTCATTATGACGAAGTCCCCAAAGAGCAAAGGGAACTGCTGTTAAAGGCAATTCTGGAAGATAAACAACCGCTGTTTGACCTGTCCCAAACCTTTGGAAGACATCTGATGAACAACCTGGGTAATTCCGCGAAATTACAGATGGAAGCACTAAAAAATATCGAATATGACTTTAAACGGCCATTGTCCAATGAACCGCTAGTGGATTTTGTAGAAATGGAACTCTTGGATCAGACCACCTCGTACCGGAAATGGGAATAT
The DNA here is from genome assembly GCF_002269385.1 of Maribacter cobaltidurans. Taxonomy (NCBI): domain Bacteria; kingdom Pseudomonadati; phylum Bacteroidota; class Flavobacteriia; order Flavobacteriales; family Flavobacteriaceae; genus Maribacter; species Maribacter cobaltidurans. The sequence goes on from NZ_CP022957.1 coordinate 2,813,305, forward strand.
GGCCGATTCTCCGTAGTTTACATGGCCGCTCATTTATCGAAGCATGTCGGATGGGAAAGTATGGAGAAAACCGTGAAAGAAAAGAAGCTCCTTCCCGAAGGTTATCTCAAAAGTCTTGGTAAGGAATTGGAAAATGCCCGCTATGGTCTCGATGCCCACGAACAATTACTGCTACATCTTATCGTAAAGGCCAAGCTCTGGCCAAAAAAGACTACCATGGCCGATTATTTATTGGCGGGTTCGATAACACAACAACACATTTTGGGCCTCTCCCTCCGGTCCGAAAAACTTGCCAACGCTTTGGTAAATGCTATAGAGCGAACTCCAACCATAAACAGACGCAGGGGCGGCCCTAAATTATGATTCCATCGGAAAAACTGCTCAGCTATCTGGAAGATTTGGCCAAGAAGGAACATCCCGAGGTCAACGGCAAGGAATATTCCCGATTACAGGTCCTATTGGCCGAGCGTTTGGTACGCGATGTACAAAATGCCATCGGCATCGCTTCGCAGAAACCGAAACTTTCCCGCAGGAGGGCCTTTATCGTAATCTTGGAAGAACTTTATTACAATGTCCCTAAATATCCCAAAGATCTTACCCTTCAAGGTATCCACAGAAGGGCATCCCAACGGTTCGAGTATATGAACAGGGACATAAAATCCTTTACCACACCTACGGATGTGCATCCCAAGGACCCCTGTACTTTTTATGAGGACAACGCCCATGGCAAGGCACGCTATAGATCCGCATTAAAGCATCTCGTATTGGAATCCCATAGATACTTTGAGGTTCCTGAAGCGGAGGCCTCCCTCAAAATCCTTTTTGAGGACGTAGAACTCTGCTAAATCCATTTACCGTACAACACTCCGTGTACGGCAAAGCCCTTACTGACTTGCGATATGTTCTAGGTTTGGCCTAAGTTAATCGGAGGTCACGTAGCAAGCCATGTTTTTGCAAGCAAAAACCGCTCACTTTGTTCGCGAGGCTTGTTGGGGATCCTCCCCAAACCCCTGAATTATGGCACGGCCAAAAAAAGATATTGAATCACTCAAGGCGATACGGGTCAATGTACGCATGACGGTCAATGAATACCTTATCGTTTCCGGAAATGCGGCCGCTTTAGGCATGGGCATACCGGATTATATTCGAAAAAAGGTAACGGGCAGACCACTTCCAAGAACCAAGGTTACGCCAGAGGATAGAAGATTGTTCGTTGAGCTGAGCCGGATCGGCAACAACATCAACCAACTTACGAAAAAGTCTCATTTGGGCATACACGCCCCTAAGAATCTATATAGTCATTTAAGAGAGTTACAGCATCTTTTGCAGGAACTAAAGTCGAAAATTGTCAACAAATGATAGCCAAACAGATAAAGGGAAAGGATTTTTATGGACTGTTGGCCTACAACCAAAAAAAGGTGGAACTGGGCCAGGCCGTTGTTCTGGACGCGAATATAGATTTGGGCAGCTCTGTTGACATGACCAAGGAGTTCAATTTGATTCGGCAGTTACGCCCTAGGCTCGGTAAAGCAGTCTATCATGTTTCCTTGAACCTGCCGCCTGGCGATAAGATGCGTGATAGTGAATTCGTTGCGATGGGACTGGACTATCTAAACGGAATGGGATTCGATGACAACCAATACATTATGTACCGCCATGATGACCAAAGCCACCAACACATCCATATCGTTGCCAATAGGGTAAAACTATCCGGAGCATTGGTCAGTGATAGCAGAGACTATGAGCGCAGCGAACGCTTGGTGCGAAAGCTGGAAAAGAAATATGGTCTTTCACAACTGCCAGACGCAAGCTTGGAAAGAGAGGCGGCACTCACCCAAAAAGAGATAGAGAAATCGCTCCGGACGGGCAACCCACCGATTAAAAGCCTGCTTCAACATCAATTGAGGGAGGCATTAAAACGTTCAGCTACTACACAAGAGATTATAGACCAATTACGGTCAAGAGAAATTCGTCCAAAATTCAATATCAGCAAGACCACTGGAAGGGTCTCCGGTATCTCCTTCAAATATGAAGGAGTGATTTATAAGGGCAGCAGCCTAGGCCGAAAATATTCATGGAACAACATCATAAAACAAATCGATTATGAACAAATCAGAGACCGTACAGTTATTCTCGAAAATAATCATGCAGAACAAGGAAATAAAGGAGTTGTTGCTCCGGATTCAGGCCCATCAAGGAACATTGTCGGAGAAACAAAAGATGCTGAGGGAGGGACAATCCAAATTAGTGAAAAATCAAAATACGATTTGGGAGGTACTCAAAAGGATGGCCTAGATGACGAATCCTTCACTCCGTTCAAGATAGAGTTGGAAGATTTCGACCGCAGGAAGCGCAGGAGTAAGAAGAAGAAAAAAGAAAGGGGTTTATAATATATATCATGGAGGGAGGCTTGGTCAGCGATAAATTGTTGAATGCCTTGGTGGATAGCTTATCCGTCGAAGATTTACAAGCTATTATGTCCCAGAAGATAGCTAAGGAATGTGCTGACCATAAACCAAAACCAATGACTGAAAGAGAAAAACTAAAAAAACATTATAGAAACCTCTTCATTTCCATGGGCAAGCTTCACTTGTAAAAATAGGAATCACTGTTATTAGCTAAACAAAATTCAATTATTACAATAGTATTTTTTATCAGTTAATCTTGAATTAGGTTAAGGATAATAAACCGCTATAATCCTCAGGGAGTTCCGCATCGATATCCTTCAAATAAGACTTAAGTGCTTTTAAGGTAGAATGCCCCGTAATCAGCATCAATTTATCACAAGTTTCTGTATAGGTAAATTCTTTCCTGAACTTCCTAAAAAGCAATGTTATAAAAGTATGCCTGAAAGAATAGATTGTATATTCACTGCCCAATTGTAGCGTTTTTCCTTGAGACAGAAGATATGCGTTGTATTTCTTTTTAAGTTTCCAAAACCGTTTGGTAAAATAATCCCTTCTACTTGATTCCGAAGCTTCCCATTCTCCAATACCAGCAGGAGTAAACAAAAAATGATTTTGTACGGAGAAGTCCAAATCCTTGATTTCATGGTGGACGATATCCGGTATAATTTTGGTCTTTTCAGGTTTGTTCTTTGCTTGAACCCGTAATAGCTTTTGAGCAAGAAAAATATCCTTGACTTTTAGCCTGCATACCTCAATGGGGCGTAGAAAATTATAGGAGACAAATTTTATGAAAAGCAACAGAAGTGGGTCGTTTTCCTTGATAAAGGCAAATAGACCTTCCAGGACTTCTAACGAATAGGTCTTATGGCTTACCGATTTTGTATTGAGTACTTTGATATTCTCGATAAAATTTCTCGGGATAATATCGTTGTCTTCAAGCTCACCAAATAGGGAACTTAATACGATGCGGGTGTTGTTCCTGTTTCTTGCACTGCTTTTTTTGACTATACTTTGTAGATAATTGTTGACGGTCTGCTTGGTAATGCTAAGGATGCTTTTATCAAGCAAGTTCTTTTTATTCAAGTATTTTTTAAACTGATTGTATCGGCTTTTGTAATCTTTGATGGAAGTGTCCGAAAGTTCATTGAGTTTTAGCGTATAGGCATAATCCAATGCGGCTTCGGCCGTATATTCCAGGGATTTTGAATTGAGCTTAAGCTTGTCCTTGTAAGGAGAATACCCTTCTTTGAGCATTTCCAGCAAAACCTCCTTGATTATCCCAAGATGAAATAATCTTTCTTTTTTTGTCTTGTAGTTTTTATTGACGCTCATTGTTACTGGCGTTTGACGGACCAGCACGGGATTTCCAAGTTTGTCAAAAAGGTCCGGACTGGCATAGTCAAAATAGACGTACCACCTTTTGGAAAGGTCAAAATTGTCCCCGCCATGGTAGATTTTCGGTTCCGTGTATTTTTTCTTCTCCAATCCGTTTTTGTATGCGGTAGCGTATGCGCTTTGCAATATATCAAAAAAAGAACCCATTGACAACAGTTTTAAAAAGCTGTTAATCAATGGGTTATGTAGTAGCGGGGACTGGACTCGAACCAGCGACCTTCGGGTTATGAGCCCGACGAGCTACCTACTGCTCTATCCCGCGATATGGACGACAAAGATACAATAGTTTTCATGTAAATTCCAAATATGATTCGCTTTCATTTTGAATAAGGAATAAAAATCTTGACTTTCTTGCACTTATAGGTTCCAAAACAATATTTTCAATTTTATTGGCTACTTTAGAACACATGAAGCAACTGAATGATTTTTTAATACAGGCAATTTCCGCAACGGAATGGCCCATGTTTGTTCTATTGATTGGAGGAGGTCTATTTTTAATGCTGTATTCCAAATTATTGCCTTACCGTTATTTTGGACATGCCCTAGCAATAACTCGGGGAAAATATGACGATAAAAATGCAAAGGGTGATGTAAGTTCCCTTCAGGCATTATCGGCGGCGGTTGCGGCTACCGTTGGACTTGGAAATATTTCAGGGGTCGCCATTGCCATTCATGATGGTGGTCCTGGGGTCGTTTTTTGGATTTGGATGACCGCATTGATAGGAATGTGTATTAAGTTCTACTCCTGCAGTCTCTCTATAATGTTCAGGGGAGAAGACTCAGAAGGTCATTTACAGGGAGGTCCTATGTTCTATATTGTCAATGGACTAGGTAAAAAATATAAACCTTTGGCCATATTCTTTGCCCTAGCCGGACTCTTTGGTTTTTTAGGTGTTTTTACGGCTAACCAATTTACGGAAACATTCATGAGTGTTATAAATCCATCCGAAACCATTATGCAAATGAGTGAATTTAACTGGAAATTGACCATAGGTTTTGTTTTGGCCATAGTTAGTTCGTTCGTCATTTTTGGAGGTTTAGAAAAAATAGCCAAGGTGGCCACTGCAATAGTACCCTTTATGGTGATGGTATATTTGGTTGCTGTTTTATTTGTGATGTTTATGAATGCATCCCAGGTAATACCTTCGCTCAAGATGATTATAACGGAAGCTTGGAACTTTAAGTCCATTGTTACTGGAGGATTTTGGGGACTTGTAATTATTGGAGTCCGGAGAGCTATGTTTTCCAATGAGGCCGGTCTGGGCAGCGCTCCCATGTACCACGGTCAGTCTAAAAACGATGAGCCCATACGTGAAGGGTTGGTGGCTATGTTGGGTCCTTTTATAGATACAATACTGGTCTGTACTTTTACTGCTGTTGTTATTATTTTAAGTGGAGCTTATTTAGAGGACGGAAGTGGTATAGTAATGACATTAAATGCATTTCAAAAAACGTTATTTGGGTTTGGGGACGAGCTTTTGATGGTAATTGTTGCAGCCTTTGCCCTTTCAACCTTATTCACATATTCCTACTATGGAGTTAAGTGCCTTTCATTTTTGACGAATGCCAAAATTGGTAGATGGTACAATGTTTATTTTGTGATTATGATTGTTTTTGCGGCTATTGCTTCTTTGGAACTGGTTAAAAACCTTATCGATTTGTCCTATGCCCTTATGGTAATTCCTAATATGATTGCCGTACTTTTGTTGACTCCTAAGGTTAATGCTGCCGCCAAGGTTTATTTTGAAAAATTAAAGAATGAAAGATCATAAAGCTGGTTTTGTAAATATTATTGGTAATCCCAACGTGGGCAAGTCCACCTTAATGAATGCCTTTGTGGGTGAAAAATTATCCATAATTACTTCGAAGGCACAAACTACAAGACACAGGATTTTAGGTATTGTAAACGGAGATGATTTTCAGGTTATTCTTTCGGATACTCCTGGTATTATAAAACCTGCCTATGATTTACAATCCTCAATGATGGATTTTGTAAAGTCAGCCTTTGAAGACGCCGATGTATTATTGTATATGGTCGAAATAGGAGAGAAAGCCTTAAAGGATGAAAATTTCTTTGCTAAGATCAAGAATTCTAAGATTCCTGTGCTATTGCTTTTGAACAAGATTGATGGTGCTAGTCAAGAGCTATTGGAAGAACAGGTTCAGTACTGGCAAGATCAGTTACCAACGGTAGAGATACATCCCATATCGGCCTTACAAAACTTCAATGTTCGGGGTGTTTTTGAAAGAATTTTAGAGTTGCTACCGGCCTCCCCACCCTATTATCCCAAGGACCAATTAACGGATAAGCCGGAGCGTTTTTTTGTCAACGAGACCATACGGGAAAAAATACTCTTGTATTACAAAAAGGAAATTCCATATGCCGTGGAGGTGGAAACCGAGGAATTTCTTGAGGATGAAGAGATAATTAGAATTCGATCGGTAATCATGGTCGAGCGAGATTCCCAAAAAGGCATTATTATAGGCCATAAAGGTAGCGCATTGAAAAAAGTAGGGGTTGAAGCGCGAAAGGATTTGGAACAGTTTTTTGACAAGCAAGTACATATTGAGCTTTATGTAAAGGTGAACAAAAATTGGCGCAACGATAGTAGACAGCTAAAACGTTTTGGGTATAATAATTAATGTTGGTCAATATTTTTTTACTTGTTTTATAATTTTCTATTTAGTAGTCGTTTAAGAGTAAAATGTACTTACCATAACAATCAATTTCACTTTTATGGATTAAAATTTTTATCGAAAAAATTGCTTTACGTCTGTTATGATGGAGATCTTTACTTATCTTTGAATATCGATGAAATGCAAAAAAATACGATGAAATGCAAAATATAATCATTTTTGGTGCTTCAGGCCACGGTAGTGTTGTACTGGATTGTATTGAGAAGGAAGGAAAATACAAGGTGGTTGGATTCATCGATTCTTTCAAAAAGAAAGGCACTATCATAAATGGTTATCCAATATTGGGCACGGAATTTGACTTGCCATTTCTAATCGATAAATATAATATTCGTGGGGGTATTGTTGCCATTGGTGATAATTGGATTCGAAATTCCATGGTAGAACGTATTAATAAAATTTCACCTAATTTTTCTTACATTTCCGTTGTTCACCCAAGTGCTGAGGTTGGTAAGGAAGTACAATTTGGAGTAGGGACAGTTATAATGCCTGGAGTCATTGTAAATGCGAATTCCGTAATAGGAAATTTTTGCCTTTTAAATACAAATAGTTCACTAGGGCATGATGGGTTTATGCAAAATTTTTCTAGTTTAGCCCCAAAGACATGTACAGGAGGTAATCTCATTTTGGGCAAGTATTCCGCCTTGTGTTTGGGAGTCAATGTTATTGATTCCATTACTATTGGGGAACATACCGTTGTTGGGGCAGGATCTTTGGTAGTGGGTAATTTAGATAGTAATATTCTCGCTTTCGGTTCTCCAGCCAAGAAAATCAGGATTAGGGATATCGGCGAACCATATATGTCTGGCAGGAAAAATAAAATGGACGTTATTCCTCTTTACAAGTTGGAACAATAAACTTGTTATCATTTTTCTGAATACTTTAATTACTACCTTTGCGCCAAATTAAAGCTATGGGTGCTATCGTTGCTATTGTGGGAAGGCCAAATGTTGGTAAATCAACTTTTTTCAATCGGTTGATTCAACGAAGGGAGGCAATTGTAGACGCTTCGAGTGGGGTAACGCGTGACCGCCACTATGGGAAAAGCGATTGGAACGGGAAGGAATTCTCGCTCATAGATACCGGAGGATATGTTTTGGGCAGTGATGATATCTTTGAACAAGAGATAGATAAGCAGGTAGAACTTGCCATAGAAGAAGCGGATGCCATTATTTTTATGGTGGATGTGGAAACTGGTGTAACGGGTATGGATGAAGATGTCGCCAAACTTCTTAGGCGTGTCAATAAACCGGTTTTTTTGGCTGTAAACAAGGTGGATAATTCCATGAGGGAAGAAGATGCGGTTGAATTCTACTCACTTGGCTTGGGTGATTATTATACTTTGTCAAGTATAAATGGTAGTGGTACCGGTGAACTGTTGGATGCTCTGGTAGAGAAATTACCGGAAGGCGAAAAGGAGGAAAGCGAACTTCCCAGATTTGCCGTAGTCGGAAGGCCCAATGCCGGTAAATCCTCCTTCATAAATGCATTGATAGGTGAGGAGCGGTATATTGTTACCGATATCGCTGGCACTACACGGGATAGTATCGATACAACCTATAACCGATTCGGATTCGAATTTAATTTGGTTGATACGGCAGGAATTCGAAGGAAATCCAAGGTTAAAGAGGACTTGGAGTTTTATTCAGTAATGCGCTCCGTAAGGGCCATTGAAAATTGTGATGTCTGCTTGTTATTGTTAGATGCTACCCGCGGATTTGATGGTCAGGTTGAAAATATTTTTTGGTTGGCGGCCAGAAACAATAAGGGTATTGTGATTCTGGTGAACAAATGGGATTTGGTAGAGGATAAAGAGACCAATACCATAAAACAATACACTCAAAAAATAAAGAAGGCCATTGAACCTTTTACCGATGTGCCCATTCTCTTTATATCCGTACTAACCAAACAACGCATATTCAAAGCCATTGAAACGGCCGTGGAGGTGTATCAGAATAGAAGCAAGAAAATTAAAACCCGTGAGTTTAACGATGTCATGCTTCCTTTAATCGAAAATTACCCGCCTCCTGCTTACAAAGGCAAATACGTGAAAATCAAGTTTTGTACCCAACTGCCTACACCCTATCCCCAATTTGCCTTTTTCTGCAACCTGCCCCAGTATGTCAGGGATCCTTATAAAAGATATCTCGAAAATAAGATCAGGGAAGAATTTGATTTTACGGGAGTTCCTATTAAGGTTTTTATGAGGAAGAAATAACAATTCCCTTTATTATATATAGGTTAGGTTGGTCGCCAAAAGGGATGATAAACTTATGTTAATCTTAACTAAGGTTTTAGTTGATTGAGTATCTTCGGAAAGATTAATTCATCAATCAAAAAACTAACCAATAGCATGAAGAAAGTTATTTTAACTATTCTCATTAGCATTTCTTTTTTTTCAATCTCACAGGCTCAAGAGTTTAAAATTACCGGTAAGATAGTAGATGTATTGGATGACACCCCATTGGAGGCGGCTACGGTATATGCAGAGGTACCTCGGGACAGTTCCTTGGTTACATATTCCATTTCCAAAAGTGATGGGACTTTTGAATTGGAGGGTAATACTGCTTATAGACAATTGAATGTTTTCTTTTCCTTTAACGGATACAAGACCTTGCTTAGGAAGATTGATATAAAACCTATTATGAATTTGGGCTTGGTCAAAATGGAAGAACAAGCACAGGAACTTAAAGGAGTAAATGTTGTTGGGGAAAGAATCCCTATTCAGATTAAAAAAGATACACTGGAATTCAATGCGGACTCTTTTAAGACCAGGCCTGATGCAACGGTAGAAGAGGTCTTAAAGAAGCTTCCGGGGGTTGAAATTGATAGTGATGGCAGAATTACGGTTAATGGGAAGGAGGTTGATAAAGTTTTGGTTAATGGACAGGTCTTTTTTAGCAATGACCCAAAGGTTGCAACCAAAAGCCTTCCAAAGGAAGTCATAAGTAAAATCCAGATTTTGGATTCCAAAACCAAGGAACAGGAGTTCACAGGAGATTCTGGTGATGGTAATACCAAGACAATCAATTTGACACTTAAGGAGGATAAGACCGATGGCTATATGGGAAGATTGTCAGGAGGATATGGCCAGGATGAAAGATATCAGGCCAACGGCCTTTTGAACTATTTCAATAAAACGAAAAGAATAAGCTTTTTAGCCAGTAGTAATAATATTAACAATTCTGGATTCTCCTTTGATGAAATTTATGAAATGGTCGGTAACACAGGAAGAAGGGGCGGAGTGAGCTTCAACAACAATGGGGCTTTTTCTATCGGTGACCTGGCATTTGGATTTGGACAAGGAATAATAACATCTTCTACATTGGGGGCCAGTTATGCCAATAAAAAGGAAAAGGAATATGAGGTGGATGGTAACTATTTCTTTTCCTATAGCGACTCCTATAATAAAGAGAAAACCTTTAGGGAGAATCTCTTACCGGACAATCGTTTTTTTACCGACATACAATCGAGTTTTACGGGCCGTACTAATTCCAATCAAGGCGCGGCTAATCTGGAGTTCGATTTAAGTGAAACACTTCGCATTACGGCGCAACCCACAATGAATGTAAGTAGAACTAACTCCATGGATTTTTCAAACACCTTGAATACCAATGAGGATGGGGAGTTGATAAATACTAATGTTACCGAAGAGACCAGTGATGGGTTTCAAAGAAATTTTTCCAACGAAATGGAAATCATGAAGAAGCTAGATACGCTTGGACGTTACTTTAGATTGAACTTTAGAAATAATAATAGGGCGGGGAACTCTACTTCTAACCTCAGATCCGTAAGTGAATTTTTTGGAGTAAGCCCAGACCAAAATATTCTAGATCAGGAAACTACCATTAAGAACTTGAGCGACCAGTATGAAATAGGAGTAAGGTATCGTCAACCCATTGGTAAGGAGGTTTTTCTGGATTTGGATTATAACTATGAAAATAGAACCCAAAAGAATGAAAGATATGTATATGGATTAGATGATATAACAGGGCGTTATGACATATTCAATGAAACGTTAAGTTCTGATTTTGAATTTACTAATGGTCAGCATACCCCATCTATGGCTTTTCGTCTTGACGGTAAAAAGCTTCGTTTTAGATTAAGTGCGGAGTATAATTTGATAGATTTGAAAAATAGGGACTTTTTACAGGACATTTCCTTTTCCAGGGACTATAATAAATTGTTGTTCAATTCCAATCTTAGTTACACTTTTGGACAAAATACCCGTCTATGGCTTTCCTATGATTCAGATTTAAATATACCATCCATTAATCAGATTCAGCCGGTCCCAAACGTAACAAATCCCTTAAATGTAATAGTTGGTAAACCAGATCTCTCTCCAACGGTAAATCACAATATTTACTTCAATTTCAATAATTTCAACTGGAAGGATAGGGAGGGGTTCTTCATCTATGCAGGCCTTAACTTTATACAGGATCAAATTGTAAACGTTACCGATACGGACGAAAACTTAATAAGAACCACAACCTTTGCCAATGTTAATGGAGCTTACAATCATTATGGGGCTATAAACTATTCCAAACAAATAAAAAAGGATAGTCTTTATACCTTGAAGATTAATCTAAGGCCTTATATAAACCGCCAAAAAAATATCGGCTTTACAAACGGAAGCCAGCTGGAGGCTAATCAATTCACGGTCTCACCAAGAATTGGTTTAACGTTCAATTACAAGGAAAAACTGGAATTGGAACCTGAATATACCTACGGGTTTAACAGTACCAAATACAACCTTGACCGACTGCAGGATATAAATTATATTACGCAGCGCTTAGCCCTTAAAATAACGACCTACTGGCCAAAAAACCTCATTTGGGGCAACGATATCACGTACTCCTATAATGGGAACGTAGGCCCTGGATTTGACAAGGATGCCGTGTTCTGGAATATGAGCCTGGGCCTACAAATAATGAAAAATAAAGGCACAGTTAAATTATTGGGGTATGATATTCTAAATCAAAACATAAACACCCGAAGAACCACAGGTCAGGATTTCATTCAGGATTATCAGGGAACGGTACTCAGAAGATATTTTATGGCAAGTTTTACTCTCAAGTTCGATTCTTTTGGGGGAAGTGGTCCACCAGAGAAAAAAGGGCCACAATTTATGAGGCTATAACGTAAAGCTAATGGCTAAAAATAATTGTAGACCGGTCCATTGTTCTAAAATAGTACCTTAATAAGGATTCATTTATACTAGACAATGGAGGTGATTAAATTTTAAATGTGTCAGTCTATTTCCACGGTGAAAAAAGTGCGGTTATTTGGTGATTGAATTTCACCATTAATAAAAACGGCACTTACCCTTGGAATCCCCCCGCAACAACCTTCCGCTTCGCCAAGGCCCATATTTATTTGAATTGGGATACTCACATCCGATGCCAGGTTCAAATCGATATCATATAATTTAGGTTCCCAATTTTGATTATCGACCACTACACCCGTTTTTTCACCATCGCCGGTTTGCCAAGTTTGGATTTCGAGAATAAAAGTATTAGAGTCGGTACCAACAATACTAATAGTTTCTATGGGATAGGTGTCATTTTCGATTACATTTTCGCCATTCTCCAAAACCTCAAAAAGAAAGACTGGCGGGCCTTCACAAAGAACAAGGCTACAATCAATTTTATTTTCTTCACAACTAAGAGATAGACCTGTGGCCAAAAGCAGTAAAAAGTACTTTTTCATAATTGGAATTTGAAGGAAAGATGTAATTTGAGGATTATGGTTGCTTTGGAATTCAGTTTTTTACCAACCTCCCGAAGCACCTCCGCCTCCGAATCCGCCGCCTCCGAATCCGCCGCCAAAGCCTCCGCCTCCGAAGCTTCCACCGCCAAAACCTCCGCCGGAAGAGCCGCTTCTACCCATATTGCTTAGGATGATAACATCCCACGGACTAAGCCCACGCCTTCTACCTCCACGACCATTGTTTCCTCCTTTACGGTTCCATAAGATGAATAGAATCACAAGGAAAATAATAAAGGGTAAAAAGGTGGAGAAAGGTGGCCCCTTACTTTCATTAAAACTCCTATCTTCCTTGAATTCGCCGGTAAGAACATCGAATATGGCATCCGCTCCCAGATTAAGGCCTTGGTAGTAATCACCTTTTTTAAACTCTGGAATGATAATATTTTGAATGATTCTGCGAGACATAGCGTCCGTTAAGGAACCTTCTACGCCGTAGCCGTTATTGATGGCAATCTTTCGGTCGTCACGGGCTAGTATGACCAAAATTCCGTTGTCCTTTCCACTTTGACCAATACCCCATTTTTGACCCCATTGTGCACCCAAATAGTTAATGTTTTCGCCCTCGGTACTGGCAATGATAGCCATTACAATTTGGGTAGAGGTACTATCTGAATATCGGATTAATTTTTGTTCAAGAGAACTTTTTTGTCCCGTAGGTAGCAGATTTATGTAATCGTAAACGCTTGTTTCTAAATCAGGTTTAGGAGGTATCTCAAACTGACTCCAAACATGAAGAAAACTAAAAAACAATAAAAAACTAAGGCTAGCCTTTAGATATCTCATTGCTAAGTTCGTTTGTATCATCAGGTTGCCAAGGAAAATGGTCCTGTAATTCCTTTCCAGCTTCTAAAATTCCGGCAATTAGGCCTTCCTTAAATTTTCCTTCTTTAAAATGGGCCTCAATACTATTTCGGGTAGAATCCCAAAAACCATTGGGAACTACCTTATTGATTCCCTTATCCCCGCAAATTACAAATTTCTTGTCGTTTACTGCAACATAGATCAAAACCCCATTCCCGTCCTTGGTATTGTCCATCTTCAATAAATGGAAAACTTCCTTGGCACGTTCATAATGGTCAGACCTTGTATGGGCTTCAATGTGTACACGGATTTCCCCAGAAGTATTTCTTTCTGCTTCCAGAATGGCCTCGACAATTTCTTGTTCTTCGGTCTGGGTCAAAAAATCCTCTACTTTGGACATTGGGTTATCAGTCAAATTCGAAATTTACATCGGGAGCTTGCTCTGAACCCGCTTCGGATTTAAAATAGGCCAATTCATCAAAATTGAAAATTCCTGCCAAAATGGAGTTTGGAAACTTTTTTATATGCAGGTTATAGGGTTCAACAGTAGCATTAAAACGGTCCCTCGCTACATTGATCCTATTTTCCGTTCCTTCCAATTGGGACTGTAGTTCCAAAAAGTTTTGATTTGCTTTTAAATCTGGATACCGCTCTACGGTAACTAACAATCGGCTTAAGGCACTGCTTAGTCCACTTTGGGCCTGGTTGAAATTCGCCAATTGTTCCGGAGTAATATTTGTTGGGTCGATATTAACCGAGGTAGCTTTTGCCCTTGCCTCAATAACATCGGTTAACGTTCCGCGTTCAAAGTCTGCCGCACCCTGTACGGTTTTTACCAAATTTCCAATAAGGTCGTTTCTTCTTTGGTAGGCGCTTTCTACATTCGCCCACGTTTTTGTGGAAGTTTCCTTTAGGGCAATGGCGGTATTGTTAAAACTGACTGCCCATTGATAAATTCCAAAGGCGAGAACGCCCAGTACTATTAAAGCAATTATTCCTTTTTTCATTGTCAATAGTTTTAGTGTTTATGGTGGTTATATAGTTAGTATACCAAAGAAAAGTTTTGTTACGCTTTTTATAGCTGTTCTTTTATTTTGATAAGCTCTGCCTTAACGCGTTCCAGTTTTTGGATAATTTCAAAGTTGGACAAGGTCTTTTGTTTTTCTTCTTTCAAGTGAGTTTTGGCACCGTCCAGGGTAAATCCCCTTTCCTTGACCAAATGGTAGATCAATTGCAGATTTTTAATGTCCTGGGGAGTAAATTTCCTATTTCCCTTTGCGTTTTTCTTGGGTTGCAATACATCGAATTCCTTTTCCCAAAACCGAATAAGGGAAGTGTTTACCCCAAAAGCACGGGCCACTTCCCCAATTCCATAATATCTTTTTTCAGGAAGTTCTACTTGCATTAATCCAGGGATTGGTTTTCTTGGTTGGCGTATTTCAACATATTTTCAAATTCCTCTGGAGATAAACTGCCATAATAGAAATTAATAGGATTGATGCGATCATCATCCTTCCATACCTCGTAATGCAAATGTGGCGCTTCAGATCGCCCCGTACTACCCACGAAACCAATAAGGTCACCTCTTTTTACTTTCTGTCCCTTTTTTACATTATACTGGCTCAAATGTCCATATAGACTTAAATAGCCATATCCATGATCAATACGGATGTGCTTTCCGTATCCGGATGAATTATTGTCCGCCCTAGTTACTTTTCCGTCTCCGGAGGCATAAACGGGCGTGCCCTTGGGGGCGGTAAAATCCATTCCGTAGTGCATTTTTCTAGCCTTGGTAAAAGGATCGGAACGCCATCCGTAACCGGATGCCATGCGGGTAAGGTCTTCGTTGCTTATAGGTTGAATGGCTGGAATGGACATTAAAAGCTTTTCCTTTTCCTCTGCCAACTTGGTAATCTCGTCCAAGGATTTGGATTGGATGGCCATTTGTTTTTTAATAATGTCCAATCGCTGGGTAGTGGCAATCACCATTTCGGAATTGTTGAAACCTTCCAAGGATTTATATCGATTAATACCTCCAAAACCGGCACGTCGTTGTTCTTCGGGTATGGGATTGGCTTCAAAATATAAGCGATAAATATTGTTGTCCCGATCCTCTATATTGGCCAAAACATCTTCAATCTGCTCCATTTTTTTATTAAGAAGCTCAAATTGTAGTTCGTAATTTTTTACTTCCCGCTGTAGGGAAAGTTCGCGTGGGGTATTTATGATATTTGTATTCAAAAGTAAAATCAATCCAAGCAGTCCAAAGAGGAGAGAACCTAAAAAGAAAAAACCAATGTTTCTAAATCGTTTGGATTTTTCTGGTTCAATTTTCCTATAGGAAAGCGTATCCGGATCGTAATAGTACTTTACTTTAGACATGAAGGGATTTTATCCTATTTTTGTAGTTTATTTTTAACATAACAAACAAATATAAAAATTGTTTTCTACAAACAGTTAAAATTTGTAAAAGCTTAGCATTTTAGATGAATTCCAAGGAAATACGAAAGCAGTTCTTAGCATTTTTTGAAGGTAAAAAACACAAAATTGTACCCTCTGCACCTATGGTCATAAAAGATGACCCAACCTTGCTTTTTACCAATGCGGGAATGAACCAGTTCAAGGAGTTTTTCCTAGGTATTAACGAACCCAAAAATACTAGGGTGGTTGACACGCAAAAGTGTCTTCGTGTAAGTGGAAAACATAACGATTTGGAAGAGGTTGGGAAAGATACCTATCATCATACAATGTTCGAGATGCTGGGTAACTGGAGTTTTGGGGATTATTTTAAGGAAGAGGCCATTACCTGGGCATGGGAATTGTTGACCCAGGTTTTCAAAATAGAAAAGGACAGTTTGTACGTTTCCGTTTTTGAGGGAAGTGAGGATGCGGATATGTTGGAAAAGGATAACGAGGCCTATGCCATATGGAACAAAATTGTTCCTGCGGACCGAATTATCATGGGTAACAAAAAGGACAATTTTTGGGAAATGGGCGATCAAGGACCTTGTGGACCCTGTTCCGAAATCCATGTGGATTTGCGTTCCGATGAGGAGAAATCAAAGGTTTCAGGCGCAAGTTTGGTAAACCAGGATCATCCGTTGGTGGTTGAAATCTGGAACTTGGTATTTATGCAGTACAATCGAAAGGCAGACGGTTCCTTGGAAAGCCTACCGGCCAAGCATGTGGACACGGGAATGGGTTTCGAGCGTCTCTGTATGGCTTTGCAAGGTGTAAAATCCAATTATGATACGGATGTATTTACACCTTTGATCAGGGAAATTGAAATCATTACCGATGCAAAATATGGGAAAACAGAAGAGGCGGATATTGCCATTCGCGTCATTGCAGATCACATACGTGCGGTGGCCTTTTCCATTGCAGACGGACAATTGCCGAGCAATACCGGAGCTGGATATGTCATCAGAAGAATATTACGCCGTGCGGTTCGGTACGGGTTTACCTTTTTAGAGACCAAAGAGCCTTTTATGTACCGTTTGGTAAATGTGCTTACCCAAAATATGGGAGAGGCCTTTCCAGAGCTTAGGGAGCAAAAGCAACTTATTGAAAATGTCATCAAGGAAGAGGAACACAGCTTTTTGAAAACCTTGGACCAAGGATTGGTCCTCCTGGATTCCATCATTGAAAAAACAAAAGGGGATATTGTGGATGGAAGAAAGGCTTTTGAACTTTATGATACCTATGGATTTCCAATAGACCTTACAGCGTTGATCTTGAATGAAAAAGGATTTTCATTGGACGAAGCAGGTTTTAATGTTGCCATGCAGGAACAAAAGAATCGTTCCAAAACGGCTTCGGAAACTTCCAAGGGGGATTGGGAGATTTTACATTCCGATTTAGAACAGGAGTTTGTGGGGTATGACCGATTGGAGGCCGATGTTAAAATTGTAAAGTATAGAAAGGTCGAATCCAAAAAACGAGGAGTTCAATATCAACTGGTTTTTAATTTGACACCTTTCTATGCAGAAGGTGGGGGACAAGTAGGCGATAAGGGCTATTTGGAATCTCCTGATGGAGATGTGGTCTACATCATCGATACCAAAAGGGAAAACAATGAAATAGTCCATTTTACAAAGAACTTGCCCAAAAAATTAGAGGGTACTTTTAAAGCTGTCGTGGATAGTGAACAACGTCGAAGAACCGAGGCCAATCACACGGCTACCCATTTGTTGCATCAGGCACTGAGGGAGGTATTGGGAACCCATGTGGAGCAAAAGGGGTCTGCGGTGCATTCCAAGCACCTACGTTTCGATTTTTCCCATTTTTCAAAAATGACCAAAGAGGAACTGGAAGCCGTGGAAGACTTTGTAAATGCTAGGATTTCGGGACAATTACCCCTGGAGGAACATCGCAATGTACCTGTAAGCGAAGCCTTGGAAAATGGGGCTATGGCTCTCTTTGGTGAAAAATATGGGGATACCGTAAGAACCATTCGTTTTGGAAAGTCCATTGAATTGTGCGGGGGTACACATGTCAACAATACATCGGATTTATGGCATTTTAAAATAAAGTCGGAAGGGGCTGTTGCCTCAGGAATTCGAAGGATAGAGGCAATTACCAATGATGCCGTGAAAGATTTGTATGCCGAGAACGATAAGTCCTTAAATGAGATTGTCGGGTTATTGGGAAATCCACAGGATACCATTAAGGCGGTGAGTCAACTACAAGAAGAGAATGCTGAGTTAAAGAAACAGGTAGCGGCGCTTTTGAAGGATAAGGCCAAAAATCTCAAAGGCGATTTGCAAAATGAATTGCAGGAGAAAAATGGTGTCCGATTTCTAGTGAAAAAACTCGATCTGGATGCCGCTGGTATCAAGGATTTGAGCTTTGAAATGGGTCAAAATCAAACCGACCTCTTTTTACTTTTTGCCACGGAGCAGGATGGAAAGGCCCTGCTATCCTGTTATATTTCCAAAGAATTGGTTGCCTCAAAGGATTTGAACGCAGGTTCCATAGTTAGGGAGCTAGGCAAATTTATACAAGGCGGAGGAGGAGGGCAGCCCTTTTTTGCTACTGCCGGGGGTAAAAATCCAGCAGGAATCCCGGAAGCTTTGGAAAAGGCCAAGGAATATTTAAATTAACAATTACCCTAATTTTACCAATAATAGCTAACCCAAACTAATAGATTGAAAATTTACGGAATAAGTGGGTTAGGAGCGGATAAAAGGGTATTTGAATACTTGGACCTTGATTCGGAGTTCTATCCAATAGATTGGATAGATCCTTTTAAAAAGGAATCTATTTCGGAATATGCAAAAAGGTTGTCCCAAATAATTGATACAACTGAAAAATTTTGTTTAATAGGAGTAAGCTTTGGAGGATTGGTTGCTGTGGAAATCAACAGATTCTTAAAACCGGAATTAACGATTTTAATTTCTTCGGTTGCAACGAAACACGAATTAAGTCCCTTTTTGAGATTTCTTGGTAAAACAAAATTAACCCAGATAATTCCAACAAAATTTTTTAAGCCCCCATACTGGATTTTATATTATCTATTTGGAACTAGAAAAACTAAACTGCTGAAGGATATCTTAGAAGATACTGATTTGGTTTTTGCAAAATGGGCGATAAATGAATTACTTAATTGGAAAAATGATTCGTCTATTGATAATGTTATTAAAATTCACGGAACAAGCGATAGATTGATACCTCCTAGTGGAGAAGTGGAAATTATAAAAGGAGGCGGTCATTTCATGATTGTTGACAGGGCAAAAGAAATTAGTCGAATTATAAATGAAAAGATTGCTTTAATAAAATGATGAAACTCCAGACCCAAATTTCTTTGGAACCTGCTTCAGGTCAAATAGATTATTCCAGTAGAATACTTTTGCTTGGGTCTTGTTTTTCGGAAAATATTGGAAAGAAACTGGAGTATTATAAATTTCAAACGTTCCAAAATCCCTTTGGTATCTTATTTCATCCCTTGGCCATTGAAAATTTAGTGCAAAGAACCATTGAAGGAAAAGCGTATCAGCAAGATGAGATTTTTGAACGAGATGGTATTTGGCGCTGCTTTGATGCGCATTCAGAATTAAGTTCTGGCTTCAAAGAGGAATTGTTAAAGGGTTTGAACGATGCTATTTTCCATACCGCCAAGGCTCTAAAGGAGTCTTCCCATATCATAATCACTTTGGGCACCTCATGGGTCTATGAGCATAAGGAAAGGAATGCGATTGTAGCAAATTGCCATAAGGTTCCGCAAAAGGATTTCGCTAAAAAATTATTGAGTCCAGCCGAAATTGAGTTAAGTCTTCAAAATGTGATGGCCTTGATTCAAAAAGTGAATCCCAATGCACAAATTATCTTTACGATTTCGCCCGTTCGCCATATCAAAGATGGTTTTGTGGAAAACCAACGGAGCAAGGCGCATTTAATCACTGCGATACATTCCGTTTTGTCATCTCGAGCGCAGTCGAAAGAACTTGCATATTTCCCTTCGTACGAAATTCTGATGGATGAGCTGCGCGATTATCGCTTTTACGAGAAAGATATGGTGCACCCAAACGAGCTTGCCGTGGATTATATCTGGGAAAAATTCTCAAAGGTCTTTATTTCAGAAGCTTCCCTTGAAACCATGCAGGAAGTGAAGAGTATTCGACAGGGTATGGCCCACAGACCATTTATTCCTGATTCGGAAAAGCATCAATTATTTTTAAAAAATCTGAAGAATAGAATTAAAGAGCTTCAGAAGAAATTACCCTTTATTGATTTTTCATAAAATACGGCAATTGCCCTATTTTCTTGTGCACTCTTTTTAGTCAGTTTTGTGCCCATCATAAAACTTAATCTAAAATGAAAATCAATTCTAAATTAATCTGGGGTATTCTCCTCTTTATCGGTTTTAGCGCTCAGGCACAGCAACTGGGAGATTTCAAGCCAAAAGACGCGACCTTTGGTTTAGGGAAATTAAAAGCGAGCAATAAACGGATTTACATCTCTAATTTTTCCATAAACTATCAATTGTTCAATGAAAAGGAAAAGACGAAAAAGGGAGGTGCCTTGTTTAGGGACAAAGGAGTAAGAGGTGATGCCACGGCAGAATTGATGGTTGGGTTGGGCGATCTTACGGAAGCCGATTTCCAGACCATTGCGAATAATCTTTATCAAGACTTTGTTGCCGACCTTAATAGTAAAGGGTATGAAATTATATCTTCTGAGGCGGCCGGAAAAACTGAAACGTACAGTGGTTGGGCAAAGGATGCGGGCCCCAAGGTTGAAATTTCGGCCATGCCGGGTATGATTATCGCCTACCCAGAAGGCTATTCCTTTTATTACAAGGAAGAGTCTAAAGTAGGCAAGTTTTTTGGGGATAAATTTGCGGCATTGGATAAAACACCGCAAAATCTTTCCAGAGATCTTGACGACGCAATTGTTGTAGATGTTGATTTGTATGTGTTCTTTATGAAAGATCTGTATGCTTTTCAAGGGAATGCGGCGAACATCAAAATCAAGACTCAATTAAGTTTGGTAGCGAATGAAGCGGTTTCCGCAAAAAGCGATAAGGGCTTCGTGTTTAAAAAGAAAGTGGAGTATGCGACGGGTATTAACAGTATTTATTTTGCAGCCGGTAAATATAAGATAGGCGGTAGTGCAGAGTCTACGTATACCGGTACCTTAAAAAAGGATTTTACCATCGGGGGAGTGTTGGATGAAAAGAAAATTCAAAGTTATGCACAAGGAGCTGTAGATGTTATAGGAACCTCCAATTATTTTGGAAAGACATATAGAGCTGAAAATAAAATATCTTCAAAAACTACTATAATAGATGTGGACCCTCAAAAATATATAGAAGGCGTCACGGCAGCAGGTAAAAAATTCTTGGAATATCATTTAAATGAATTCAACAAGGCATTGAAATAGTTTTTGGTCTCGTTCTTTTGTTCAAGTTTACATCGCCGGAGACGTTCAAGGTCTTCGGCTTTTTTTTCATAATAAAATTTTGTGGATGCACCTACCCCTACTCATACTTGGAATTACAATGGTGATCACCATTGGCTCCATTTCGGTTTTCGTAAATTGGAAACGTAATTTTCTTATGGAGAAAAATGAAATGGCTCAATCTTATTTGGAGGAAATGGTTGAGCTAAAAGACAAAATGATGAAGCGGCTTATGTGTATGGATCGATACGATTTCACTACTTATAATTTAGATGAGGTTTTTCCTATGATTAATTCCAATTGATGTATACTTGTCTTAAACATATGGTTTTATGAGGCAAATATCGTGGTTGTATTTTGTTTTTACTTTTTGTAGCCTACAAATCTATGCTCAAAAGTCTGAACTGGACAGTTTGTTAAGTGCGACTAGAGCAATGGAAAATGACTCCCTCCAAATAGAGGCCTATAATAAAATTGCATTCGAATTTATTTTCAAAGATGTATCAAAAGCAAAGAAAATAATTGAAGAGGGTAAACAAATTGCCTTGGATCATGATTTTTCTTTTGGGATTGCACAAATGACCAATACCCATGGAATTTATATGGATGTTATTGGTAAATCAGATTCTGCGAACTATTATTTTTCAAAAGCTCTAAAACTAAGTCGGGAAAAGAAAATTCCGTTTATAGAAGCAAAATGCTTGAATAATTTGGGAATGTTCCATTGGAACAGAACCAATTACAAAGAAGCCTTGGCCTATTTTTTTGATTCCTTAAAAATGAATGAAGATTTGGGGAATGAAAAAGCAACGGCCAATCCGTTGAACAATATCGGCTTGATCTATCTGGAAATGTATTTGTTCGAGGATGCTCTCAAATACCACCGAAAAGCACTGGCAATAAGAGAAAAATATGGGATGTCCAAAGAGCAAGTAGCCTCATTGAACAATATTGGGATTTGTCTTAAAAGCCTAGGGAGGTTAGATGAAGCGATCGAGGTTCTGAATAAGGGGATTCAGTTGGCGCAGTCTTCTGGAAATTATTTGGATTTCTATAGGTTGCACGACACTCTTGGTAATGTGCTGCAATTGAAAGGAGAGTTCCCAAAATCGTTGGAAGCTTATCTTACCGCTTTGAATGCCGGGAAAACAAATCATTCCAATATTAGAGATGAATTGAGCACCAATAATAATGTGGTTGCGCTGTACAATAAAATGAACGAACCCCAAAAAGCCTTGCACTATATCGAAGAAGGTCTACGAATTTTAAACGAAAATCCGAATCTTGAAACGTATGCCATAGATATCCATTTGAACCGGGCTGAAACGCTGTTCATGCTCGATCAAAACGAAATGGCAAGAGCATCCTTGGATAGGTATGTTGTTTTGCAAGATTCTTTGTTCTCGGAAACGAATGCCAAGGCATTGGCCGAGATGGAAACCAAATATGAGTCGGCCAAAAAAGAAAAAGAGCTATTGGAGCAACGCGAACAATTGACCAAAAGGGAGTTGGAAATAAAACGAAAGAACAACATCATTTTTGGCTCTTTGGCACTTGCTTTTTTGTTGGGTCTTATCGGGTATCTGTTTTACGGTCAGCAGCGACTCAAGAACAAGCAGTTGCTAAAGGAAGCAGAACTGAAAGCAGCTTTAATGCGTATTGAGACGCAGAACAGGTTACAGGATCAGCGTTTACATATCTCCAGGGATTTGCACGACAGTATAGGGAGTAATTTGACGTTTATCATTTCTACAATTGATACGGTGGGTTACGGGTTAAAAAATGGAAATCAACAGGTAAAGTCTCAATTAGATCAGCTAAGCAAATTTGCAAAGAATACCATTAAGGAGTTGAGGGATACGATTTGGGCCATGAATAAAGAGGCAATAAGTTTCGAAGATTTGCACTACAGAATAAATTCGTTTATGACTCAGGCCGATACCTCTTCAAAAGGTGTCCATTTTGAGTTTGTGGTCGACTCTGCCATTGATCAGACCCATTCCTTTACCGCAAATGAGGGTATTCATATATACCGAATAATTCAAGAGGCGGTGACCAACGCTTTAAAACATGCATTTACTAAAGATGATGATATCGATCAACGGAAGATAGCCGTTCATATTTACCGGACCCATGATTTTTTTCATATACAAATAGAGGATGCGGGATCTGGATTTGACAAAGAAAAAGTGCTCATGGGCAATGGCCTCAAGAATATGCAGAAGAGGGCCAAGGAGATTGATGGCGAATTGGAAATTAATGCGACTGACGGAAAGGGCACTATCCTAATTTTAAAGATACCTGCACGATATGGAGAGAAAGATTAGATTGGCGCTTGTAGATGATAATTCCTTTCTTATAAAGGCAATAGAGGATAAGTTATCATTTTTTGAAAATATCAGTATTAAATGGAAGGCAGAGAGCGGTTCTAAATGTTTAGAAATGTTAGCTATTGACCATCAATTGGATATGATTCTAATGGATATTGAGATGCCCATTTTGAATGGCATTGAAACGACCGAAATCGTTAAGAAGAAACACCCCCAAATTAAAATTGTCATGTTAACCGTTTTTGATAATGATGAACATATTTTTAATGCAATAAAAGCAGGTGCAGACGGTTATTTGTTGAAAGAAATTGATCCAGAAAGTTTGATGCGGGGAATTCACGAAACCATGACAGGAGGTGCCGCTATGACACCGACCATAGCGCTTAAGGCATTGAGACTATTAAGAAATCCTATGGTAACAAATTATTTTCCCAATGAGGAAACTGTGGTGCTTACCAAAAGGGAGGAAGAGGTTTTAGAGCAATTGAGCAGTGGCTTGAGTTATACGAAAATTGCAGAAAATCTTCATGTTTCGCCAAGTACGGTGCGCAAGCATATTGAACATATCTACACGAAACTTCAGGTACATAATAAATTGGAGGCCATAGAAAAGGCGAAGCGAATCAATTTGATTTGATAAAAGATTCAATACTTTTGGGTATTACATAAGCTTTCTATAAAGCCAATGTATTGAATCCGTTACTATGAAAAAATTTGTTGCCGGTGTCCTAATTACTTTGACTTTCGTCTTTATAATCCGTTCCTGTGCGGCCGATAAAAACAACAAATCCATTCTTGAGGAAAATTCTATGCTCATACAGCAAGAAATTGCGAATGTTTCTAAATTGATCGTTACCGAAGGGCATTTTTCAGAGGTATACAATTACAGGGATTCCAAGGAACTTTTTGGGCCTTTGCTTACGGCGGAAAAAAAAGCTTTGGTAGTGGTAAATGCAGATGTAACCGTGGCCTTTGATTTAAGTAAAGTCGATTTTGAAATTGATGAAGCAGCCAAAACGTTACGGATAAAAAGTATACCTAAGCCCGAAATAAAACTAAATCCCGATTTTGAATATTACGATGTAACGGCTGATTATCTCAACCAGTTCGATGAAGCAGATTATAATAAAATAAAAAAGACCGTGACCAATTCCTTAATGAAAAAGGTAGAGGCCTCTTCTTTACTTTCCAACGCCGAGAATAGGTTGATCAGTGAACTGCAAAAGTTTTATATTCTTACGAATTCACTGGGTTGGCAGTTAACCTACAGAGGTGAGAAAATAGATACTGCAAGTCAACTACAAAAAATGGATACACTAGTGCCCTAAGTGCCATCCAGGAAATTTTTCATTCTATATTTCTTCGTTTACTTCAAAATTAGAGTTGATAAACCTATTCGATAAAGTTTTTTAACAATATAAATCCTACTAAATGTAGGAATTACCACATGTTGTTATCAGTTCACAACATAATTTATTTTTTATAAGTTAAATCCTACATTTTTGATCTCTTAATTTTTAATAACCCTAAACTTAAAAATTTGCCATTTCTCGATTGACCCAATTGTTTAAAACTTGCGATGGTGCTTACATCAAGTTTTAGAGTATTCTTGGATTTGGGTAAAAACCTTTTATAATCAAAAACCACATGAAAAAAATAGCAGTGATCTTCCTAGGTTTGTTTTCCTTAATTACCAGTGCACAAACCTTAACTATTGAAAATGGGGGTGAAACAGGTACTTCGGGCACCAACTGGACGACAACAGGTACTAATCCCGTTACGATTTCCGCGACGGGTAATGCCAGTATTAATACTTCTGTTATTGAAGGGTATTTGAATACAGGTGTGAGCGTTTTGGTGCGTTCCACCGATGGTATGATTACTCAGACAGGGGACATTGAAAAAACGGCTGGGGGGGATGCAACGCTTACGATTCGCTCAGAGGGTTCCGGTAGAATAAACAATACGGCAAACTATGTTTCTACTTCAGGCAAATTAAATCTTGTTTTTTGGTCAGACTATAATAATACGAATGGTGGAGGAAGTACTTTTGGCTCTACTGTTTCAAATATTGATACCAATGGAGGTCACTTTTGGGCAGGAGGTAGTTCAACACCTGCAGGGACAGCAACTTGGAATGGTTTAACCGTTGGTAATGGGCCGAGTGTAGATGCTTCAAGCTCAAACCAAAATGCCCTTGATTTCCATTCGGTAAGTTTAAATACAGGAGGTGGCGATGCATTGTTTTGGGCCGGTAATGGCACGGGTACTGGCCTGGCGGGTATCGAACCTCATACTTCATCAACGATTAGTACGGGTAGCGGTGATATCATTCTTATTTCCGATAATTTTAATTCTGTAGGGGCACTTACATTGAATACTTCGGGGCAATTGGTTTTGGCACCAAATGGTGGTAGTTATTCAGGTACTATTACTTGGCAACATGGTGGCGGTACTAACCTTAATATGAGCAGTACCTTTGATGATATCACTATCAATAATATTGCTAGTGTTTCTGGGTTAAGCTTAGGCTTTTATGATGGTATGAGTGGGGTAAACATCAATAATAGTTCTCCAGTAACCATTTCCAGTAATACCAACATAGCGGGTCCTATTACCGTTTATGGGGGTGATATTACAGTAAATGAAAACCTAAACACAGCAGCAGGTACTGCTGCTGGTGATATTTTACTTAGAGGAACAGGTAATATTACTATAGCAAGCAGTAAGTCGATAACTACCAATAGTGGCGATGTGACTTTTTGGGCAGATAGTAATGCTGATGGTGGGTTTATTACCGTCAATGCCGGTGGTGCCATAACAACACAAGGTGGAAATTTGGTTTTGGCAGGTGGTCTTGATGATGGTGCAAATGAAGGTGTAGCAAATGACGGTATTCCAGACGGCTACGCATGGCGAAAGACAAGTGACCCTGATTTTGGTGGGTTATCTCTTGGTGAGGGCGCAATATCTGGGCCTGCATTGATAAGTCTACTATCAAACGGAGGTGACATTTTGCTACGCGGAAAAACGAGTGATGCTTCGGGTCATCCTGGTTTATTAACGCAGGAAAATTTAGTGATTGATTCCGGAAGTGGTACAATCTCGATTATGGGTACCTCAGAAACTGGGAATGGAATTGAACTGGGTTTTGGTTCTACTAATCAAAATATCGCACTTCGCTCGGCCAGTAATGCTGAAACTGCTATTTCTATTGATGGTTCAACTACGGCAACAGCTAATGGGGGATTTTTTAATTTAGGGAATGGTAGCTCACTTATGCAATCAGAGGGAACGGGAGGAATACGTATCGCAGGTATTTCAACCCTGCATGAAGGTATTGTTTTGGATAATATGCAAATACTATCAGCAAGTGGTAAGATTGATATAACAGGTACTGGAGTTAATGGTGGTCAATTATTTCGAAATACGGATTTAGGTTTACGTTCTTCTGCAACAGCTATTCAAGGTATTACGCCTTTGGCGGCATCATCGGCTGATATCGACTTAATAGCGAATAGTATAACCTTTACGACCTCAGCTAATACTATTACTTCTACAGGTAAGCTACGGATATTACCAAGCGAAAATGCTTTCAGTACTTCATTAACACTGGCAGATTTTTTTGAACCTTCGGCAACTTTATCAGGGCTTGTGATAGGTAAAGATCATGCTACCGCAGAAAATATTACTTTAACAAACGCTATTACGATAAACGGCCCTATTACGGTTTATGGGGGAGAAATAAATATCGATGCAAACCTAAGCTCAACAGCTACTACAGGTGATGGTATTACCATCGAAGGTCAGCGCATCCTTCAAGATGATGGAATAGATGTGACTACTTCAGGCGCGGATATCAGCTATACGGCATCTGCTATAACGACCGAATCGGTATTAGCAATCACTGGAAGTGGTGTCAATCGAGCTATTGTCAATGCAAACGGCGGAAATATTAATATAAACGCAAGCTATGCGGGTGCATCGGCTAGCGGAAGGGTTATTGCTTTTAATAGTGCTGATTTAATTACAACGGGCAGTGGAGTAATCAGCTTGACGGGAGATGCTACGAACAGCAGTAATACAACCGCCTCTGCTTGGGGTATGCAACCGAATGATGCAAAAATTATCACTGATTCGGGTGATCTTACATTGACCATGACGGGTGGTGCTGCCAGTAATAATTCAAGAGGCTTGGCCTTGGATAGTAATAGCATGCAGTTACTGTCTACATCGGGCACCATTACCATTCGTGACCTTGAGCCAGCAGGTCTAACGGGAACCTATACCGGTTTATACCTACGACCTAATGCGGCTAACACCATTTTATTCGGCGCCAATGGCGCAGAGGTAGCTAGCAGTAGTTCGGATATTGTCATTGAGGCTAACCGTGCGACTTTTGATGTGCAGCCCACACGATTTAACACAAGTGGAACGCTAACCATTCGTCCAGTAGGGGCTATTTTTGGTGCGGGTATCAGTACAGCTAACGTGAATGTGGAAAGTACCGCCACAGGCTTCACCCTAGGTAAGCCGGGAAACAGCAGTGCCTTGACCTTGGCACGGGCTTCAACAATTAACGGATTTATTAAAGTCTATGGAGGCGATATTGCCATTAACGAAAGCTTGAATACCACGGTAGATGGTGCCGCCGGTAATATTTTACTGAAAGCTTCAGGAAATATCGTTCAAGCAGCGAGTAAATCCATTACAACTAGTGGGGCGGATATCACCCTGTGGTCGAACAGTGATGATGAGACTACTAATGGTGGCTATATCTATCTTCAAGATAATACATCATTAGATACAAGAACTTCATCTGATAGAACTGCAAATGATGGAACAGCAAACGACACATCTGGCGGAGCCATTACATTAGGTGGAGGAAGCGGAACCACTCTACCTACAGGATATGCCCTAAATAATGCGAATTCCTTTAGAGGGGGCATAAATCTTGGGACTGAGAGCGGAATCCGTGCTAGACACGATAGTAATATTAGCATTATTTCAGGTGGAGGAAATATTTCGCTCAAAGGCAGACAAACGTCGATATTTGACGATGCTGCGGCAGGTATAAATGCTTATGAAGGTTTTATCCTTGATGCAGGCCAAACAGGAAATATAGCTTTAGAAGGTAATGTTAGCGGTTCTAATGCGTCATTTTCAGATGGTATGAATCTTGGAAATTATGCAATAACTGCAGGAGGGACAGCTTCATTTATAAGAACGGTGAATGGAAATATAACGTTAACCGGAAGTGCCTCAGATGCAACATCGCAAAGTAGAGGTTTAACCTTAGCTGGAGGGGGAGTGGGATTGTTTATCCAAAGTACCGGTACAGGTAATATTAATCTTTTCGGTACTCCTGGCGGTACAGGTACGCAATATAATATTTTACTAATAGGAGCAAATGTACTAGCAAATAGCGGGGATATTAATTTAACTGGTGCAAGTGCCGGAAAGATTTTTAACGCTAATTTTGGTTCAACAATAGGGTATAAATCAGGTTCTGAGGTTACCAACTCTACAAGTGATATAACGGTTACCGGAGACGATTTTGACTTAAGTTCTGGGTTTAACTTTAATACAGCAGGAACCTTAGCAATAGAATCGTTCGGAAATTCATTTACAAATACTTTCGATACTTCCCAATTGACCTATTCTTCAGATTTAACCGGTCTTACTATCGGGAAATCAACGAATACCTCAACTGTACTTGTTGGTTCTACAACAAGTATTGCTGGCCCGATTACGATATATGGAGGCGATATAGCCATTAACCAAGCCTTGACAGCTTCATCAAACAACACCATCAGCCTAAACGCCTCGAGCAATGTGACACAAAGTGCAGCCATCACGGCCAACAACTTGGCCCTGTTCGGTACGGGCAACTTTACCCTTCAGAACAGCAGTAACAATATTGATGTGCTGGCCGGTGGCGATGCAACTACACGTCTTGGTAATATCGCCTATCGTGATGCAAATGCACTTGAAATTGGCACGGTAAACCCAACAGGAATTTTCGCTACAGGTACTGTTTTGGTGGAAACGGAAACCGGAAACATTACCCTTTCTGAAAGTATTAATACCACTTCCACTTCAGATGATGCTATCATCTTGAATGCAGGTAGAGCTTCTGCAGCTGGAACGGCAACGGGTGGTGATATTATTGTTTCTGGCACACCTACCCTTAGTACAGGATCAGGCGGTATCGCAAAGCTCTATAGCGGTGCTGAAGCTAACAGTACAGGTTTAACTGCTTTGGTGGGTGCCGGTAACGTTAGGAATAATTTAGATGAAACATCCGACTTAAGTGGTGAAAACTTGACTGACGATAACGCTTATGCGATTTATCGAGAGATTGGTAATACAGCGCCCACAGTGACATCCACGTCAATCACATCAGCAACAGCGCAATCACTTTATTACTATGATATTAAAGCATCAGATGCCGATAACGATGTAATCACTTGGACAGCAAACACCGTTCCTGCTTGGTTGACCTTTACCAGTGGTCTCTTGCAAACGAATTTTGTAGGCACTGGTGCAAACCCCACCAATACAGGGGATGGGGTAAATCAGTCGCCTGATGGAACCAGTGCTACTAGTGCGGTTATTCGAGCGGGCACTGCCGCTCATGGTGATGGTAAATTGTTTTTCACCGATAAAGAAGAGTATGGGATTCGTTATGTTGATGCGAACGGAAATGTACAAACCTGGTATCAAGGGGATGGAACTTATACAAATCTAAATCCAGTAGGGATAGCCTATGATGCGGTAAATGACGCAGTTTATGTTGGAGATTATGCCAAGACCGACATCTTGAAAATTGATAACACAGGTACTCGAACCCTTCTGTCTAATTTGCCGGAAGCGTTTATGCGCAGATTGCTGGTTAATGCTAACGGCACTAAACTGTATGCGTCTGCAAATGGCGGTATTTATGAAATTGACCTTACCAATAGCGACCCTGATGCAAACTGGACGCGGGTGGTCGGTACAGGAACAATGGGTTACAGTGATACGGGGGCGGCGTCAACCTCACAAGTTTCTCAACCTCACGGTATGGCGTTTGACAGTGCCGGGCGTTTGGTTTTTACCGACCGGTTTAACGATATCATCAGGCGAGTTGATTTAGGGGCAGACACAATTGAAACCATAGCAGGTACGCAAGGAGCAGGTACAGAAACTGGCGATGGCGGACCTGCCGTCAATGCGACTTTTGCCGACCCATCAGGACTAGTCATTAACGAATACGATGAAATTTTCATTTCCGAGCGGTTAAGCAAGCGGATACGGAAAATCGATACCAACGGTGATATTGATACATTTTTTACAGTTTCTGCAGGAGGTTTTGCAGACGACTTGGTAATATCGGATGCGGGTGAGTTGTTTTTATTGACAACTACACTTATTGCCCAGGTAGCAACCAAGGCTGAATTAACTGGTACGCCAACCAACGCTAATGCAGGTGTACACAATGTAGCACTTACACTGAGCGATGGTATAGATAATGTGCCTTATAATTTCCAAATTACGGTTCAAGCGATTAACAATGCTCCAACCGACATTACGCTAGATACTAACAGCATCAACCAAAGTGCTACGGGTGTAGACGCTACGGTAGGTACCTTATCCAGTGCTGATGCTGATTCAGGAGATTCTCATACCTATTCACTAGTGGCAGGTACAGGTGACGATGACATTGCTAGTTTTAACATTGATGCCTCAAGCTTAAGAACCAATAACGCGCTTTCTCCTGGTAGTTACAGTGTAAGAATCAATACCAATGACGGTACCGATGATTTTGCCAAGGAATTTACCATTAACGTCACCGATGATGTTGCACCTGAAGGCTACACGGTAACCATTGATCAAGACGCCATAGATAGTTCAAATAAAACTTCAATCAGTTTTACTTTGGCCGGTGCTGAAATAGGTGCGACCTATAATTATAGCTTTAGTAGCGATAATGGGGTGACAACGGTCACAGGATCCGGAACTATAACTTCCGCCACGGACCAAGTAACCGCAATCGATCTTAGCGCATTAGCCGACGGTTTAATAACCCTAACCGTTACCCTTACCGATAGTAGTGCTAACGAAGGTATTCCTGTACAAGATTCCGCAACTAAAGGAATAGACCAAGACAATGATGGCATTTCTGACACCAATGACAACTGCCCTTCCATTGCAAACACGGACCAACTAGATACCGATAATGACGGAGATGGTGATGCATGCGATACCGATGATGACAACGACGGTACACCGGATTCAGAGGACGCCTTTCCGTTAGATGAAAATGAGGATACCGATACCGATGGTGATGGTACCGGCGACAATGCCGATACCGATGATGATGGTGACGGTACACCAGATAGTGAGGATGACTTTCCGTTGGATCCAACTGAAGATACAGATACCGATGGAGATGGAACTGGGGACAACTCTGACGAAGACATTGATGGGGATGGCATCAGCAATGATGAAGATGAATTTCCCAATGGAGATGCGGTAGACACGGATAATGACGGTGTTCCTGATAGTGAGGATGCCTTCCCGAACAACCCAGACGAGACATTGGACAGTGATGGGGACGGAATTGGGGATAATTTCGATGAGGATAACGATAACGATGGGACACCAGATGCCGAAGATGATTTCCCTTGGGATGCGAATGAAGATACCGATACGGACAACGATGGGATAGGTGACAATGAGGATGAAGATGATGATAATGACGGAACTTTAGATACTGAGGATGCCTTCCCGCAAAATCCCGATGAAGATACAGATACCGATGGAGATGGAATTGGCAATAACGCGGATGAGGATGACGATAATGACGGTATTTTAGATAGCAACGATGAATTTCCTAACAACAGTGAGCCCACAATTGTTCCAGCACAGGCCTTTACGCCCAATGGCGACGGCAACAACGATACCTGGATAATACCTGGAATAGACAACTATCCCAACAATGTGGTAAAAGTCTTCAACAGATGGGGGCATGAGGTATTTGCGGTCCAATCCTATAAAAATGATTGGGGAGGGGTTTACAAGAACAACAGGGAGAAATTACCATCTGGTTCCTATTTGTATGTGATCGACCTTGGGGATGGTTCCGAGGTAATCCGTGGATGGATATTCATCAACTATTAAATCAACCTAAAAAACAATCAAAATGACAAGAATTATAAATACAATTAGTATCCTGTTCGTTCTTCTATTTGCGGGCATTGCATGGGGCCAACAGGATCCAAACTATACCTTCTATCGGTATAACATGAACATTTACAACCCTGCTTTTGCCGGCAGTTCCGAAGGGGTGGAGTTCGTCCTTGGGCTCAGGAGCCAATGGGCGGGCATCGAAGGTGCCCCTGAAAGCCAGAGTGCCATTTTTGGCATGCCGGTAGGAAATAAGGTAGGCTTGGGCGTGAGTATTCTAAACGACAAAACGTTCATAGAGACCCAGACTTGGATGGCCGTGGACTTTTCCTACCACATTGAGCTTGACGAGGACAACCGGTTATATTTTGGGCTCAAGGCTAGCGCTAACTCGTACGATGCCAATACACAAGGCCTTTTGACCTACGGTGTTGGCCAGGACGGATCGTTGATGAACTTTGAAAGCCGTTTTACACCGAATGTAGGTGCGGGGATCTATCTGAAAAACGAAAGGTATTTTATATCCCTGTCCGCACCAAAAATTCTGACACCCGATAGACTTCAGGAAGCCAATGGGAACGCCTTTCTAGGTACCGATAGATTACATGCATACCTGGCGGGAGGGTATGACTTCGTTTTAGGGGAAAAAACCAAACTTCAGGCCTTGGGCATGGTCAGGTATGCCGATGCCTCCCCGCTCTCCTATGAAATTACGGGGCTGTTGGATCTGGCGGAACGTTTTACCTTGGGTGCGGGGTATAGGTATAATGAAAGCATAAGCGGACTTTTTCTCTTTAAGGTTTCAAACGGGTTCCAATTGGGCTATGCCTATGAGAATGCCTGGCAGAGACCAATCGATGGTATTGACCAGGGGACACATGAGGTTTTCATGAGATTCTTATTATAGGTAGTTTGGTGTTTTTCTAAAAGGCCCTTGATCTTTGGTCAAGGGCTTTTTTTATTGTAATATAAATTCCTTTTCCGTCAGCCCGATGCCATCATCTATCAAATGGCCTAACTTCGGATTTTCCAGTTTAGTTGCTTTGGATTTATTGTTTTAAATCTCGTTTTTTTAGAAAATGGTTGCGTAGCTGAGCTGAATGGAGCATCTGTCTTTTAGGCAGACGATCGAAGGTTCGAATTCTTCCTTGATTTGAGACATAATCATTCTAAGTCCATAGATCCAAAAATGGATTCTTCCGGCTTTTTTTCATGGTGTTTATCCTCTAGTTATCTGGACAATTGCGAAAAATAAGGTTTCTGCTTCCTTGAAATTCCAAGGAACTTACTACGTCGCAGACACTCCTGATTTTTCCCCGAAAGTCTTGACAAAACCCGCTTTATCCATTATGCCGTGCATGAAAGAAACCAAACAAACACCCCTTAAAGTAAATCACAATTGAATGAAAAGGGAATTTTAGTGATTAAAATCAATTTAAACTAAATGCACAAAGGGTTTTATAAAGTTTCCCTTAATACATTTTTTACAGCTGCTTGCAAACCTCTGAGAAGGTACAGGTTTTTAGAATGTACTGTGCATAATTGTTATTTCGTCGATGATTTTGAACGTTTCCTCGAATGGGCTACTACATAATCAAACATTCTTACATACTAAAAATAGGTAATTACAATATAAATAAGAAAAATACTACAAATTAATTCAATTTTGTATTTGTTAAATATACCAAACTTAAAAATCCAAACACATGATTATTCAAAATTCCAATAAAATCAATAATTCTCAACCATGAAAAAAATCATTTTTTATGTAATACTTCTACTATGCCTCCATCGAATACAGGCCCAGGATATTTTGATATTATATGGGGGCCAGACCTCCCAACTGTCCCAAGCACAGGGCTACGCCGCTAATCTAAGTGCAACGGGAGTATTTGATACCGTTGATGCCGTTATTTGGGATGCGCCGAACAAATATGACTTAAACTATCTCAATGACTATGATGCGATCATGGTGGTTACCAATGGTGGTTATAATGCCTCATATGGTATGGGCGATCTTTTAAAAACCTATGTTGATAATGGGGGTGGCGTGGGTATTTTCCTATTCGCCAACGCTTCAATAGAAATAGGTGGTTCATGGAACTACAATGCGCTTATACCAGCTGGTCAATCAATGGGGCCTACGAACTTTGGAACCATAGATATTCCTACACACCCGGCCCTTAACTATCCGTTTGTAATTAATACCGCTACTTGGAATGTAGGAAGTTTATGGTCCTCTACTTCCAATACCCTAGCTCCAGAGGCATATAGCATAGCCAAATTCTCCGATGGAAGGCCCGGTCTTCAAGCTAGGGAAAATGTGGGAATAAATGGCATGGGCAGGGTAATCGACTTTGCAGTTTCTCCGAGTGCTGCTACTGGAAGCAATGCTGTTCCGGGTTATCAACTTTTTGCGAACATCATGATGTGGTTGGTGGGATCTATTCAAACTACTGGAGATACTTGTTTGGCCACCAATAGCGTGTCTTTCTCCTTCTTGGACGATGGGGGATCACCCGTAGTCAGTCATGCTTGGGATTTCGGGGATACTACCTCATCAACCTTGGCTGCACCGTCTAAGACATATACCGCTGCAGGAGTATTTGACATCACGCTAACTGTGGTCCGTCAAGACGCATCTTCTAATATATACACAGATAAGGTGGTCATATCCGACAACCCGACAGCTGCAAACGCAGGCGAAGACATCTACTTGACTTCCGGTACTACTACGGCTCAATTGACAGGAAATGTACCGAGTGTGGGTGAAGGAGCCTGGTCTTGGGTTAGTGGCCCGAATACACCAAATGCCACGGTGACCGATAATGTTTTGAACCTCTCAAACCTTATGGAAGGAACCTACGAATATCAATGGGAAATTTCTAATGGAACTTGTCTGCCCTCAACCGATTTGGTAGAGATTTTGATTGCCGATAATATGGTGCCTACCGATGTAACGATTACCTCAATGGAAATTACCGAAAACAATGAAATTGGGGATACCGTAGGAAGTCTTTCTACTACTGATGCTGACATTGATGATACGCATACCTATAGTCTTGTTTCCGGTATTGGGGCCGAAGATAACGAAAGTTTTATGATAGTCGATGCAGAGCTACAAGCAGGCGGCCCCTTTGATTATGAAACCAAAAATACCTATTCCATTAGGGTGAGGTCTACAGACCGCTTTGGAGGTTTTTTTGAAAAAAGCTTTCTAATTACCATTTTGGACACTGATAATGAAGATACAGATGGTGACGGAATTCAAGATGCAATTGACAATTGTAAATACGTTTCAAATCCTGATCAGTCCGATTTAGATCAAGATGGTATTGGCGATTTATGTGACGATGATGACGATAATGACGGTATTTTAGATAACCAAGACAATTGCGCCAGTATGGCGAATGCGAATCAAGCGGATGAAGATTCCGATGGTCTTGGAAATGTTTGCGATGAGGATGATGACAACGACGGTACACCGGATTCAGAGGACGCCTTTCCGTTAGATGAAAATGAGGATACCAATACCGATGGTGATGGTACCGGCGACAATGCCGATACCGATGATGACAACGATGGCACGCCCGATACGGAAGATGCCTTCCCACTTGACCCTAATGAAGATACCGATACCGATGGTGACGGCACTGGTGACAATGCCGATACCGATGACGACAACGACGGTACACCAGATTCAGAGGATGCCTTTCCGTTAGATGAAAATGAAGATACCGACACCGATGGTGATGGTACCGGCGACAATGCCGATACCGATGATGATAACGACGGCCAGAGTGATGCCGGCGAGACCAGTTGTGGTTCAGACCCCTTGGATGCCGCTTCTATGGCTACCGATACCGATGGCGATGCCACTCCTGATTGCGTGGATACCGATGACGACAACGACGGTACACCGGACTCCGAGGATGCCTTTCCATTGGATTCAACTGAAGATACAGATACCGATGGAGATGGGATTGGTAATAATGCGGATGAGGATGACGATAATGACGGTATTGAAGATTCTGAAGATACCAATCCTTTAGAAGCAGATGATACTACAGAAGTTCCCGTTGAGGAAACGGTGATACCGGCAGAGGCATTAACTCCTAATGGTGATGGTATAAATGATACATGGGTAATACCTGGAATAGACAACTATCCCAACAATGTGGTAAAAGTCTTCAACAGATGGGGGCATGAAGTATTTGCGGTCCAATCCTATAAAAATGATTGGGGAGGGCTGTATAAGGACAACCGAGAAAAACTACCTTCTGGCTCTTATTTATATGTAATCGACCTTGGGGATGGAGAAGCACCTTTACAAGGTTGGGTATTCCTGAATTATTAAATCTTAAATAACAATCAAATAAATAAATAATGAAATCTAAATTTTTACTAAAACTACTGTTCTTGGCACTTCTGTTTTCGGGAGTGTTGAGAGCGCAAGACTGGCAACCTTTGGGGCCAAATGATGACAATTGGGCTTCTTTTATAGAAGCCGAGTATATTGATTTAGCCTTTGACAATTCGGGTATCCCATATTTATCTTATATGGATTACGATTTTGATGAAAAAATCAGTGTAGTTCGTTATGACCTGGCAACTGGCAAATGGAGTTTTGTAGGTGATCGAGGTATTTCCGGGGATTATGTTGAATTCACGGCCATAGCCATTGATCAAAACGACATACCCTATATTGCCTATGCAGATGATGACCTCGACACCCAGTTGGTGGTCAAGTATTTTGATGGTACTGCTTGGGAAGACTTAGGGGCACCTTTTACGGATACTGCAGAAGAGGTCGATTTAAAAATCGATGCCAGCGGCAATGTATTGGTAGCTTATCAAGATGATGATACAGATGAAGTTAAGGTGCAAAGGTATGATGGTACTTCTTGGACCCAAATAGGCGATGCAGTATCCAACGGATATCCAGATGAACTCTATTTAGAAATAGCATCAGATGGGTCATTATATTTTTCGTTCAGTGCGTATGATCAAAACCTGAATGCCGATTTCATCTATGTCTATAAGTTAGATACCGTAAACCAGGTATGGATACCCTATACCACCACTGGCCAGGGTGATGATACAAGAGATACTTTTATGACACTTTCCCCCAGCGACGTACCCTATATATCCTACGAAGCGAACAATGAAATAAGGGTAGATTTTTTTGATGGCACACAATGGGTACAAGTTTCCGGTACCGTACCTGCAAACAACATATATCCAGATAATCCAAGGATAGCCTTTTCAGCATCGGGCGAATTGTATTTGTCCTTTGAAGATGACCATGACCAAGACGCTGATACCAATGAAAGAATCTCTGTATGGAAGTACGACAGCATTAATGCAACTTGGCAAAGTATGGGCATAGGTATTTCTGGCAGCTCTACTGATTATCCTTCATTAGTTTTCAACCCAGATGGTGAATTGACTATTGCCTATTCAGCAAATAGTTTGGATAGCAGTGCAGTGGTTAAATTTTACGACGAACAAACCGGTAACTGGAATACGTTGGGCGAAGTAGGTTTTACAGGGGGCGAAATGGATGATGTAAAGACCAAATTCAACAGTGCCGGCGATCTTTACGCGGCATATAGCGACGGCCTAAATGATCGTAAGCTTTCCGTAATGTTCTATAATATAGGTACGGAGCTTTGGGAATATTTAGGCGAACCCGGTTTTACCCCTACATATGCAGGAGCCATTGATCTTGAATTTAACGAACAAGATCAACCTTATGTACTCTTTCGGGATGAATTTAGTGCTATAATGGTATATAAATATGATGGGACTAATTGGGTTCAAGTAGGCAACCCGGGAGGTACCGCCCCTACGGAATATTTAGAATTGGATATTGCGCCCAATGGTGATCTGTTTATTGCCCATCAAGATAATGTGGCGGGCCCCACGGTGCGCAAGTATGACTCGGCGGCCCAAACATGGTCAACCATGTCACATACAAATTTACCAATAGGCAATACCAATCATATTGATGTAACGGTTGATGCACAAGGTATACCTTATCTGACCTCTTCAAAATGGGACGGTGCTTCATCCAGTCCGGTCTGGAAGTACAATGCAGATACCCAAGAATGGGATCAAATAGGCCAACCTTTAGTGTCAGGCCTATATGATCGTGCAGAACAAACTGCGCTTGATATTGATAATAATGGCGTGTTGTATGCTGCCTATGGTTATAATGGATCCCTTACCGTTAAAGCCTATGATCCAAATCTAGATCAATGGAATTTAATAGGTACACCTTTCAACGGTAGCGCGTGGAACATGTCGTTCCAGATTTCAGATACCAATACCCTATATCTTGGTTTTACGGATAATTCCACTAGAAAATCTGCTGTTCGAATGTTCAATACGCACACGGATACCTGGGATTTGGTAGGTTCTCCAGATTTTACCTATTCTGAAGTTAATGGAAGTTCTTTGGCGGTTTACAATGATGATAAAATGGCCACGGTTTATAGCAGCTTCTCCGGTTTTGCAAAATATTATGGCAATTACGTACAATTACCCACAAGAGAGGAATATACCTATACCTTGTCATTGAACAGTGTTAGCGGAACCTATGGCGGAACTCCCTTTACAAATCAACCCTTGACCATGACCTTCAGTAATGTGACTGAAGAGGATGTTACGGAATGGGAGCTCATAAATAATGGGTCTTATCAGGCTTTGTTTCCTAACGGAAGGAATGTTAAAATAACATTGGGGTCTATTTTGAACGATGTTCCTCTTGATGATCTAGAAAGTAATCATGTTGGTATTATTGCGGCCGCCTCTAATGGGAACATGTTCCTAGGTTCTTTTTTCTTTAATGGTACAAATAATCAATATTCTTCGGATAGAGCTTTTGTTGGTGATTTCCAAACGGCACCACCGGTCTCAATGGCGGATAGACTTAAAGCCGATTGGAACTCCGTGGCTAATTTAGCGTACACTAGTCAAGGTTTTAGTCAGTTACCGTTAACGATTGGAGGGTTGTCCTTGGTCATTCCGGCTAATCAAAATGCCGGTGGGGGGACATGGGGTGTTTCGGTAACCGAAATAGAAATCGTGCCAACAATTTCGGTCGATCATTCGCTAACCAATTTTACATCATGTATTGGATCCCCATCAGACGAACAGATACTATCTGTTTCTGCTACCGATCTAATTCAAGATGTTGTAGTGACCACCTCAGGAGATTTCGAGGTAAGTTTAACATCAGGTACGGCGTTTTCCAATTCGGTAACGATTACCGCGAGCGGTAATTTAAGTGCTACCGATGTATATGTAAGAACGTCCAATACCGCAGTAACCGGTAATGTTACGGGTTCATTGACCATAACCTCCACGGGAGCGACCGATGAGATTATAAATTTGACCGGAGTGGTGAATGAATTGCCCAATAGCCCGGTAGCACCTGCAGAGCAAATTGTTTGCCCTGATAATACCATTGCAGATTTAGAAGCTACCGTTGAAAACGGAGCTACATTGGAATGGTACAATGTTTCAACAGGGGGTACCGCTTTAGACCCCACTTCCGTACTTGTTTTAGGAGACACCTATTACGCCCAAACCGTTAATGTTAACGGATGCGCAAGTAATAGAGTAGCTGTGTTGGCCACGGAAGACTTAACCGCTGATGATACGGATAATGATGGCCTTAATGACGCTTGTGATTATGATGACGACAACGATGGTACGCCCGACAGTGAAGATGCCTTCCCGTTAGATCCAAATGAGGATTCTGATACCGATGATGATGGAGTTGGCGACAACGCTGATATGGACAGTGACAACGACGGTACCAATGACAATGAGGATGATTTTCCGTTAGATTCCAATGAGGATACCGACACCGATGGTGACGGCACGGGCAACAATGCCGATTCTGATGACGACAACGACGGAACGGACGATGAGGAAGATGCCTTCCCATTAGATGTGGATGAGGATACCGATACGGATGGCGATGGCACGGGCAACAACGCGGATTTGGATGATGATGGCGATGGCATAAGTGATGAGGAAGATGCCTTCCCATTGGATGCCGATGAGGATACCGATACGGATGGCGATGGCACGGGCAACAACTCAGATACCGATGATGACGCTGATGGTTTTACCGATCAGGAAGAAATTGAAAGTGGAACTGATCCTCTGGACGCTGAAAGTTTTCCATCGGAGGAAATTACAACGGAGCCCGTGGCCGAGACTTCAAAAGTGGCACCGGCCCAAGCCTTTACCCCGAACGGGGACGGCAACAACGATGCCTGGATAATTCCCGGTCTTGAGAACTACCCCAATAACTTAGTGAAGGTCTTTAACCGATGGGGCCATTTGGTCTATGAGGCTGTTAGCTACCAAAACGATTGGGAGGGCTTCTATAAGAACAACCGAGAAAAACTGCCTTCGGGATCTTACCTATATGTTATTGACCTGGGAGACAGTTCCCAGCCAATCCGTGGATGGATATTCATCAACTATTAATCAACCTTAAAAAATAAAATCATGCGAATATTTAATTTGATCATCGTCCTTTTTTTAATGCTTTCCATAGGGAAAGCATGGGGCCAACAGGACCCAAACTATACCTTCTACCGGTATAACATGAACATTTACAACCCGGCTTTTGCGGGCAGTTCCGAAGGGGTGGAGTTCGTCCTTGGGCTCAGGAGCCAATGGGCGGGCATCGAAGGCGCCCCTGAAAGCCAGAGCGCCATTTTTGGCATGCCGGTAGGAAATAAGGTAGGATTGGGCGTGAGTATCCTCAACGACAAAACGTTCATAGAGACCCAGACTTGGATGGCCGTGGACTTTTCATATCATATTCAACTCAACGATGCCAACAGGGTTTATTTCGGACTAAAGGCAAGTGCTAACTCTTACGATGCCAATACACAAGGCCTTTTGACCTACGGTGTTGGCCAGGACGGATCGTTGATGAACTTTGAAAGCCGTTTTACACCGAATGTAGGTGCTGGTATCTACCTGAAAAACGAAAGGTATTTTCTATCCTTGTCAGTGCCAAAAATTCTGACACCCG
The DNA here is from genome assembly GCF_002269385.1 of Maribacter cobaltidurans. Taxonomy (NCBI): domain Bacteria; kingdom Pseudomonadati; phylum Bacteroidota; class Flavobacteriia; order Flavobacteriales; family Flavobacteriaceae; genus Maribacter; species Maribacter cobaltidurans. The sequence continues at coordinate 2,854,836 of NZ_CP022957.1, forward strand.
ATAGGCTTCAGGAAGCCAATGGGAACGCCTTTTTAGGTGCCGATAGATTGCATGTATACCTAGCGGGAGGTTATGATTTCTTTTTAGGGGAAAAGACCAAACTTCAGGCCTTGGGCATGGTCAGGTATGCCGATGCGTCCCCGCTCTCCTATGAAATTACCGGGCTGTTGGATCTGGCGGAACGTTTTACCTTGGGTGCGGGGTATAGGTATAATGAAAGCATAAGCGGACTTTTTCTCTTTAAGGTTTCAAACGGGTTCCAATTGGGCTATGCCTATGAATCCGCCTGGCAAAGACCAATCGATGGTATTGACCAGGGGACACATGAGGTCTTCATGAGGTTCTTATTATAGGTAGTTTGGTGTTTTTCTAAAAAGGCCCTTGATCTTTGGTCAAGGGCTTTTTTTATTGTAATATAAATTCCTTTTCCGTCAGCCCAATGCCGTCATCGATCAGATGGCCTAACTTCGGATTTTCCAATTTGATCGAATTCAAATGGGCCTTTATATCACTGGCAAAATCCAAATCCTGGTTTCCTACTGCCAGTTCATATAATTCCACAGAAAGCAGCCAATCCAAAGGATATTTCTCAGTAAGTACCTTAAAAACCTTATTCCTTGAAATGGTAGTGTTTCTGCCGTTTCTATAGTCCCTAATTTGTTGGTAGAGATTTTCTAATTCCTCATCCTTAGAACTTTTCGCTTTTGGATTGGAACTGCTTAGTTCATGGTCTAACAGATCAAAGCTTTTTAAATCGGCAGGGCCATGATAGGCAGAGACTATCCGTTCCCCAATGGCCATATTATACAGTTCGTTCTTGGACTCAAAGAGAATCTTATCGTTATAGGTAACTTTACAGTGCTCAAAGGTGATGAGGATGATTTGTCCCTGTAGGTTTCTGGTTCCTGTTACAATTTTTCCGCTGATATTGATACCGCCTTCAAAGTCTAGAGAGACCTCGTTTCCTTCATAAATATTATAGGCCTTCAAATCCCTCGGGCTCATATCTTCAATGGCAATATTGATTCCCTTAAGTCTTCCGATTGGGGATCCAAATCCCGTGGCATGTTGATTGATATCCTGTCCTACCAATTCCTTTTCCCTAAAAGCCAATGCCGATTTTCCTTTGGTCTGAAAATAAATGGGATCCCCATTATGTGCAATGACGCTTTCAAAATTACCTGATACCTGCAATCCTGTGCTTAGTTCTATCGTACCTAAATCTTTCGAATCGATAAGTTTTTGTAGTCCGATCAGGCCACCGGTTCGTAAGGCCATAGTGTTGGCAAAATCCTCCAGTACTTGGCTTAAAAATGCGAAATCGGGTGTCACATAAAGTTGGGGTTGGGGTTGGGTAATGTCAAAGGGTGTATGTGCCGCTTCGATGGAGTAGGGTACTTTTTTAACTTTGTCCGTCATACACCAGGCACTCTCCCCGATACTCGATAGGAGTCCGGCCCCATAGATTTTCGGATTCTCTAGAGTACCTATTAGTCCATATTCCACGGTCCACCAATGTAGGTTCCTGATTAAAGCCATTTCGCTGGGTTCGCCCATATTTTGTTGTAGTTCTTCCACCAAATTTTCGGCTTTTTCAATTTCCTCCCGTTTCGTTCCTTTGGCTTCCTTGATGATGGACAAGCGTCGAACGGCTTGGTACAGTTCAAAATCTTTGGCGTTGGATATGGCCTTGCTGCCAATTTCGCCAAACCTTCTTAAGTAAGCGGCATACTCTGGGTTGGCGATAATGGGCGCATGCCCAGCTCCTTCATGGATGATATCAGGTGCGGGCGTGTACTCAATATTTTCAAGCTGTCTGATGTCCGAGGCGATTACCAAAACATTATACGCCTGAAATTCCATAAAGGCGGCAGGGGGAATAAAACCGTCTACAGCAACTGCTGCCCATCCCAAATCCTTTAGAATTCGGTTCATTCCGTACATGTTGGGTATGCTATCTATGGAAATCCCGGTTTTTTTCAATCCCTGTGTATAGGAATCATGGGCTACTGTACTGAGATAGTCCACATTCTTTCGCATTACATAACGCCAGACAGCTTGATTGATAGCCGTATAATGTTCATAATTTTGTGGCTTTATGTACTGCTTTAAATGTTTGGGCAGTTTGTCAAGTATGGGATTGCTTTCGTAGCTCATATCTGTATCCTTTAGGTAATTGTTTCGTTAATTGGGGTGTCTTATAAATTTAATAATATATAGTCTATATTTCTGTTAAAATTTATTTATAAGGAAATAATTCCTTCAAATTGTATATTTGATAGGAATTAGTGTTTTTAGTGGAGTCTAGAAGGGGCAACAAAAGGAAAAAATAATATGGAAAATTTGGACGAGGTTGACAGAAAGATTTTAAGAATATTGGAAAGGGATGCCAAAACTGTGGCCAAATCGATTGCGGACCAATTGGGAATGACCAAGACACCTGTATATGAGCGTATAAAACGATTGGAATCAGACGGATTCATCAAGAATTACAAAGCGGTGCTGGATACGTCTAAAATTGAACCTAGCATTACGGTCTTCAGTTTTGTATCCCTAGATGCCCAGAAGGGTAGTTTAATGGATGATTTTCTGGATAATATTGCGCTTTTCAATGAGGTTACGGAATGCTATGTTGTTGGGGGTGAGTTCGATTTTCTTCTAAAAGTTACCGTGAAGAATTTGGATGCCTATTATGATTTTGCAAAAACGAGGATTGCGACTCTGCCAAATATTGGTGCTGTAAAAAGTGCTTTTGTATTAAATGAGGCAAAGAACAGTCAGCATTTTCCACTGTTATGAAAAAAGCCCTTTCAAGTATTCTTGCTTGAAAGGGCCTTGGTTTTCAATATGAAATAATTCCTATCTAACGGCCACCGAATTGGGCGGATATTGATCTAATATTTGGGAAACGAACTCTTTTATTCGCTGTTCTTTCTTTTCGATGTTTTTGGTGTTGGACAATGTGCCTTCACCTTTACCTTGCCATACCAACTCTTTATTTTGGGTATCGATTAAATCTATGTACAGGGAACCTTGTGTACGGGTACTAACACTAGGACCTCCCCAGCCCCAGCCCCAACCGGGACCCCAAGCCCATGCTGGTCCCCAGCCCCAGGCGCCGCCCCAACCCCAACCAAAGTTGTTGTTGTAGACATCCACGCGTTCCTGTTCTTTGGTGAAAATACTTATCAATAAATCTGGGTTTTCAGATTTCACAAAACCTCTGGACGACATTTCATCTTCAATGGCATGTAGAATTCTTCTTTTGTCCAAGTCCGATATTTGGGCTTTATCTATCCCGGTCTTATAAAAAGCATAGGATTTATATTGGTTGAAATTGGCTTGCTGGTTATAGTCTGAAAGTACCCTAACCGAAGAGCATGAGGTCAAGACCACCAACGCCAGCGCTATTAGCGATAAAATTTTAAAGTTTTTCATAGCAATCAATTTATATGTTTAAGGAATTATTTATCAATTTTAAAAGTCTCAAAAATCATGCCGAAGAGCCTGTTATTGACTGTTCGTTTTTGGATTATATCCGTAGGGACAGTGCCTGCAACCACTTTCGCAGCAATAGCCCCTTTTTAAATGGTACTGGCGCGTAAAAACCCTGTAACCTTCGTCCGTCCAGTAATAATCACCATCTTCGATCGGGATAATTTTTTTCATTCAATGGGTGAAAATTAGCTTTTTAATGTTTGATTAGTAATGAGACTACGTATCATAAAATTAGAATATTTCTGTTGATAACCGGAGTCGTTAACATTTATGAATCCTAGTTTAACGGGGATTTAGCAAAAAACCAATGGACTGCATAGTTGTTGGAAACATAATTCCGTATGCTTTTGATTTTAAATTTTAACAGGTATCTTTGAATATACAAGATTGGTTTTACCTATGATATTGGTTTTTAAGCATTTGTTTTATAGAAATTATGTGGGTCTCTCCCTTTGGCCCTTCATTATCCTCAAAACGCATACGCTTAAAAAGGACAAGGAGTTGATCAATCATGAGAAGATTCACTTGAGACAGCAACAGGAACTGTTAATACTTCCTTTTTACGTATTGTATGTCTTGGAGTGGTTGGTAAGGTCTGTTCTTTATTTGGACACCTATAAAGCGTATCAAAATCTTAGTTTTGAAAGGGAGGCTTATAGGAACGAGGGAATATTAGATTATTTGAAAAACCGAAGGCCCTATAGTTTTATGAAATACCTCTTTCATAATAAATAACCACTTTGCACAGTGAAAACCAATATCTGGAACTTCCACTTCTAAAAGAAAAGGAAGTTCGTATTACCCTAAAGCGGGAGGATTTGCTTCACCCTATGGTTTCCGGAAACAAGTATAGAAAATTAAAGTACAATTTAAAGGAAGCGCAACAATCAGGATACCGCCATCTATTGACCTTTGGCGGGGCCTTCTCCAACCATATTGCCGCCACAGCCGCCGCCTGTAAAATGCATAACCTGGATTCCATTGGAATTATTAGGGGGAACGAACTGGCGGATAGTTGGCAAGAAAATCCCACTTTAAAAATGGCTCATGAAAACGGCATGCGTTTCAAGTTTGTAGACCGGGAAACCTATAGAAAAAGAGAGGAACTGGATTTTTTGGCTTCCCTTCGCGAAGAGTTTGGTGAATTTTACCTAGTTCCGGAAGGAGGGACCAATGCTTTGGCCATAAAGGGCTGTGAGGAAATTCTTGAGGAGGAGGATAAAGTATTCGATATAATCTGTGTTTGTGTGGGGACTGGTGGCACTATTGCAGGATTAATCAAGGCCTCGAACAATAATCAACAGGTTTTGGGGTTCCCTGTTTTAAAGGGGGATTTTTTGGAAAACGACATAAAGGAACTTACCGAAAAACGAAATTGGCGTCTTGATTTGAACTACCATTTTGGAGGTTATGGTAAGATTAATGAAGAACTTGTTGCATTTATAAATCAATTTAAGCGGCAGACCACTATCCCCTTAGATCCTGTTTACACTGGAAAAATGATGTATGGGTTGTTAGATAGGGTCAAGAATGATAATTTTGTACCCGGAACACAAATACTGGCCATACATACTGGAGGAATTCAGGGCATAAACGGCATGAATAGGGTATTGCTAAAGAAAAAATTACCTTTGTTGGATATATGAAAAAGAAAATTTTAATGCTTTTGTTGTTGGCCGTTGGTGTCATTGGATGTAAATCCAAAAAAGCATATTCCGATAGACTTCGCACCGAAAATGTAAGGGCAGAGAGCAGAAAATCCAATGGGGAAGCCACTTCTTCCACAACGAAAGGAGATACTTCCATGCCCGAAGATTCCGGGAAATTTATAAAGTTCAGGATAGAGACCATTGACGAATACATTGATACGTTTTCGGAAATTGCGCAGCTTGAAATGAAGGCCTATGGAATCCCCGCCAGTATTACCTTGGCCCAAGGACTTTTGGAAAGCGGTTATGGTAAGGGGGAATTGGCGCTTAAGACCAATAACCACTTCGGGATTAAATGCCATACGGGATGGGAAGGAGATTACGATTTTCATGACGATGATGCCAAAGGAGAGTGTTTTAGAAAGTATAATCATCCCATGTATTCTTTTAGGGATCATAGTATTTTTTTAACGACTCGAAGTCGGTATGCTTTTCTTTTTGATTACAAACCCACGGATTATAAAAGGTGGGCACATGGACTTAGAAAGGCAGGATATGCTACGGATAAAAGGTACCCCCAGAAATTGATTTATTTGATAGAAAAACACCAACTCTATACCTATGACGGTGGTAAACTCGATACTGGCTATGTTGACGATAGGGTCGTTGTAACCGATTCCGATGCCGTCCACATCGTTAAAAAGGGCGATACCCTCTATTCCCTTTCTAGGAGGTATTACGTATCTGTGGACGAATTGATGCGTATGAACAATCTAAGGGACGCTGGACTTTCCATTGGTCAAAAGCTATTGGTAAAATCCACTTCCGTAAACAAATAACAGATGATTTATAAAAGAAGCAGTGCGCTCTTTGCAGAGGCGAAACAATATATTCCAGGCGGTGTAAACTCCCCAGTTAGGGCGTTTAAGGCGGTAGGTGGTGAGCCTATTTTTGTAAAGGAAGCCAAAGGTGCCTATTTATATGATGAGGACGGAAATAGATTGATAGATTATATCGCATCTTGGGGACCCCTAATTTTGGGACATGCCTATGAGCCAGTTTTAAATGCCATTATCGATAAGGCCAAGAAGGGAACGTCCTTTGGAATGCCTACTGAAATTGAGACCGACTTGGCCAAATTGGCCGTTTCCATGTTACCCAATATCGATAAAATCCGATTTGTGAACAGTGGAACTGAGGCTTGTATGAGTGCCGTACGCTTGGCAAGGGGATATACAGGAAAGGATAAAATCATAAAATTCGCTGGATGTTACCATGGGCATTCTGATTCCTTTTTGATTCAGGCAGGTAGCGGGGCGGTAACCTTTGGTAGTCCAAACAGCCCTGGGGTTACCCAAGGCACAGCGAAGGATACCTTGTTGGCCGTTTATAATGATTTGGAAAGTGTTGCACAACTCATAAAAGCTAATAAAGGTGAAATTGCTGCGGTTATCATAGAGCCGGTTGCCGGAAACATGGGCTGTATTATCCCTACCGATGGATTCATCCATGGCCTAAGGGCACTTTGTGATGAAAACGATATCCTTTTGATTTTCGATGAGGTCATGACCGGATTCCGATTAGGAAGGGGAGGTGCTCAGGAGGCTCTGGGCATAAAAGCGGATATTTTATGTTTTGGAAAGGTTATTGGTGGCGGACTTCCCGTAGGAGCCTTTGCCGCTAATAATGAGATTATGGGATATTTGGCACCTGATGGACCGGTATATCAGGCTGGAACTTTAAGTGGTAATCCATTAGCAATGAGCGCCGGGTTGGCCATGTTGACCGAACTCAATAATAATCCGGAGATATTTACCAGCCTTCAGGAGAAAACGGCCCATTTGCACATTGGTCTTTCCAAAGCTCTTGATAAAAAAGGAATTCCGTATCAAATCAACCGATTTGGAAGTATGATTTCAGTTCACTTTACGGATGAACCTGTTATGGACTTTGCTACTTCGGCAAAAGGGAATAATGATACATTTAAGAAGTATTTCCACGGTATGTTGGACCAAGGAATCTATTTGCCGCCATCTGCTTTTGAAAGCTATTTCCTCAATGACGCATTGTGCTACGAAGATTTGGACGCAACTATCGAGGCGGTGGACAATTTGGACCTAAGTTAGTATTATTCCTCAGGAAGGGCGTTAAATTCCTCTCGTTTACTCTTAAACCAGTTTTGCATAGCTTCGGGAGATTGCATCATGGACTTCATATTTTCCATGGCTTTCAGGTGTGGTTCATCACCCTTTAGAAACATTTCTGTTCCATGTTTTTTGCTCAGTTCGGCCATTTCCTCAAAATTTTCAGCTTGGAATTTTTGCTCACAAGCGCCTCCTAATTGTCTGCATGTCATGGTTTTCATGGCAATAGATTTACGTATTAAAAAAGGTCTAACTTCCTGCGAACGGTGTACCAAAAACACCCACGGCCAACTCTGCCCAAGCCAAAAGAAAAAGTACGAGTAGGGCTATTATAAAAGCAACACGAAATTTTGGTCTTACTTTCCGGAGAATAAAATTGATTCCTAGTACTACGGCGAATAAAAGAAGGCCAATTATTACAAAATCACTCAGGCTCCAAGCAACTTCGTTGGTAAATTGCATACCAACAAAAGGTACTAAAAGTAAAGTCAATGGGGCTAGAATGGTTAGGAGTTGTTTTTTTGGAAGTGTCATCTTAGATTACTTTATAACTAAAGTATAAATTTTTCCTTTTGGTCAGTTTGTCTGGAACTCAAAAATTTTAATAAACCTATTGAAAATCAATTAGATACAGCAATATTCTTTAGTCCAATTCTTTGGAAATAGTCTTCAATATGTTATCCAAATAGGTCATTAAGGGTTTATAGTGGGTATCTCCGGTGGCATGACTGGTAACTATAAACATCAGGAGTTTGTTTTCAAACTCTATAGAGGACAATAAACCGAGGTTGGATTTTGTTTCCTCTCCTTTGGCCAAATCCATTTCAGCATAAATACCGGCGTCCTTAAAAACGGTCTCCAGACTATATTGGTTGGTCCTGAACATATCCAACAAATTTTCCCGCTGTAGCAATAGGTCTTTTTCTTGCCTGGAAATATCCTCAAGGGTAGCAAACCAATTGGTAAGCATAATTCTTAGGTCGCTATTCTTAATATTTTTTAGATTTCCAGAGTTGATAATTTCGTTTAGCAGGGAGTTGTTAGGGTTAAAGGCAATGTCCGAAACAAATGTTTGGAACAAAAGTTTGGAAAATTCCTGTTCGGTAGGAAGTGAGTCCTTCAAATTCGTTAAGGCCAATAGTTTTTTAGCTCCTTCGATATTCTGTTCGTTAATGGTCATGAGCTCCGTTAATTTTGACCTGCTGGTCAAAAACTCATCTTTTAAGCCTAGTAGGTAGGTCTGTTCTATTTTTTCCTCTATGTTTTTTTGGTTTTTGTTGTTAATAGCCAGAGCTATAAGTATCCCGATGACCACAAGTACAATTTCTCCCAAGGCATAGGCCAGATATCGGCCTACCTTCTTTTCTGCCAATAGTTTTTGTCTGGTTTTTCTAAAGAATTTTATCATAAATAATTACTTCGGATTAATTTTATGGACCTTGACCAAGGTTAAGGATTCATTTTTTCCTTTTAAGGAAACTTCCCCAATTTCGGAAAAATCAAAGCCTTTATCAAAATCAAGACGTTTGGCCAATGCCTGGGAAAGTAATAAATCCGTATTATAGGTACTACAGGCACCTTGTATCCTTGCCGTTGTATTCAAAATATCCCCGGAAAAAACAATTTCCTTTTTTAAGGCCCCTATTTCCCCGGTGGTTACTACCCCATAGTGCATACCTCCCTTAAAACTTGGTATATAACCATAAGTTTCAAGAAAGAATTCGGCATTTTTCTCTAGAGCATGTTTCATTTCAAAGAAAGTATGAAGACAGTTGTTTTTCTTGATTCCCGTTTTATATTCCCAAGTAATTACGATTTCATCACCAATATACTGATACACATCCCCGCCAAATTTTATAATGGGGTCTTCCAGGCAATCATAATAGTCCCTTAAGAAGGAAAAGTATTTTTTTGTTCCCAATTTTTCGGCAATGGCGGTGGAGTCCTTCATATCCGTAAACAAAAATATGCGATGCTCTTCCTTTGGCTTATGATATTTTCCTATAATGAAATTTTGCAATACGCCATGCCCCAAGTTGTCACTTATCTCTGTATATATTAAAGAAATAAATAAGGAGGCCGATAGTTGGACCAAAGTACTTACATGCACCGTGCTGGATAGGAAATCGATATAGCGTTGCCAAATCGTAGCTGAAAATAAAGGCATACCAAGCTGTATACTGGACGCAATGGGGTATAATACCAACATGATCAGGGAGAATAATATCAGGTAAAAAAATAGCTTGAACAAGACCTTTTTGTAGAAGGGTTTATTAATAAATAGTTTGTTCAGAAAGGTCAGTTCCAGATACCCGACGAACATCCCGACCAAGAAAACGGACAAACTAGCAAATAAAAAAATTTTCGGTGTTACCTCAATAGCTTCTTGTTGCGAAGCCTTGGCATCAATAATTGCAGTTTGCTCAATAAATAGAAATAACCACCCCAATAGGGTCCAAATAATACCAAATGATAGAATTTTTCTAAATTTTCGTTTGGTTTTATAGGAAAGCAAATCTGTTAATTTAGAATGTTGTTGGTAAAACTGTAATCCCTGTCAATTTAATGATTCTTTTGGAATAGGATGTATGGAACCATAGGATACGAGTAGGACGTTTTACTATTTCACCCTATTCGCAGCACAACATTGCCCTTTTTGCGACCTTGGTCCACATAACGATGGGCTTCCACAACTTGGTCCATGGGAAATACTTTGTCTATAATAGCATGGTACCGTTCCGTTTCAAATAGCTCCTTAAGTTTCTCCAGTTGGCTTATGGACTCTGAAGCAACTTCCATACCTTCAACGGTCTTGAAAATCCCATCCTTTTCCAACAAGGAGGTGCACTTTTTCTTTGAAGCCTTTCCTACGGCATCAAAAACAATATCGTATTTGGGGGTATGTTCCTCGAACTCCCCTTGGTCGTAGAAAAGCACTTTGTTCACGCCCAATTTTTCCATGAGTGCTGTACCCCGGGTGCTGGACACGGCGGTAATATCCGCATTGTGAGATTGTGCAATTTGAACGGCCGCTGTTCCTACGGAGCCAGTAGCCCCATAAATAAGGACTTTTACATTCGGTTTCTTTGCAATCCCTGATTTCTCCAAAAAATAAATGGCGGACTGTCCACCAAAAATAATGGCTGCCGACTCCTCAAAAGTGGCGTTCTTTGGAGCGGTAACCACAGGCTTATTTTCATTGATAGTAATATACTCGGCATTCGTGCCAAATTTAAGGCCGGTCATTCCAAAAACCTTGTCGCCCACCTTAAAACGGGTGACCTTACCGCCAACCGCTTCAATCCTACCTGAAAAAACGGTTCCCAAAATGGATTTACGGGGTTTGTTGAAACCAATGACCAGTCGCATGACCAGTTTCATAATCCCCTTCACCTTGAGTCCTCGTATCCTTACATCTGCTGAATTGATGGCAGTGGCCATTATTTTGACCAGAACTTCCTTGTCCTTTGGAATGGGCTTGGGTAAGGTCACTATTTTTAATACCTCTGGGGGTCCATATTTTTGGCAAATTATTGCTTTCATATTAGGGTTTACATGTATTGGTTTTTATGTTTTTCTTTGAAATACAAAACTGTAGCATGTAAATTATGAAATTCTTCTGAGTGGAAAGGATTATCGAGCAGCAATATATGGGACAGTGATGATCCTTTGGACTGGGCTATCCTAAAGGAAATAATAAAACTATAAAATGTATGGGTTAACTGCGCGAGTAGTACAACAAACTACTGAAACAAACTTTTGAAATCGTAAAAAATGATTTTCTTCAGGATGGAAACTTTTGTTCAAATTACCATAAAAAGCCTCGTTTTTTGCATCAGTTTGTGAACAAACCTTTTTCTATTTATACTTTCTTAGTTGAAAATTAAAAGCAAGCTTATTTGATAAAATTTGTGTAAAACCCTTTTACCAGGGGGTTATCTTCCTTTTGAGTTTTAGTTGTTATTGCTTTATGTATGTAGTCCAACTCACCTTTTAATACATAATTTAAAATAGGTGTGTCTGTAGTTTGCTCAATAAGTTCATTGACCCTATCTAAATACGCTTTTTGCACATTCAATGGAATATTCTCAAAGGTACTTTCTACAAGGAGTACATCACTCATTTTTCTAAGAATTCTTGTAGTTGTTTCTGTGTTGTTTTTTGTGTCATAATCAATTAAACGCAATAATCTGTCTTTATTTAGGATTCGCTTAATGCCATCTGTTTGAATTTTTTCAACACCATTAACATAGAGATTTTCTTCACTAAACTTTTCTATCTCTGGATTGTATAACCAATCCATTTTGGTGAATGCATTTCTGGCAATAAAATTCATGGCATCCATAGTGGTTTGATCATCTATTGGCTCGGTCACATACTCCATTCCACTTGTTAATCTGTTCTTTTTACCTCCAATCAACTTGATTACTTTACTAAAGTATAAATCGACTTGTTTTATTACCTCGTCGTAACGGCTAAGTAAAATAGACGGATCTGCATCTTCTGGAAGTGACCATTCTACGATATGCGGCATGACTCGTTTTAAATTTTTCAATCCATATTCTCCGGAAAGTATTGGGTTGTCCCCTAAGTCGCCCGTGTTGTTGGTTGGATCCATTCTTATGCCATATTCCTGCTCCATGTATTGACGTTTTTCATCCTGCAAGTATTTATCCATTTCCTCATTTGGGTAAACGCTTTCCATTTTCGATTTATCATTTAATGGACGAGTATATTTGTATGCATATTCAATGGCCCAATAATCATAAGGTCCAATTTCACTGTATAACGGTATCGGCATATCTTCCGGTTGTGCAACGTAATTGTAATTTGCATAATCCATGATAGAGGCAGAAAATGAATTCTTTTGAACAAAATGACTTGAACGCAAAGAATCGGTTGGATACGCCGAAGACGCAATCATATTATGACCAAGGTTCAATGCATGTCCCATTTCGTGAGTCATGGTCGATCTTAAAAGTTCTCCAAAAATAGAATCGGGCAAAACAGCTTGTCTAACCACAGGATTTACTGCCGCAGTTGCCACAAAGTAATCGTCATTAATCGCAGTAAAATAATTTTGATACAATGTTAATGTGCCGTTTAGAATTTCTCCCGTTCTTGGGTCTGAAATATAATTTCCTTGCGCATCTTTAATTTCAGAAGAAACCCAACGAATCATATTGTAATTCGGGTCATAATTATCCCATTTGGCGTTTTTTGGCTTGTCATGTACTTCAATGGCGTCTTTAAACCCAATTTTTTCAAAAACAGGGAGCCAGTTTAAAATTCCCTGCTTCACGTATTTTTTCCACTTTTGTGGTACATTTTCATCAAAATAAAAAACGATGGGTTGTTTGGGTTTGGTTAGAATTCCGTTAAAATAATCGGCTTTATTTTCGGGTTCCAAAGCCCATCTCTCTATAAAGGATTCTTCTTTTATAAATACATTATCACTGTCGTATTTTGTGGTAGAAAGATAAAAATTCCCAACACGTGGGTCCCATTTTCTCCTCACCATGGGGTTTTCCGGCAGAATTCTAAACGCCAATAACTGTTCCACCGAAATATTAGGGGAATAATGCTTTTCGGGTGATTTTTGAGAGGTGAAATTCAAAGTTCTTGAAACCAACAGGCTATTCTTACTTAATCGTATATTCCCAATCACAATACTATTATTGGATAATGGTTCTAGTCCATATTTGTCAATCGTTTCATCGTCTATGGGAGAAAATACTTTGATGTCATTTTTAAAAACATCAGTGTTGATTTTTATAGTTTTTTCACCTATAGATAGTATTGGGATGTAACAAATTGTAGGATTGAAATGATTTTTTCGTACAGATGTTTTGATAACATCATCCTTATCTACATTATTTTGATATTGTTGCTGTGTTACTTTTAATTGATTATTGTCGATTTCAAATTTTACAATCACGGAATAGTCAACGTCCATCCCGGAACTTCCGTAGTAAAATAACTTGTTGGGATATCCTGTAATTCTATTTATGACCAATAAAGGCTTATCTACAAATTTTTTTGGAAGTTTGAAATATGCAGTATCATTAAGGCCATCTGTTTTAGATGTTTTGGTTTGAGCTGAACTATTGAGAGTGACGAATAAGATCACCACAAGATTCAGGAAAAATTTACTTGTCATTTTTGTTATTTGTAAGTTTAAATTCATTTCTCATTTTGTTTTCAAAATGTTTGCTATGGCTGATCTTGGCAACAATATTTATTTAGCTAAGTATTCATTCGCTTCCACGTATTCAAAATCAGGTGAATCCTTAAATAGTTGACTCAATTGCCAAACGTGTCCCGAACCGTAAACTAGCAAAAGTCTTTCTTCGGTATCAAAATCTGTCATATCGTAAGCGTTCGCAAAAATTCTTAAATTTCTACGGTACCATTTTCCAACGGAATCAGCTCCCAAATAATTGTCCCCCGCTCCAATTATAATCGTTTCTGTAAGGTAAGCTTGGTGGTCCTTTAATCTATTTTCAAGATTGTTGACCGAGATTAAATGTTGAGTTAAAGATTGAGTTGTTTTTAAAGAGTCGTACAAAGTATAAAAAGATTCATAATCGTAACGCTTTGCCTTCTCAAATTGTCCGAGTTCTTTTAGGTAAGCATCTTCGTCGTAGTTATCCCAATCCAATTGAACTCCAAACCAATCGGAAGAAGCATCGGAAGCATAAACTTTTTTATGTCCAAGCTTCTTTGCGAGTTTAAAGGCTATTTGGTAAACTTCGTTCTTCTTATCTTCAATATTGAAATTTCCATTAATATATTTTTTAAATCGGTTATTCAGAATACTGTCCGCTTCAATCCTGCTAGATTCTACAAGTATTTTAGTTGGTTTGTATTTTACCATCTTGTCTAATAGAACGTCCAATTCCTTTTGTCTTTTATCTTCTAAAATATTAAAATCATATTTACTTTTATAGCTATCCAAACCTGGGTTGTTAAAATGAAAAACACCCAAAACCATAGCTTTTGCTTTGTGTCTTCCCATGAATTTATTTGGGTCTTCAATAGGATTAATATGAGTTTGTTTTGGAATTTTATCATCTGTTTTATCAGATTCTTGTTTGCAGGAAATTAAAACAGTTAGGAATGTAATACCTAAAATCAGTTTTCTCATTTGAAAATTACTTTTTATAAAGATTGAACTTACGTAAGAATGTTACAGTTTGTTTTATATAGTTGGCCAAAGCCGCACGGATATGGTGAGGAGGGTAGGGCAGGAAACTTTTCATTTGTGCTGGTAGTCAAAGCTTTTTGTTTTGCTTTTATCTTTTTTTAAGGCCAAATAAGCCCCTGTCTTTAGCTTCAGTGCTTTTTGCACTATTTGCTATGGGTGATGTTAACTGCGGTTATTTTGGAATATTGACTTTTCAACTTCTGAAAACGAACGTATTATTTGGTGATTCCAAGCATCATAGTTATCATTCGTTGATTTTACGATGATTATTTTTTTAGCATTGGAATTTTCCGCCGCCTTAATTCCGGATGTTGAATCTTCAAAAATCAATGTTTGATCGGCATTGATTTTTAAAATATCCATTGCCTTTATAAAGATTTCGGGATTCGGTTTACTTTTTACTTTTCCGTCACTGTAAACAATCTTGGTCATATCAAAATACCTTGACAAGTTTAAATACTCAAAGTAAAACTTCAAGTTATAAAGGTCAGAGGCAGTTGCAATCGTGTAAGGAATTTTTTTAAGGAGTAAATATTCCAAAAGCTCTTCTGCTCCTGGAGCCAATTTCATTTCCTGTTCTAGGCAAAGCGATTGATATATGTCTTCTTTTTCAACACTTAGTCTTTTGATGTCTTCTAAAGATAGTTTGTCTGAAAACAGACTTCTTAGTATTTCAGCATTATTTTTTCCGTGAATCTTTTTATTTTTTTCGTCATCTTTTAGTTCTAGTGAATGTTGCTTCAGAAAAATATCCCAAGCTTGATTATGTATAGGTGTATCAAAAAAAAGAGTTCCGTTAAAATCAAATATTACTCCTTCTATGCCCATGGTTTATTGAGTTTGTATAATTTACAGATAACGGTCTCCTTTACTTTGAATTCATGAATAGGGGAGGAGACAAATAGGTCTTAAATTTAAGGTGAAAAGAATCGCTTTTTATCCTAGTTCTTTGTTGAACTAAACCTAAAGGTAGCTTCAGGAGTTATCTAAATCTCCATTCACTACCTTTAAGATGTATAAAACTAATATTTAGCAAATTATGAAAAAAAAGTAGTACCCTGATCGAACGAGCCTGTGAACGTGTTCCAGAATTCCAGGAATTGTATCTCAAACTAAAACGTTCTGTTGAACTATCGGGCAAAAGCCAAAGCACCCTGACCAACTATGCCCGCTGTCTTTCACACATAGCCCTGCATTTTAAGTGCAGTCCACTCGATCTGGATGAAGAACAGGTGCTGGATTATCTACATGTTTTAAAGTCCCGGCACAAGACCCCGTCGAGCAGCTTCTTCAAGCATACCGTTTATGGTCTGAGGTATGCCTACCGGATATCAAATCGTAAAGAGATGCAGGTAATGCTCCCCGCTATTGAGCGTCCCAAAAAACTCCCTGTAGTTTTAAGTTGTAGGGAAGTAAAGCAACTCTTAAAAGCCCCAAAACTACTGAAGCACCGTCTGGTATTGGCGCTGCTTTATGGCTGCGGACTGCGCTGTTTTGAACTGTGCAACCTACAGTTAAAAGATCTGGATTTTGATCGTATGATGCTTCACGTCCGCCAAGGCAAAGGCAGGAAAGATCGGTATGTACCCTTGTCGAGGATGCAGATCCGCGGACTTAAAACATATCTTGCGGCAGAAAATCCTTGCACCTGGTGCTTCACTGGGAACAATACCGAAGGGCGTCCAGTCCCGCTTTCTACCCAAGGGGTTCGCTGGATTGTACGGGAAGCCCGTAAACATAGTGGTATTCAAAAGGAAGTGACCACCCACAGCCTGCGCCACAGTTATGCTACCCACCTTCTGGAAATGGGCTTGGATATTATGAGTGTAAAGGACCTTTTGGGGCACGCAGATATACAGACCACACTGACCTACCTTCACGTGGCACAACTGGGCAGGCAAAAGCCTTTCAGTCCACTGGATCGGCTCTACAAAGAGTAATGGCATCCGCTGCTCACGAAGTGGCCCAGGTATTAAATCGCAACAGGGAGTCTTTAGCAGACTGTTGTGCCACCAGCTGGCAACTAAGGACCCTGCACGCCCTGCGCAAATGTCGTACGGCTGCCCTGGGCGGTCACATTGACCACTGCACGAATCCATCCTGTAATACCTTGCACCTGAGCTACAACAGTTGCCGCAACCGGCATTGCCCAAAGTGTCAGGGGCACAAAAGGGAACAATGGATCAGGGCACGGGAAGAAGAGCTCTTGAACGTTCCTTACTTCCACGTGGTATTTACCCTGCCTTCAGAACTCAACCGCCTGTGCCTGTACGAACCCAAACTGCTGTATGGCCTGCTGTTCAAAACTTCATGGGAAGTCATAGCGGGGTTTGCTTCCAATCCTAAGTTTTTAGGTGCCGGTCCCGGGATGATCGCCATCCTGCATACCTGGGGACAGAACCTGTCCCTGCATCCGCACTTGCATTGTATCGTGCCCGGTGGTGGGGCAACCAAAAGTGGTAAGTGGAAACCTGCCCGGAACAAGGGGAAATACCTGTTCCCGGTCAAGGCCATGAGCAAGGTATTCCGTGCCCGCTTTGTTGCAGGGTTACGTAAAAAAATTAAAACAGAACAACCAGAGGCCCTTTACCAAAGCCTGTTCAAAAAAGAGTGGGTCGTCTATTGCAAGCGTCCGTTTTTAGGGCCACCTCAGGTAGTGGAATACCTTGGTCGCTATACCCATAAAATTGCGATCAGCAACCACCGAATCAAAAACCTGGATGACAGCGGCGTGGTGTTTTCGGTAAAAGATTACCGCCACGGGGGAAACAAATCCCTGATGTACCTGAGCGATACTGAATTCATCAGGCGCTTTGCCCTGCACATACTCCCTAAGGGGTTTGTGCGCATCCGCCATTATGGGATATTAAGTGCTTACCATAAACGCAAAAGTCTTGACCACTTGGGTAAAACCCTGGGGAAGGTACAGCTCCAAGAAAAACCGCCCCTGCAACACCGAATCTGCCCATCTTGTAAAAAGGGAGAACTGGTGACCCTGCATACGTTTACCGCACGGGGACCACCGGCACACTGGATCACAAAACTTAAAAAATACACTAAAGCACAGTAAGAAAATAAACGCCCTTTGAACGGGATAGGGAAGCCTATGTCCGAAACCAAGCAAAAGCGGCCAAAATACCCCAAAAACAGGAGGTTCAATAGAATTTAAGAAGTGATGGACATACTCGGGAGAAAAACAAGACCTCCAAATCACTATACGGTTCAAGTGCAGACCTTAAATAACCCATCCTAAAACAGACCAATACCCATAGAAGGCTGACCGACAGAGAACCGGTTCAGTCAACACGACGTTCATGCTGGGTCGTACCGACCACACGAACGCTAGTTATTTACAACGTTTTTTTAAAGTCCGAATGTCTCTGATACCGGTATCAATGATTTGTATAATTTAAATCCTTAATTTTCATAATACTTTGATATTTTTAATATGTACACCAACAAAACAATCATCAAGACAATTGTTCATTACATAACCGCAAGTGGAAATCATCCCATCGTTTTCACTTTCAAAAAAAACATCGGTATTTTCTTTTTTTATCAGCCATTCCTGTTTTGCCTTGGTGTATATAGTATCTAGTGTCAGTGCCGGAAAAGCACTTGTATGTTCGTGTTCTGGGCTATTTATTTCATTTTGATTCTCAGTCCACTCTAGTTGATCTTCTGGAACGAAACCTTCTGCCCCCGCTGTGTATTTAAAATCCCTTTTAATTATTATTCCATTTGATACTGTTACGGTTGTTTCCCAGCCATAGGTTGTAAAACCAGAACCTTCTGATACAACATATTTATAAGAATTATTTGATGATTCTTTAAAGTCAAGCCATATTTTCTGGCTCTCTTCAAAATCATTTTGATAATTGAAATCATCATCCTCAGATGAGCAAGAAGAAATTATACAGCTAATTAGTAACAGAGCAATAATGAGAAATTTGCTTTTCATTTTTTTTGCACTTTGTTTTATAGATGTAATATTTCCCTTGGGTTGCGTCAATTTTGGCTACAACGCCCCGTCATGTAAGAAAGCCGTTACAGCAGTATTAGGTTGTAGTTTTTTTGATAGTGGAGTTTATGAATCTTGCTCGCTCGATTTGACGGAGTGCGAAGATGATGTCTACTTGCTTTTAGTACGTTGACTGCGGGAGTATTGCAACAAAAGTATGCAGTTGGTGTTTTGGAAATCATCTATTGAATATGTGTACAATTACATATTTAGGAGGAGTAATTAAAATTCCAATATTTTTTTGGTTTACTTAATTTATACAAATCAATTCTACTTTAAAAATGTACAACTATTTGTAAATAGACAAAAAAAGACCCCGCTTTAATGGACAGGGTCTTTTCCTAACAATCAATCAACTAAACAACCTATTTCTTTTTCGTTCTGATTTTGCGGTAATTTCCCCTTTTATGGTTTCCTTTTTTTTCACCCATTTTTGCCCATTTATCATATTGTTGGTCATTTAAAATGGATTTCATCTCTTCCTTAAGGGCAATCGCTTTGTCCAATCGATTGTTCTCTAGTTCGAACTTTTCGTCGTCCGTTAGTGTTTCCCCTTTTTCTTTTCTGGCTTTGTGGGCTTCCATTTTAGCTTTTCTTTCGGCAGCGTTTTTGGTAAACATATCTTGGATTTTGGACTGCTGATCCGATGTAAGGTCCAAGGCCAAAGTCATTCTTTTGGTCTGTAAGGTGGCCATTTGTTCTGGAGTAAAATCTGCAATATGCCCTCTTCCTTCCTTTCTGTTATGGTCCTGCGCCATTGCCGTTATTCCACTTAGGAAAAGAGCGGCCAATATTAACTTTCTCATCATTTCGAATTTTATGGGTTTTGTAAATAGGACATGTTTGGACGGGAAAGGTTTAACCTTAGGGAAGCTTTTAAGAGGACTTTAACTTCAACCCTACGATTGGGACATACAAAAAGCGCAACTATTATAGTTGCGCTTTTTGTATAAAAATATTGTTAGGTATGTTATTGTACAGCTTCGTTCGTGATATCTGCAGTAAAAGGTTCAACAACGATATCCGCTTTGGCCATTTCTTCATTACTAGGAAGCGTATGATTGGATTGCTCGCTAATCTGAAAATGGTAGAAGACGGCGGCTATGATAAAACAACTTAGGTAAATTAGGCTTTTGAGTTTATTGTTCATGATTTGGGGGTTTTTAATTATATAACTAAACTATAAAATAGAAACGTAGGAAAATACATATTGTTGTGTAAAGGCCTTTTTTTGATGTTAAATAGTGTTTGTTTGTTGTGAAATCCTAAATTTGGACGGATTAAGTTTGCATTTCATCGATATAAGCAAAAAAAACAAGTTTTATTCCGGGTTTAAAATGTGGTCAATTCGCTCTTCTATATCCTGCAAATGATACCTGCTCATTCTATCTGAAACACCGCCAATGGCATTTCTTATATTTCGTTTCAAAATATTCAATTCTGCCCGGGCTACTGAACGTATATCCGATTGGCTGGTGTTTACCGCAGTAGACTTTCTATACCCGCCAAAATCCGGCAACTTTTTCTGGTTTTCTGCGGTCATTAAATAGGCCAAACGGTCTATGTAGGCTTTTTGCAAGTTCCTTCTATAGGTATCTATCTTTTTACCTGTTGAAAGTTCGGACCAGATTCCTTCTCTTAAATCGTCCATCATTTCCACCAAGGTATAGGCATCGTTGCCGTTCGCGGCTTCATTTTCTACCAAGCGGGCCATTTTGCCTAAGCTCAAAATATTGTTTAAGGTGCGTTCTTGAATGGCACGGATACGTTCCACAAATCCCGAGTATTGAATTTTGCCAAAAATGTCCTGATCCAATAACCACTCCGGAGTCTGAAAAAGTTGCTCCTGCAAAAATTTCATACAATTTTCTTGATGCTCGGCATCTACATGGGTATAAACCGCCCCTTCTTGGTCATAGGTCTTATGGTGTTCGTAGACCCCACCAATGTTGTTGGACACGTGTCCCATATATCGATTGTACTGGGCAATTACCTGTCCGTACAATGTTTCCAAATCGTCATAATTTTTACCATCTTCTTGGGTCCATTCCATGAGTTTGGGAACAATACGTTTAAGGTTGGCAATACCGTATGCACTGGCCTTTATGGCGTTATCCCCTAAATCCTCGGTTTGGGAACTAGGGTCAACGATGTCACCTACTTGTTGGTGACCAAAGCGATACATGGGGTCACCTGCATGTTCTAAAATCCATTCGTCCAAAATGGGTTTCTCTTCCTTGGCTTCGGTATCCAAAATAGGTTTGTACCCCCATTTAATGGCATACTTGTCATAAATTCCAATATTCGGCATAAGGGCAACACCATCATCACCGGGCTGGGCTACATAGTTGAAACGAGCATAATCCATGATTGAGGGTGCCGTACCGTACTTTTTAGTAAAACTGGCCGAACGCAAGGAATCTACCGGATAGGCAACACTACTTCCCATATTGTGCGGCAAGCCCAAAGTATGCCCTACCTCGTGCGAGGATACAAAACGAATTAACCTTCCCATGACATCTTCATCAAACTTCACATCTTGGGCAGACGGATTAATAGCGGCCGTTTGGACAAAGTACCAATTTCTCAAAAGGCTCATAACGTTGTGATACCAATTGATATCGGATTCCAATATTTCACCGCTTCTCGGGTCGCTCACATGCGGACCATTGGCGTTGGGAATAGGGGAGGCCAGATATCTTACTACCGAATACCGTACGTCCTCGGGGGACCAATCCGGGTCTTCCTCCGGCGTAGGTGGGTCCTTGGCTATAATGGCATTTTTGAAGCCAGCTTCCTCAAAAGCTACCTGCCAATCTTCAATACCTTTTTTTATAAAGGGAACCCATTGCTTTGGAGTTGCCCGGTCTACATAATAGACAATTTGTTTTTTAGGTTCTACCAATTCGCCGTTTTTGAACTTTTCCAAATCTTCGTCCTTGACTTCCAATCTCCAGCGGTCCAAAAAAGTTACGGTTTTACTCTCTTGAGCATCCAGACCATAATCTACTTGGCCTCTTGCAAACCAGCCCACGCGCCGATCAAAATACCTACGCTTCATAGGTTCCTTCGGTAGCAAGACCATGGAATTGTTTATTTCAATGGAGATAGAACCAAGGCTGCCATTGCTAGGAGGATTGCCGGCTAAATAGGTTTTTACATGTCTTGCCTCCACATTTAAGGGGTAACTTCTAATGTTTTCTATAAAGCTTCGACTATCGTCCAATCGCGAAACCTTATACCTTTTCCTGTAGGATTCCGGCATACCAAAAGCTTTAGTGTCCTTGGTAAAGATGTCATCAACTTCGATAACCGTTGCAGGATTAAGGGAGTCCTTTTTAAAAGCTTGGATATCAAAAGCATAAAGAACGGGTTCAAAATTTGAATTCACGACAGCTTCATGCACTGGCAGGGAATCGGCAGCAACCACATCATGGGATACGACCCGTAACAACACCTTTTTGTCTTTCTTTTCCCATCGCAGTACTTGAGTATTTATTTTTCCTCCGCCAAAGCCAATGTTCGAAGCGGTTTTGGAAATTCGGCTTACCATTAGCATTTCCCTATTAAAAAGGGAATCAGGAATTTCATAGTAATGCTTATCGTCTACAACATGAACATCAAAGAGTCCGGTATCCGTTTTTGCCTCCTTGGTAATTACCTTGTCGTAAGGCTTTATTTTATCCTTACTTGTTTTTTCTGATGGACTTTCTGTCTTCTTTTTTTTCTTCTTGAAAATTTGAGCTTCAGTGGTTTGAAAGCTCAACATACAAACCGCCGCAAGTAGCGGAAACAGTAATTTTTTTGTCATTTATATCTTGGAATTTGGTCAATTTTTCAAAGAACCGAAAAATTAATTTAAAGGCTTGTTAATGAAATCATAAGCCTAAAATGTAACATTTTAATTTTTAAGACGTCTATAGAGTAGGGAATATCATTTTATAATTTCTGAATTAGTTAAGTATAAAGCCTTTGCATAAGCAGGGGCTTTATCTTTTGGCTAAAACAAAAAAGGAAGAATAAACTGAAACAAACCTATCAACAGAAGAACTGCAATTACATTTAATAAAAATCCGGCTTTGGCCATCTCATGCACTTTTATATAACCACTGGCAAATACAATGGCATTAGGCGGAGTGGCCATAGGGAGCATAAAGGCACAACTACTGGCCATGGTAATAGGGATAAGCAAATAAACTATTGGCAGCCCAAGACCAATGGCAATCCCTGCGACCACGGGAGCTAAAACAGCGACCAAGGCAACATTGCTCATCAACTCGGTCATAAAAAGCATTAGGAAAATCAAAAGCGCTGCTGTAAACAGTACACTAATATCACTTTCCGCAATAACTCCGGCCACCAAATCTACAATACCCGTAACCGACATTCCTTGTGCAAGTGCCAAACCACCTCCAAATAATACCAGGATACCCCAAGCCAATTTTTGAGTGTCTTTCCATTCAAGTATAAAGTCGCCCTTTTTTAGGTTAAAGGGAACGGCAAATAAGGCAATCGCGGCAAACATACTGATCATAGCATCGGACAATCCCAAAAATGGAAAAATAGAGTTTAGCACCGTTCTAAAAACCCATAGAAAAACGGTAATTCCAAAAATTGTCAAGACCATTTTTTCCTTCCCCGAAGTTGGACCTAACTTTTTGAGTTCGCCGTCTATAATGGTTCTTGACGCATTAAACTTTAAGGCCCCATTGGGAAATAAAAATTTGACCAGCACCAAATAACAACAGGCCAGCATTATAATGGAAAAAGGCAATCCTACGACCATCCATTTTAAGAAGGAAATCTCAATGTTATATTCATTTTCCAACAAACCGATCAAAACGGAATTGGGCGGAGTGCCAATTACAGTGGCAATGCCCCCGGCATTTGCAGAAAAAGCAATGCCCAACATTACGCTCAGCGCAAAATTACGGTCGCTTTTTGTAAATCCGTCCGCATCATGGATCAAAAGCTGAATTACGGACATGGCAATGGGCAGCATCACCACGGTACTGGCCGTATTACTGATCCACATGCTCAAAGAGGCCGTAGCAATCATAAAGCCAAGGATGACCTTATTGGGCGTTGTGCCAGTAATTTTTATAATGGTTAGGGCTATACGTTTATGTAGATTGACCTTTTCTAGGGCTAAGGCCATGACGAACCCACCGAAGAATAGAAAAACTATGGGACTCCCGTAGTTTGCGCCAACATCCTCCATGGGGATAATCTTGAGAATTGGAAAAAGTAATAGGGGTAATAAAGCGGTGACCGATATGGAAACCGCCTCCGTAATCCACCAAACAATCATCCAAAGTGCAACGGCGATGACTGCATCCGCTTGTTCGGATATCAAAGTACTTGGTAGGCTTATCAGTACAAGAAAAAGAAGGGGACCTAAAAAAAGTCCCCATTTTTTGCTTAGTCCCATGGGTTGGTATCAATGTGGCTCTAAGCTACTATTTTTTGAACGAACATTTAATTTTTTTTGAATGCTCGAAAAAAATCAGATATGATCTAAGACGCTTTTTCCTACTAAATAGGAAAAGGCGCTACTCTGCCAGAGCGACCAAAAGTTCATCATTTTCCTTTTGGACTTTGGCCAACTTTTGACTTGTTAAACCCTTTATTCCTTTGTCCCAAGCCTTGTTGCTTAATCCGGTTTGGGATTTTAGGGCATCCAGCAACATACTTTTTTCCTTTTTAAGGATATCGAATATAACCTTTTCGTTTTCGGTGAGCTGAACGGGTTTCTTCTCCGGTCTCATCTGAGGGAAGAAAAGTACTTCTTGGATAGATGAATTATTGGTCATTAACATGACCAATCGGTCAATACCTATACCTATACCGGAGGTAGGGGGCATACCATATTCAAGGGCACGTAGAAAGTCTTGATCAATGAACATAGCTTCGTCATCACCCTTTTCAGAAAGTTTCAATTGTTCTTCAAAACGTTCACGCTGATCTATTGGGTCGTTAAGCTCAGAATAGGCATTGGCCAGTTCCTTTCCGTTTACCATAAGCTCAAAACGTTCTGTAAGTTTTGGATTGTTCCTATGTTCTTTTGTCAATGGGCTCATTTCCTTTGGGTAATCAGTGATAAAGGTTGGCTGTATATAATGATGCTCACATTTTTCCCCGAAAATTTCATCGATCAATTTACCAACGCCCATGGTGTCGTCCACTTCAAGGCCCAGTTTTTTGGCAGTGTCGCGAAGCTCTTCCTCATCCATGCCCGAAACATCGATTCCCGTATGGATTTTAATGGCCTCCAAAATAGGAACGCGGGCATAGGGTGCCTTAAATTCTATTTCATTGTTTCCTACTTTGAGTTTGGTAGTTCCGTTGGCATCCATGGCCACTTTTTCCAATAGTTGCTCTGTAGTGTCCATCATCCAATTATAGTCCTTATAGGCCACGTAAAGCTCCATTACAGTAAACTCCGGATTATGGGTACGGTCCATACCCTCATTCCTAAAATCCTTGGAGAATTCATACACACCATCAAAACCACCAACGATCAAGCGTTTTAGGTAAAGTTCGTTCGCGATGCGCAAGTACAAAGGAATATTCAAGGCGTTGTGATGGGTTAAAAATGGTCTTGCAGCTGCACCTCCGGGTATAGGCTGTAAAATAGGGGTTTCAACCTCTAGGTAACCTCGGCTGTTATAGAATTCACGAATACTGTTGGTGATTTTTGTTCTTTTTATAAACGTTTCCTTCACTTTTGGGTTTACCACTAAATCCACATAACGCTGGCGATAGCGCAATTCGGGGTCATTGAATTCATCATACACCTTGCCTTCGGCATCTTGTTTTGGGAGGGGTAATGGTCGTAATGCCTTGCTGAGCATTTTAAAATTCTTGACCATAACCGTCTTTTCACCTACTTGTGTGGTGAACAATTCGCCTTCCACACCAATGATATCACCAATATCCAGTAATTTTTTGTAAATCTCGTTGTATTGGGTCTTATTCTCTCCGGGGCAAATTTCGTCTCGATTGAAATAGACCTGTATGCGCCCTTCACTATCCTGAATTTCGGCAAAGGATGCTTTTCCCTGTATTCTACGGGACATCAATCTACCGGCCAAGGTGACCTTTTTACCTTCCTCATATCCCTTTTTAATGCCTTTGGATGTGGTATCTACGGGATACAGTTCAGCAGGATATGGGTTGATGCCCAACTCCCTTAATTTCGTCAACTTCTCTCTTCGTATTATCTCTTGTTCCGATAACTGCATGATGTCTGATTTAAAGCCGCAAATATAGGCAAGAATGCCTTAATCTTTAAATCGTTCAAGTACAAAAGGAAGGATACGTTCCACAAATTTTCCATACGCCTGTCCAGAAGGATGAAGGCCATCCGGTGCAACCAATTCCGGCTGGTCCAAACCTTCTCGGGTTATATCGGTTATGTCAACAAAGCTTATATTGAAATCGCTAGCAATGGATTGGGCAAATTCATTGTACTTATCAATTTCTGTTGATATTTTATCCACATCGCTTGTTTGGCCAAAGGGAGTGTGGGCATAATTTGGAATGGAGATGACCCACACCTTTGCAGTATCACCATCCACAAAACCTAGGGCGGTCCGCAATAGTTCTGGAAATTCCTTTTCATATTGCCCAAAAGGTTTGTTCTGATATTGATTATTGACACCAATTAATAGGGTGACCAAATCTTGAGGTTTGTCTATTCTTGTATTCGCAATGCCATTTTGAAGGTCATCGGTTCTCCATCCGGTTCTAGCTATAATTTTTGTTTCAATATTGATATTTAATTCGCTTTTCAACCTGTTAGAAAGTTGAATGGGAAAACTTTGTTCTGCCGGAACACTTTCTCCAACGGTATAACTATCACCCAAGGCCAAATAATTGAAACCGTTTTTCTCTTGTAAATTTTTTTCTTCAGAGGTATCTGGTAGCAGTTCATTCTCATTTGCAGTACAATTAAAAAGTAATAGAATGAGTATGATGATCTTAAAAGTGTTCATATCCGTAATTTGTATTTTCATACCCTAGATACGAAATATTTCGATTACGGTTTGTCATATTCAGTCGAAATGTAGTGAGGTCGCCTTGTTGGGAACATAGGAATTACCTTGGATAATGGCCAAAATATCCTCTTCTAAAGTTTTATTTGGAGTCTCTATGATACGGTTTACCTCTCTTCCATTTTTGTAAAATATTATTGTAGGTACCCTCAAGATTTGTAACCCCCATTCCTCTCCGGTCGGACTTTTTTTATAATGGTCCTTTCTAACATCAACCGCAACCATCTGCAGTTTTTCCATGGGAAATTTAGCATGTTCCAGAATTTTAAGAAACCTGGGAACTTCCCTCCTACTATCTCCACACCAAGTTCCCATAAAAAGTTTGATGTGATAGGTTGATAGTTTTTTGGAAAATTTGGATATCGTATTTGTGTCTAAAGTATAATCATCATAATTTTTCTGAAACCAAGGATGGTTTGTGGATTGGGTCAACCCGGCTTTATTAAATTTACCTACAAGTATTTTTTGATTGTTGTTGAGAACTATTTCCTTGTTAAGGGATTGGGCAACGAGTAAGCTTGAAGAGCATAAAAGCATGATAAAGGTCACTAAGGTTTTCATGATGTATATTTTTAAAAATGAAAACCAAAACTGAAGAAAACGTGATTGTAAATAGGAGATTTGAGGTTGGAAAAAGGGACTAGACCCTGGGTGGAAAAATTAAATCTATAGGATTAAAGCCCTTTTAGTTGATCTCGGGAATGGACATTCAACTTTTTATAAATGTTATTGATATGGCTTTTTACGGTACTTACTGAAATAAATAGTGTGGATGCAATCTCCTTGTTGGACAAACCTTGGTTGATAAGGCTTACAATTTTCTCTTCCTGTTGCGATAGCGCCTCGAACAAACTTCTTTCTTTATTATTGACCAGTAGGCGTTTTGATTGCCATAGATACATATTGAAAATAAGGGAAATTAAGAGCAGGGCGCCCAAAAGGATAATCCATGAAAAGCGGTTTTTATTTTGAGGGTTTCCTAAAAGGGAAAAGGCTTCAATTTCTGCCTCAAATTGTTTGGTAAAAGAAGCTGAAGGATATACTTTACTTAATCTCTTTTGTAGTTCTAAATAATAATCATTGTCTTGAAGGTCCTTTGTAAAGTACTCGTACGATTCGTTCTTTCTATCCGAAAGAAATTGATAGATATACAATTCGGATAATGGCTCATTTAGGGTTTTGCCATAATCCTGTAATTTATTGAACCATTTTTTGAAGTTCAACCGCTCGTTGGCATCGCTCCTAAAACTTGCAAAATCAAAGGCCATTTCATTGAAAAGTCCATCAATTTTTAAAATATCCGCAGACGCGCTATTGGTAGACGTCAAATCACAAAATATTTCGTTGTTAAAAGTAGTAGGGAAATATATGGTGTCCTTGGCATTGGCAATGAATAAAATACTTTTTGTATTGACACAATTGCCAAAGAAATGATTTTCATTTACGGTTTCGGAGCAATCATCGATATGTATTTTATACATCCTGTTTTCTTCCAGTAGATTGTCGCCTTCAAACTCAAAGTAACCAGTGGAGTCCGTAACCGTTTTTTTTAGAATTTGCTCCAAATAGGTTCTGGATATTTTTCTATAATCCTCGATAACGGAAAGATATACCGTTTTTCCTGCAATAGAATCTGAAATATGGCCACTGAAATTGTATTGCCCAAAACCGGCCAAGGAGGAAAAAAGAAAACATATGGATGTTATAAATTGTTTCAAGATGGTTCTCTTTATCGTTAAAAATAAAGGATTCTGTAACAAATCAGGTAATTTAGCAACTAATAAGTACATCAATCAAAATCAAAAATCAAAATGAGTTTAATACGTGTCTTATTGGCTATTTTATTTCCCCCTTTGGCCGTAATAGGAAAAGGGTGTGGATCTTTTCTAATTGTATTACTTTTAACTTTTTGTGGATGGGTGCCCGGGGTTATCGCTGCTTTGGTTATCTTGAACAATCCAAACTAAACAAAAAACGAAATGGGATTTAAAAAGGTATTTTTCGCTATATTCCTTACGGTATTTTTCATCGCATGTAATTTTACGGAGGAAATTCACCTCAATAAAGATGGATCCGGTAAAATGAATATCGGCTTTGATGGCAGTGAAATGCTGCAGATGATTCCTGCGTCGGACAGTCTATCGACCAAGGAGGTCATAGATTCCACCTTGGTGTTTAAGGATTTTCTTAGAGAAAAGAAAGACAGTATTGCCCAACTTCCCATAGAGGAACAGGAAAAGCTAAAAAAATTGGAGCCATTCAGCATACATATGGTTGTGGACGAGCCCAATGGTGTTATGAATTTTGATATGTTCTCTGACTTTAAGAATGTTTCCGATGTAAACGACGCTTTTAACGCCTTTCAAAATGCCAGTACCATTGGACCCTCTGCAGGTGACGCGAGCATGCCCAAGAAATCGAGTGACGGAGCTACCCAAGTATCCTATAGCTTTAACGGGAATAAGTTTGTCCGTGAAACGGAAATTAAGGATATGGAACTGTTCAAAAAAAGTTTGGATAGTTTGCAGAGTGCGGAAATGTTTTTGGGCGGTTCTACCTATACGTTTAAATATCACTTTCCTAAAAGAGTGAAATCTACCAATGTTGAAAAAGCCACTTTTTCCATGGATGGAAAAACCATGATTTATGAAGTTAATTTTCTGGACATGCTAAAAGACCCAGAGTCCATTAAGATTGAAGTAGAGTTAGAAAAATAGGATAAGCCCTTTTCGTATCTTTGCACCATGAACAAGAAGGTGATTTTACAGGATCTGGGACAAAAGGATTATAAGGATACATGGGACTATCAAGAATTTCTTTTTCAACAAACGCTCGATATAAAAATAAGGAATAGGAGAGAGGAACTTGCTCTTGAAACCCCCAACCATTTTATTTTTGTGGAACACCCTCACGTATATACCTTGGGCAAAAGTGGGGATATTCAAAATCTGTTAGTGGATGAGAAAGAGCTGGATGCCAAGGGAGCTAAATTTTATAAAATAAATAGGGGAGGGGATATTACCTATCATGGCCCGGGACAGATTGTGGGCTATCCTATTCTGGACCTGGAAAATTTTTTTACGGACATACACAAATACCTTCGTTTATTGGAGGAAATGGTCATTTTAACTTTGGCTGAATATGGACTAAAAGCCGAACGCTCCAAAGGAGAAACGGGTGTTTGGTTGGATGTGGGAACGCCCTTTGCCCGTAAGATATGCGCCATGGGCGTGCGTGCTTCCCGGTGGGTGACCATGCATGGTTTTGCTTTAAACATTAATGCTGATTTGGGTTATTTTGATATGATGATACCTTGTGGCATTAAGGATAAAGCCGTGACCTCTTTAAACGTTGAACTGGGAAAACTCAAGGTTGATGTGGATGAGGTAAAGGAAAAACTGCTAAAGCATTTTGAAGTTCTTTTCGAGGCTGAATTAATAAAACAAAAAGCCTTGGTCTAGACCGAGGCTTTTTGTTTTAATACGGAAAAATTATTTGCTGTATTTTGTAAGTTCCATACGGCTCATAAGTTTGCCATTCTTTCCGTAGGATTCCTGTTTTATCATTCCTACACCTTCTGAAATCCAAACCTTATTGCTCATTTCCATATTGGCCATCATTACTTTGGATTTGCTTTTTTCGGTAATCAAATAACATTCAAAGGTACCTGCTGGCGTGGTAACGGATTCCATTTTTTCAACTTTGCGGTCAAAGGTCTCCACATTGATGTTCATCTTCATCGCACCCATATCCATGGAGACTTTTACATTGGCATCGTCCAAGGTTTGACCGGCGGACAAGTCATTGGGAATTTCGATATCCGTACCCGTAATTTCCATCTCCATGCCCATGTCCTCATATTGTTTTCTCATTTCTGAGGGAAACAAGCTCTCATAATCTATTTTGACACCGGTACCGGTACAGGTAATATTATAATCGGATTCCAGAACATTTTTTCCCTTATCATCGGTATAGGTAAGTTTCATGGTTGCGGTAGTGTTACTACCCTCATTTTCAACGTTGGATACGACGTAGTCCGTAACCCCTTCTACCTTATCTTTTTTGTCGTACATGGTATATTGAAACGTGCTGCCCTCTTCCATGGGATAGTATTTACTACATGCATTTTGACCGAATAGCACTGAAGTGCCATAAAGGAAGACTAGGCTAAATATGATCTTAATTTTCATTTTTTTATAATTGTTTTAAATTTTGATAAATTCTACCCTTCTGTTTTGGGACTTTCCATCGCTTGTTTTGTTATCCCCTACAGGTTCTGATTCTCCCTTGCCATCCGTGGAAAGCCTACCGGCATCCACTCCATATACGGTAACAAGGGCATTTTTTACGGCTTCGGCTCGACTTTTGGAAAGCTTCATGTTCACATCTTCAGCACCATCACTGTCCGTATGGCCCACAATTTTGAGATTGATGCTGGAATCTTGTTCCAATACTTGGAAAATTTGTCGGATAACCCCCATGGATTCAGGTTTTAATTGGTCAGACCCCGAATTGAAAAGTATGGCGTTGGTGGATATTTTTCCTTCGGATAATAACTTTCTTCTTAGATCCTCTCCA
Organism: Maribacter cobaltidurans; assembly: GCF_002269385.1. Lineage (NCBI taxonomy): Bacteria > Pseudomonadati > Bacteroidota > Flavobacteriia > Flavobacteriales > Flavobacteriaceae > Maribacter > Maribacter cobaltidurans. Next base: position 2,885,990 of record NZ_CP022957.1, read on the forward strand.
CCTTTGGCTACTTTTAGGTTAGTAATGAATACACGGTCCTTGCCGTCTTTTAGACCCTCAGGTTCAAATCGAATATAATTGAGTACCCCGCCTGGGGCGACCAATTTAGGTACATCCACGTACTTTGTCTCGTTCACCCATAACCTGAACCGCTGCCCATTGACTGCAATTGAAATATGCGGTTTGTTCATTACGGCTTTTCTAATATCGCTTTGAACATTGTTGTTGATTAAATTTTCATTATTGATTTTGTTCCAAATTCTAATGTCAATATCTGCATATTGCGCAAAAGGTAGTTTGACGTTGACCGAGTTTTTTCCAGCTCTATAGTAGTCGTAAGAATTTCCATCCTCAAGGTTCAAATTTAAAATTGCGGTACTTGAGGTTTGGTCATCCAATCCAAGGGTTAAAATGTCAAATTCTATCGTGTAATCTTCAGGAAGCTTGCTTATGTTTGGAAAGTATACACTACTTGATTTTATTTCAAACCATTTATCACTTGAATTGCCAACGGTTACTACCTCACCTGTTCCATTCGTATCCCATTTTGAGGGAAAATCGCCTACAAAGTCATTGGCAAAATCATCAAAGAACAGTTGTACATCTCCAGGAACAAAATCGAACTTACTGTAAACCTCTAGACTTTTTGGCCCTTCTGAAACGGCTTTTGGGGCGTTTCCTTGAGTATTTTTATTATTGGAGGAATCAACCTCAGAATCTTCTTTCTTTGGAACTGGGGAATTTCCTCCTTTCTTGGACCCGGGTTCCAAAATACTGTCCAGGGCCTGATCGGTTTTCTCCGTCGCCTCTTTATCTACCCTTCTTTCTACAGCTCTTTCGGCAGCTTTTTCCGCTCGTTTTCCCAACTTTTTAAGGAATTGTGCATTTGAGTCAGTAGCACAAAAAAATAAAATGACCGTCACCAAAAATAATTTTTGGGACCAATTCATGATTTTCATAATAGTGTAATTAGTTTTTATATTGGGCAAAAATTCGCATAATTCAATCTACTAAAATTAGCGGAAAAGTGGGTAAAATGCAATAGCAAATGTATGAGTGGTCACTCAGGGATTACAAACCTATTTGAAACCTGTATTACTGTATTTTATAAACCACAATGGAGTTCTCCTGGTCCTTAATTACCAACTCTGGTTTGTTGTCATTGTCCATATTGGCCATATCTATGGTTGAGGCTCCATATACCGGAAATCCTTCAATGGGTTCTGCTTGGCTATCAAATAGGTAGGTCTTTAAATTTTGAATATCCGTTACCGATACATAAATCTTATCATTCAAATAGAAAATGGTGGGTTTAGCATATACGCCTAAATCCAGGGTTACCTTTTTTCCCCGGATGGATAAAACATTATCGTTCATGATTACTAAAGTTCTGGAAGTAGCATCAAAACCATGGTCCGCGGTGAGTTGCAAATCAGATTTTTCAATTTTTCCCTTTGTGTCAATTTTGTAAAGTATTCCATGCTTGGAGGTAACTATGAATTTATTTTGGTAAACTTTGACCTCATTATCAGAAAAGGAAATTTTTTCAGGGACTCTCACCCTTACATTACCAACACGGTTTAAGATTTTCAATGTCCCGTCGGTCAACCTGAACACGATGTAATCATTGGTTCCTATAACAAAATGCTGGGGAGCCCCCAAAATATTGTCTTCCGCTTTGGTGTATTTAAAACCGGAAACAATCTTTCCATCATTGTTATACATAAAAACCCGGTCGCCCTGAGTTACTACAAATCGGTAATTTTTATTATTGGAATAATCAAAAACGGCCAATGGGTTGAGGTTTCCACCTTCATATTTAAAGGTAAAAGGGGCCACCTCTTTTCCGTTTCGGTCAATGATATAGAACCTATTGTTAGTGGTGAAAGCCAATTGATACTTGCCGTTTCTATAGATATCGACTTCGTGAATTTTGCCTTGAATAGGGCTTTCAAGTTCCTTTTTCCAAATGATTTTACCTTTATTTGTTATCAAATACAGCACATTGTCCTGGTCCTGAACGATAATATCCTTTCTATTTGTTCTATGATTGGAAAAAAAATGGGGGTTTAAATAAATATCCGCGTCCAATTGGGTCCTGAACATTTCCAAAGCGCCTGTTTTGTTGATGGTTTTCGTAATTTTTTTGATAAAATAATTGGTATGCAGGAAGCCATTGTCAGCTACGACTTGTGAGCCAAACAAATAATCGGATAAATTGGCCTTAACGAGTACGTCGGATAATACTCCAAGTCCCGTTTGATTAAGATTGGCCACAAACCCATTACTGTTTGAAACGGATAAAACGGTAGATTCTTCAGTAATAAGGTCCTTAATGTTCTCGAATAATAAGGTTTTATCAAAAGTCTGTCCACTTTTGTTTGAACTAATAAAGTTCTCAAGGATATCCATTGTTTCAGAAAAAACAAAGGTGTTTTCCATTACCGTTGCGAACTTTGGGGTAAAATCTTCCACAAGTGGATAGAAGCTTCGAAGAAGCAGACTGTCCTTAGTAAGTTCCTTGATTTCACTACCCTGATATTCTAAGGAATTGGACTGTATGTTGTTTACATAATCTGAAATATTTGCCGTGCCATAGGTTTTAAGAAGTACCAATTTTCCATCGCCCATTTGGCTAATTCCAATTTCCTCCACAGCGGAAAATATGGAGTCCCTTGTGGCCATTTCATTTAGGATTTGTTTCTGGTTCGCACTGAAATTTTTATAGTCCGAAAATGTAAAAGAGACAAATGAATCTAAACCACCTGGGACAATAGAAGAAGTTATGTTTGGAATCGGTTTGGTTTTGGAAAATAGCCCCAGATAATTTTGGAGGGAATCACGGGTGATGCCGATACCATTGAGAATCAGCCCATCATCATATAATGATATGTCTAACGAAAGCCAATCGGCATAATTGAATTCGTCAGCCTTTCTCTCTTTACCTAAAATCTTGTCAATTAAATCTTTACCATTATTCAGGTCCAACCAGATTTGGGCCGATTTGTTTGAATTTCCAACCTCATTAAACTTTATAAATTGTTCTTTGATAGGGGAAGGATTTTCCAAAGTGTTCCACACCGTTTCAATAGCAGATTCTGAGGAACCCACAATTTCCTTGTTCTGTAAAACCGCTGTATAAAAAACTTCACCATCAACATCGTATCTATTGAATTCCAGACGACCTTTACTGATTTTTTCAATGGTTTTGTTTATTGAGCTGTCCAAAACGATTTGGGGAAGGCTATCAGAAGGGATAAAAACAAAATCAAAATTGTTTTCCGGGTGGTCCATTAGGGCTATATAACCGGTACTTTGGGATTTTATTTGTTCTAATGGCTTAAGTCGCTCCGCCAATTGTGCTATTCCCTCGGAGTTCTGTAGTCGGGAAATGACTTCGTTCCCTTTTACATCTGATGTAAAGGTATCCATGCCGTTCACCTTGATAAGTATAGCGGTATTATGTGGTATAAGGGCTAGGGGGGGGGCGCTATTGTCCCTATCAGTAACGCAATTGAGAAAGAAGACGGAACCTAGAATTGTAAGCAGTAGCTTGATCTTCATGAAATGCCTTTTGGCAAATTTATACTTTTTATAGGTCTAGCGTAAGCTGTTCCGGCAAAAGCCTAAAACTTTTTCTGTGATATTTGGTTATCCCGTATTTCCTGATAGCTGCTCTATGCTCTTTGGTAGGATAACCCTTGTTTTGCTTCCAATTGTACATGGGGCATTCTTCGTGGATTCTTTCCATATAAGCATCCCTGGCGGTTTTAGCCAATATGGAGGCCGCTGCAATATTCATGTATTTTGAATCCCCTTTTACGATGCAGGTATGTGGTATGCTTTTGTAGGGTTTAAACTTGTTTCCGTCTACTACGATGTGTGGAGGTGTTTGTCTAAGTTGGTCTATCGCCTTGTGCATTGCCAAAATTGAAGCGTTGAGAATATTGATTTCATCAATTTTCACTGGGTAAATATGTGCGACCCCATATGCCAAACTTTGGGTTTCAATAATTGGTTTTAATAATTCACGGTTCTTGCTTGAAAGTAGTTTGGAGTCGTTTAGAATTGTACTATGAAAACCCTCTGGTAGGATGACCGCCGCTGCCGTTACAGGACCAGCCAGACAACCTCTTCCGGCCTCATCTGTTCCGCATTCGTTAAAAAAAGTGTAATATCTATCCAAATTTTATGATTTTTTTAACTAAACTACAGTTTTAATACGAATAAACAAAAAGTTAAATATTTGAAAGGTTGTTGTTAAAAAATGCAAAAATTATAAAAATATAATAATTGGACCCCCATAATTTAACAGTTTTAGTTTTCGGGTTAAGAATAGCTTTGGAATAGTTCCTTTTTTTGGTCAATTTTGGCGCTTGCTAATTCAAAAACTAAAATCTATGAAACAGAAGTTTAGATGGATGCTTTTACCTTTATTGGTATTAAGCATATCGTTTTCCTATGCGCAGGAAAAAACAGTGTCCGGTACTGTAACGGACCAATCCAATTTACCGCTACCCGGGGTTTCGGTAGTAGAGGTAGGTACGACAAATGGAACCCAAACGGATTTTGATGGTAACTATTCCATTTCTGTGGAACAGGGTGGGCAGCTTAGGTTTTCCTACATCGGTCAAAAAACGGTAACAAGATCAGTTGGTGCTGGTAGTGTAATAAATGTAGAAATGGAAGAAGATGCCCAGGCTTTGGAAGAAGTAGTTGTAACGGGTTATACTTCCCAAAGACGTTCTGATATAACTGGTTCTATTGTAGAGGTTGATTCGGACAAATTATCTCAAATTATTGCTCCAAGTGTTGATCAAGCTTTGCAGGGTAATGTTTCCGGTCTTACCGTTTCGGCTACATCTGGTACACCGGGTTCTACAGCTAACATTCGGATTAGAGGTATCAGTTCTATTACGGCTGGTAATGAACCATTGTATGTAATTGATGGTGTTCCTGTTAGTAATGGAAACGTGGGGGCTAGTGGTGCTTATTCTTCTTTGTCTTCATTGGCAGGTTTGGATAATAACAATATAAAGTCCATTACTGTTTTGAAGGATGCATCTGCTACCGCTCAATATGGGGCACGTGGTTCAAATGGTGTTATCTTGATTACAACAAAAAGAGGTCGTGTAGGGGAGACAGTTTTCGAAGTCAATTCCAGTTATGGTTTTCAAAGAGATGCGATAACGGGGCCAGTCCCTTTAACGGCAGCGAATAGACTGGAACTCACCGCTGAGGCCTATTTTAATGATGGTCTTGCAGCTACAAAACAAGAAGCTATTAATGATTTGTTGGCAAGTGATTTTGCCGATTGGGATGCTGCTGGTAGGCCTGAAGCTCGTTGGGACGAGGCTGTCAGAAATGATGCTGCGTCGGTTCAACAACATAGTATTTCAGCTTCTGGTGGGGGAGAAGATCATACTTTCTTTGCTTCTTTAGGATATATGAATCAAGAAGGAACAGTGGTAGGGCCCTCTTTTGAGCGTATCTCAGGAGCAGTTAACTTTAGCAAGGATTTGACTTCCAATTTAACTTTTAGTTCAAACAACTCGGCTTCACATTCTTTACAGAACGCCTTTTTAGAGACAAGTGCTTATTTTGAGAGCCCAAGATCAGCTAAATTTTTCTTGTCACCCTTGAACTTGCCATACAATGCGGATGGCTCGTATAATTTATTTGGAGGTTCGTTGCCCAACCCATTATATCTTATGGATAATAATATTTATGAGAACAGGTTAACCAGAATTCTATCCAATAATTCCTTAAACTGGCAATTGACGGACAACCTTTCTTATGGAACAGTTTTCAATGTTGATTACCAAGGTTACAATTATAGAAATTACTCGAATAGAAATTATGGGTATGGTGAGCCTACTTCTGGAGACGCTGAGCAATTTGATAGGACTAATGTTTTTTATGTATTCCAAAATTTCTTTGATTATAAATTGGAATTGAGTGATAATCATATTTTTGATTTCAAAGTGCTGCAGGAATATCAGTCAAATCGTCGTTATTTCTTGGGTGGGTCCGGACAGAATTTCGCCGATGATGGTTTGTATAATCTTGATAACGTAGGAACCCCCAATTCTGTAAGTTCTAGCTTTACTGATTTTTATATTGCTTCTTACATGGGATTGGCTAAATATTCTGCCTTTGATGGTAAATATGTTTTAGACCTTTCCTATCGTAGAGAGGGTAACTCCAGATTTTCTCAAACGAATAGATGGGGTAACTTTTGGTCAGTAGGTGCTGCATGGAATATTTTTAAAGAAGACTTCCTTGCAAATTCTAACGTTGTTAATAACTTAAAATTGAGAGGTTCTTATGGTGTTACGGGTAATGCTAATATTGACTTAAACTTGTACCAATCATTATTTGGTTTTGATGCCGATTACGGCGGAGAAGGTGCTCAGTTTGTTGATACCTTTGGAAATCAAGATTTATCTTGGGAAACATCGAATACTTTGGATGTTGGTGTAGACTTCGCATTATTCAATAATGTTGTTAGCGGTAGTGTTGCTTATTTTAGCAGAACTTCCAAAGATTTATTGTTGAATGTTCCTCTCTCACAAACCACAGGTTTTGCCAGCCAATACCAAAATATTGGTGAGTTGACCAACAAGGGTGTGGAGGTTGATTTGAATTTTAACATTGTAGACACGGAAGATGTTCAATTCTCATTAGGCGGAAATTTTGCTACTGTTGAAAATGAAGTTACTGAATTACCGTTAGATCCAAACGGTGTTGAAAGAACAATTACTACAACTACAACAAGAATTGAAACGGGACATCCCGTTAGGGAATGGTACATGCCTACTTGGGCGGGTGTGAATCCGGAAACAGGTGCGGAGGAATGGTATGTTAATGGTGTAGACGGTGAAACAACTGCTAACTTTAACGATGCTGAGGCTGTCTTTCAAGGAAGCAACGCTGTTCCTACCTTTACAGCGGGTCTTAACTTTAATTTTAAGTATAAAAACTTCTTCATTAATGCCAACGGATATTACGCTGGTGGACATAAAATTTATGAAGGATGGCACCTATATTTGAATCAGTCCAATGCTTATCCTATTTTGGCATATAATGGTTATACATCCTTATTGGATAGATGGCAACAGCCTGGGGATATCGCTCGTAATGGAGCATTTACCACAGGGGCTACTCCATGGCAAAGAAACTCCAAATATTTATATGATGGAGACTTCATTAGACTAAGAGCGCTAACAGTTGGATTTGATTTGCCTAGAAGTGCTACGGATAGAATTGGTATTAATAGTATGAGATTCTTCGTTAGAGGTAACAATCTTTTAACTTGGGTTAAGGATGACAATTTATTATTTGACCCAGAAGTTGACGTAGACAGTCAAGGCGGGGATGTTACTCCAGGTGAAACAGGTCTAGAAACTCCACCTGCAAGAACAATCGCAGTAGGTGTAAATTTAAGCTTCTAAAAAAATGAAAAAGATGAAAATAAATAAATATGTAATGCTATTTGCGGCTGCAACCGCCCTAATAGTGACTTCGTGTACTACGGAGGATTTGGATCCAACGCTGGCTCAAAGTAAGAGTGTGGAGGGGAGTGTTACTCGAGTTGATAACTTGTATAGTATCTTGAAAGGTGCGCACAATACTTTAACAGGTGCTGGTTATTATGGAAGGGATATGATTGCTACTAATGAGGTACGTTCAGATAATACCTTTTCAAATGGTAATTCAGGTAGATTTACTACACAATCTCAGTTTCAATACAATTCCAATACTGGTTTTGTGTGGGATAATGTGTATACTTTACTTGCGGATGTCAATATTATTATAAATACTGATTTGTCCACACTTGAAGGTGACTTGGATTACGGAGCCCATATACAAGGTCAGGCTATGATTTTAAGAGCTTTAGGTCATTTCGACTTGTTAAGAACCTATGGACAGCAACATGCTGGAGGGGGGTCGTTAGGGGTGCCAATAGTAACTACTTTTAAAGGTGAGGATTTGTTTCCGTCCCGAAATTCTATCGATGAGGTAAAGCAGGCCATCTACTCAGATTTGGAAACTGCGTTTGGAATGATGGATTCATCTTATGATACCTCCAAAATTTTTGTGTCTAAGTACGTTGCTAAAGCCTTAGAGGCCAGGGTTGCTGTTTACTTTGGTGATTGGGACAGAGCGGTTTCTGCTTCTGAAGCCGTAATCAATTCAGGCTTATACTCGGTTATTGGAGCTGATGCCTTTGTGTCAAGTTGGACTACTGAGGGTGGAACTAATGTAATGTTCGAATTGGCATTTAGTACTGCTGATAACCGTGGTCCTGATGCCCTTGGATATATTTACAGATATCCTGCCGATGCACCCGGAGGTTATGGAGATATTCAGGTATTACCGGAAGTATTGGATATTTATGATGCTGGTGATGTACGTCTAGATATTTTTGGTTATCAAGATGGAGGCACTGCGCTTAGAAATATTGGTAAATATCCAGATACGGCTAATGGGGCAGATAATATACCATTATTCCGATACGAGGAGGTTATTTTGAACTATGCAGAAGCCTTGTTAGAAACAGACGGTGATGCTGTTACTCAATTGAACTTGATAGCTAATAATAGAAATGCAACTCCCTACACTTCTGTTACAAAGGATGACATTCTTAACGAAAGAAGAAGAGAGTTAATATTTGAAGGCTTCCGTTTTGATGACATGATGAGAACTGGTCAGTCAGCAACGGCTGTTGGTTCTGTGGGTAATGTGATTAGTACATTAAGTTACCCAAATAATTTGTTCGCTTGGCCGATTCCATTATCGGAGATGAATGCAAATTCAAATATGGTACAAAATGACGGATACTAATTAAGTATTCTTGGATTTCACATAAAAGCCCCAATTTTTGGGGCTTTTTTATTGCCTCAAACTTTCACATTTAGTTAGGAACAAAAAAATTAACTTTGTCCCCGAAATATTTGTGCATGAAGTTTCTCCTAGTACTGTTTTTTTTCTGTTTAACAAGCTCCCTTTTCTCGCAACAACCTGAGAAGGGTAAACAAGAACCCGACTCCCTAACGACCATAAGGCAAAAACCTAAACCAATGCCAAAGGGAAAGGCTAAAAGAGATAGTTTAAACGGGATAACTATTGAGGATTACAAAATAATCTCTTACTCTAGGGATACCACCTATTTGGACACAACACTAACTATTCAAAAGGAATATAAATACAATTATTTAAGAAGGGATGATTTTGAGTTAATGCCCTTTTCCAATATAGGGCAAACCTATAATTATCTAGGCGTTGATGTTGAGAGGGCCACCATGTATCCAGAATTGGGTGCCAAGGCTAAACATTTCAATTATTGGGAGGTTGAGGATATCAAATATTATAATGTAGCAACGCCAATGACCGACATCCTGTTCAAAACGACCTTGGAGCAAGGTCAATTGTTGGATGCCATGCTAACTTTCAATACCTCTAGGCACCTTAATTTCTCCATAGGGTATAAAGGACACCGTTCTTTGGGCAAATACAACTCCAATCAGATACAATCCGGAAATTTTACTACAACAACGAATTATCAATCCAAAAACGCTAGATACAGTCTTAGGGCACATATTGCTGCCCAGGACATCAAGTCCCAAGAAAACGGAGGACTTACCGATAAGGTGGCTCAGTTTGAGTCCGGTGACTCTGATTTCACGGATAGGCCAAAAGTGGATGTTCTGTTTGATGATGCTGATAATGTAGTGCTTGGCAAAAGATATTATCTGGATCATACGTATAAATTGATTAGAAAGAATAGGGATTCCAGTTATGTGGAAAAGACCTCGTTATCCTTGGGACATACCTTTGGTTATGAAACCAAATATTATCAGTTCATGCAATCTGCCGGTGATAGTTATTTTGGAGATGTCATTTTATCGCCAGTGAACGATAAGGCAAATCTTAAGACAACGTACAATCAAGTAAGCCTTGAGTTTTATAATAGGACCTTGGGGAGGTTGCAGGGCAATGTCAATATGTTCCATTATAATTACTTTTTCAACAGTGTTTTTTATTCCGAAGAAGGGCAGGAGATACAAAGTCAACTCAATGGAACGGAATTGGCATTGGGTGGAGAATATGAGAAACGCATAGGAGGTTTTGAATTGATAGGCTCTTTTAAGTACAATCTCTCGGGAGATCTTTCTGGAAATATCTTTGATGCTTCCGCAGCCTACAGTTTAAACGAGAGGAATCGATTACGGTTTCATGTGCACTCTTCTTCCAGGATGCCCAATTTCAATTTTCTGCTCTACCAAAGTGAATACCTTAATTATAATTGGCAAAATACGGATACCTTTAAAAAGGAAAGAGTCAATAGTTTGGAGCTTAACCTTGACTCGGATTTTTTTGGAAATATATCGGCCAAGTATACCAACTTGGATAATTATGCCTACTTCTCTTTGGGGCCAAATCCAGAGGTGGTTGAGGGGTCGGAACAAGCAAATATCAAACCCTTTCAGGAAGATACGGGCATTTCTTATTTAAAGTTAAAGTACGCCAAGGAGTTCAGATTAGGAAAGTTTGCATTGAACAACACGTTAATGTACCAAACGGTGTCTCAGGAATCCAATGTGTTTAATGTCCCCCAATTGGTCACTAGAAATACACTTTATTTCTCTTCAGATGTATTTAAAAAAGCCATGTATTTGCAAACAGGTGTCACCTTAAAATACTTTACTAAGTATAATATGAATGGGTATAACCCTGTTCTTGGTGAATTTTTTGTACAAGAGACGGAAGAGCTTGGTGGTTTTCCGTTGTTGGATTTCTTTATTAACGCACGCATTCAGCAAACAAGAATATTTTTAAAGGCAGAACATTTTAATTCTTCCTTCAGTGGATATAATTATTATGCTGCCCCAAATTATCCATATAGGGATTTTGTGATACGATTTGGTCTTGTTTGGAATTTCTTTTCTTGATTTTTATTCATTTTTAAAGTACTGTGATATAGGCAATTGATGTTTCCCTCATTTGAAGGATGATATAATACCAAATTGATTTACAAGTATTTACCCTTTTTATGGGTGTTTTTCCACTTTTTTCCATTTTAAAGTATCTGAAAAACAACAGGTTATAAATTAATTTAATTTTTTTTCGGTTTAACTATTGTAGAATCGAAAACGGTGCGTATATTTGCACCCGCTTAGGGGAATACCTAGGGTGAAGGAAAGGGAAACGGGGCGGAGGCCTTGTGGGGATTTCCGGATTGGAGTTCATTGAAATATTGTGGAGAGAGCCGCATTCCGAAATAGGGAATGTGGTGGTAGAGAAACATAAAGAATTAGATCGAGAGAATCGGGGCCGGGGAACAATTTCGGGAGTCGTTGGGACGAGTATATAAAGAACAACGATGAAGAGTTTGATCCTGGCTCAGGATGAACGCTAGCGGCAGGCCTAACACATGCAAGTCGAGGGGTAACAGGGAGCTTGCTCCGCTGACGACCGGCGCACGGGTGCGCACCGCGTATGGAACCTGCCTTTTACAGGGGAATAGCCCAGGGAAACTTGGATTAATGCCCCGTGGTACCACGACCCGGCATCGGGATGTGGTTAAAGCCTTCGGGCGGTAGAAGATGGCCATGCGTCCCATTAGCTGGTTGGTAAGGTAACGGCTTACCAAGGCTACGATGGGTAGGGGCCCTGAGAGGGGGATCCCCCACACTGGTACTGAGACACGGACCAGACTCCTACGGGAGGCAGCAGTGAGGAATATTGGACAATGGGCGAGGGCCTGATCCAGCCATGCCGCGTGCAGGAAGAATGCCCTATGGGTAGTAAACTGCTTTTATACGGGAAGAAAAAGGGGCACGTGTGCCCCACTGACGGTACCGTAAGAATAAGGACCGGCTAACTCCGTGCCAGCAGCCGCGGTAATACGGAGGGTCCGAGCGTTATCCGGAATTATTGGGTTTAAAGGGTCCGTAGGCGGGCCGGTAAGTCAGGGGTGAAAGTCTGTAGCTCAACTATAGAATTGCCTTTGATACTGCCGGTCTTGAGTTATGGTGAAGTTGCCGGAATATGTGGTGTAGCGGTGAAATGCATAGATATCACATAGAACACCGATTGCGAAGGCAGGTGACTAACCATATACTGACGCTGATGGACGAAAGCGTGGGGAGCGAACAGGATTAGATACCCTGGTAGTCCACGCCGTAAACGATGGATACTAGCTGTCCGGGTCCTTGAGGCCTGGGCGGCCAAGCGAAAGTGATAAGTATCCCACCTGGGGAGTACGTTCGCAAGAATGAAACTCAAAGGAATTGACGGGGGCCCGCACAAGCGGTGGAGCATGTGGTTTAATTCGATGATACGCGAGGAACCTTACCAGGGCTTAAATGCATATTGACAGGGGTGGAGACACCTTTTCCTTCGGGCAATTTGCAAGGTGCTGCATGGTTGTCGTCAGCTCGTGCCGTGAGGTGTCAGGTTAAGTCCTATAACGAGCGCAACCCCTACCGTTAGTTGCCAGCATGTCAAGATGGGGACTCTAACGGGACTGCCGGTGCAAACCGCGAGGAAGGTGGGGATGACGTCAAATCATCACGGCCCTTACGTCCTGGGCCACACACGTGCTACAATGGCAGGTACAGAGAGCAGCCACGTCGCAAGGCGGAGCGAATCTACAAAACCTGTCACAGTTCGGATCGGGGTCTGCAACTCGACCCCGTGAAGCTGGAATCGCTAGTAATCGGATATCAGCCATGATCCGGTGAATACGTTCCCGGGCCTTGTACACACCGCCCGTCAAGCCATGGAAGCCGGGAGTGCCTGAAGTCCGTCACCGCAAGGAGCGGCCTAGGGCAAGATCGGTAACTAGGGCTAAGTCGTAACAAGGTAGCCGTACCGGAAGGTGCGGCTGGAACACCTCCTTTCTAGAGATTGTCCCTTTAAGGGATAGTCCCCGACGGCTTTCGAAAGTCCTTCGGTCCCGTTTTTTCGATTTATGTTTTTGTTTTTCTTTACGAGGTTCTCCGCAATCATGATATATAACAAATACGGACGCGCCCCATGGGCGTTGAAGTAGGGACAGTCCCATAGCTCAGCTGGTTAGAGCGCTACACTGATAATGTAGAGGTCGGCAGTTCGAGTCTGCCTGGGACTACAAAGTAGGCCAAAGGTCCGACGAGAAGCCTGTGCTGAGCGCAGTCGAAATAAGTCTGCCTGGGACTACATTGCCCCGAGAGGGCCAACGTTCATTGAGATCGAAATATTGAAGGAAATTCTAGAAGTTGAGTAGTAGTTGGAGGTACTGACTACTGACTACTATATGCTAACTGCTAGTATATGGGGGATTAGCTCAGCTGGCTAGAGCGCCTGCCTTGCACGCAGGAGGTCATCGGTTCGACTCCGATATTCTCCACCAGGCCCTTATCGGGCATAAGTTCATTGACATATTGGAACAGGGAATACATTTGGTTTTTGCCAAGTGTATATACCTAAAAAGAAAGAAACACGAATCTTTATAATAAAGTAAAGAGTACGAATAGAATAGAACAAAAGGAAAGGCGACAAGCTGGAAAAGGGCGTATGGGGAATGCCTAGGCTCTCAGAGGCGACGAAGGACGTGATAAGCTGCGAAAAGCTGCGGGGATCGGCACACACGATATGATCCGCGGATATCCGAATGGGGCAACCCGGCATGTTGAAGACATGTCATGCCGTAAGGCAAGCAAACCCGGTGAACTGAAACATCTAAGTAGCCGGAGGAGGAGAAAACAAAAGTGATTCCGGTAGTAGCGGCGAGCGAAACCGGATTAGCCCAAACCGTTGTTGTTTCGGCAATAACGGGGTTGTAGGACCACGCTGTTCGAGATGTGATGAACTAGAACGCTTTGGAAAGAGCGGCCATAGACGGTGATAGCCCGGTATAGGCAAAGAGCATTTAGATAGTGGTATCCTGAGTAGTGCGGGGCACGTGAAACCCTGTATGAATCCGGCGGGACCATCCGCCAAGGCTAAATACTCCTGAGAGACC